>CAZUCW010000005.1:0-63117 GCA_964618825.1 uncultured Aquabacterium sp.
CCCCTACGACGTGCTCGACGCCATCATCGAGCGCTACATGGAGCAAGACCAAAGCATCGACGACATCATCGCTGCGGGCTTTGCGCCCACTGATGTCGAGCGCGTTACGCGGCTGCTCAAGCTCAACGAATACAAACGTCGCCAAGCACCCATCGGCGTGCGAATCACCCATCGTGCTTTCGGGCGTGATTGGCGCTACCCCATCACCTCAAAGTTTCGTGCTTAAATTTCATTCACCCACCGTTGTGGATCCATCCGTTGTTTGTTCTCCCGGAGCCTCGTCATGAAACAGATCACCGCCGTCATCAAACCATTCAAACTCGAAGAAGTGCGCGAATCCCTGGCAGACGTTGGTGTCACCGGCCTCACCGTTACTGAAGTCAAAGGATTCGGCCGCCAGAAAGGCCACACCGAGCTCTACCGTGGCGCCGAATACGTGGTTGATTTTTTGCCCAAGGTCAAGGTTGAGCTGGTGGTGAAGGATGAAGACGTTGAACGCTGCATCGACGCCATCATCAAGGCCGCCAAAACCGGCAAGATCGGCGACGGCAAGATTTTTGTGACGCCTGTCGAGCGCGTTGTGCGCATCCGCACTGGCGAGATCGACGATCAAGCCATCTGATCACGCCATCCCCTTAGATCAAGCGTCATCCCGCACATAACCGTTTTTGAGCTGCACGCTATGCCCCAACGTTTCATCACCACCCTTGCGTGTTCGTGCGCCGTACTGCTGGCCGCATGCTCAACCACCAGCCCCGATGTCGTGCAGCGCGATGAGGCGCAACGCCTGGCATCGGTGCAAGACGCCGTTGTGCTCAACGTTCGCACCGTGGCGGTCGAAGGCCAGCAAAGCGGCACAGGTGCTGTCGCTGGCGGCATCGTTGGTGGCGTTGCGGGCGCTTCGGTGGGCGGTCGTCGCGAGCAAGCCGTCGTGGGCGTCATCGGCGCGGTGGCGGGTGCCGTGGCCGGCAATGCCATCGAGCGATTGAGCACCCGCGAAGAAGCCTACGAAATCCTGCTGCAAATGCCCAACGGCGAGCGCCGCTCCATCGTGCAGGCCAAGGGCACCGAGGTGTTCGAGCCGGGCGATCCGGTCATCCTCGTTGTCAACAGCGGCAAAACACGGGTGATGAAAGCGCCGAAGCCCGCTGCTCCTGCTGCTTCATCGCCATCACGCTGATCACGCCTCTCATGCGCCAGATCGGCGCCCCACTCAAAGCGGGGGGGCGTCTTACGTCGCGGCATCGATCTGTGTAAACTGCGCCCCGTTTCGAACAAACGTTTGTTTGAATTTTTATCAAATCGAATCGACGAGGTGACAAATGCCGCAGTACAAGGCCCCATTGCGTGACATGCGCTTCTTGCTCAACGAGGTTTTCGACTACGAAAGCCACTACAAAAACCTGCCCAACGGCGACGAAGCCACGCCGGATATGGTCGACGCCATTCTTGAGGGCTGTGCTACTTTTTGCGAAGAAGTGCTCGCGCCGCTGAACCTCTCGGGCGATCAAGAGGGCTGCACGATCAACGGCGGTGAGGTCACCACCCCCAAGGGCTTTAAAGAGGCCTATCAAGAATACGCAGCCGGTGGCTGGCAGGGGCTATCGCATCCCAAAGAATATGGCGGCCAAGAGCTGCCGATGTCGCTCAACCTGATCAAATCAGAAATGATGGGCACGGCCAATTGGTCGTTCACCATGTACCCAGGCTTGAGTCTGGGGTGCATGAACACGGTTTTTCAGTTTGGCACCAAAGAGCAAAAAGACCTCTACATGCCGCCGCTGGTTGAGGGGCGTTGGGCGGGCACGATGTGCCTCACCGAGCCGCAGTGCGGCACCGATCTGGGCCAGGTGAAAACCAAAGCTGAGCCCGTCGGCGATGGCACTTACAAGATCACCGGCACCAAGATCTTCATCTCGTCGGGCGAACACGATCTCACCGAAAACATCATTCACATCGTGCTGGCTCGGTTGCCCGACGCGCCCAAGGGCACACGAGGCATCTCGCTGTTCATCGTGCCAAAGTTTTTGGTCAATAAAGATGGCAGCCTGGGCGCGCGCAACGCGGTTGTTGCGGGCGCACTTGAGCACAAGATGGGCATTCGCGCCTCGGCCACCTGCGTGATGAACTTTGACGATGCCATCGGCTACATGATTGCCGAGCCCAACAAGGGCCTCGAAGCCATGTTCACGTTCATGAACACCGCCCGCATCGGCACGGCGGTGCAGGGCTTGGCGCACGCCGAGTTGTCTTACCAAGGCGCGCTGCCCTATGCCAAAGAACGCCGCTCGATGCGAGCCCTGTCGGGCAAAAAAGATCCTGATCACATTGCCGATGCCTTGATCTGGCATGCCGATGTGCGTCGCATGTTGCTCACGCAAAAGGCCATTGCCGAAGGCGCGCGGGCCATGATTTACAACGCCGCCAAAATTGCCGATCACATGGTGGTGAGTGTGGCGTTGGGCGACAAGGCCAAATACGAAGAGTTTGACGACAAGCTGGGTTTCTTCACGCCCATTCTCAAAGGGTTCATCACCGAGATGGGCCTTGAGTGTGCCAACGTGGGTATGCAGGTTTTTGGTGGGCACGGCTACATCAAAGAGCACGGCATGGAGCAGATCGCGCGCGACGCACGTATCTCAACGCTGTACGAAGGCACCACCGGTATTCAGGCGCTCGATCTGCTGGGCCGCAAGACCCTGCTGCAATCGCGTGGCAAATGCGTTTTTGATTTCACCAACGAAATGATTGCGCAGGCTAAACCGCACCTTTTTAGCGGCGGCGCTGTCGGCAAGATGGCGCGCGCTTGCTACAAGCGCGCATGGCAGTGGAAGCTGCTCACAATCAGAATCATGCTGCGAGCCAACAAAGACCGCGATCTGGTGAGTTCAGCGTGTGTCGATTTCTTGATGTACTCAGGCTTTGTGATGATGGGCCACTTCTGGCTCAAGCAGGCACTGGTGGCGCAAGACAAACTCGCCAAAGGTGGCAAAGAATCGGCTGAGTTCTACAAGGCCAAATTACAGACCGCCGAGTTTTATTTTGAGCGTTTGCTGCCGCGCGCCAACGCGCATGCCAAGGCGATGCTCGCGCCCACCTCGGTGTTGATGCAAATGGAGGCGGATCACTTTAATTTCGCCTGATAGCGCACAACGCAACGAGGCCGATAAATAAAAAAGGGCTCATCACGGTGGTGATGGGCCCTTTGTCTTTGAGCGAGCGATGCGAATGATGCCGCTTGCTCAGGCAGGGACAATCTCAACAGTAAGGGCCTCGCCACCATCTCGAATGGCAATCAGACGGTCGATGTTGGGATGTTTGCCGGGGTGTGCAATGGCGTCGGCTGTGTGTTCGGCATACAGCGCCAGCCCTTCTGCGGCTGCGTTGGTGTTGATGCTGCCATGGCGTTGCGCGAGCGCTGCGTATATGGCCAGCGATCCGGCTTGCCCGGGTTTGTTTTCTATCGTGCCAGCCAAGCGGGCGTTGGCGTCTATCAGGCGCAAGGCCGCCAGATGTGAGACGCCGGGCAACTGTTTGAGATTGTCAGAAAAAGCCATGGGGTTTGATGCCTGAGGTTTGATAAAAACAAAAAGGCGCCCCGCATAGGACGCCTTTTTGACGCCGCGCACCGATCAAGCGCGCGGGAGGTGCTCGGTTTTTCAGCCGTTGATGCGACGGCGGCGAGCAGCACACGCCACGGCACCAATACCACCCAGCATGAGGGCGTAAGTGCTGGGCTCAGGTACAGCCGAGGTGATGATCGTCAGTTTGGTTTCGCCAAGGCGGATCACGCAGCAACCGGTTTGCAAATCGGTGATGGTGAGTGCGCCGTCTTGCAATGTGGCGAAATCACTGGCGCCGAAGGTGTACGACCACAGGCGGCTGGCGCTGTCGGCTGTTTTGCTTTGCGCACAGGCAGTGTTGAGGACGCATGTGGCAACCAGCAGGCCGTCGGCGCTGATTTGTTGCCCAGCCGTGGTGAACGAGCCGGCGTTGCCCCACAGGCCTTCGAGCGTTGCGCCCAAAATGGTTTGGCCCTCAGGCAAAACAAAACTGAAGGTGCCAACCGTTTCGGTGTTGCCCGTGATGCCTTTGCCTGTGTAGGCGGGCAGCGTCGAGGTGATGGTGTCGGCTTGAGCCCAACCTGCTGCCACCAAGCAGCCTGCAATACTGATCGAGCGAAGCGCGGTGATGAAACGCATGGTGTCGTCCTGATGGTTTGAACGAAGACTTTTATGGCGCACGCACGAGGCGGCCCCAACATGCGTACTCTACGCGCTGCACACATCTGGAAACAAGCGCGGTGGTGTGAACCTCCCCCTTCATTTGAGGGGGGGTGAGGTGGGATGTGTCCGGTGGCTGAAAAAAGGGCCCGCTTCGCTCAAGTTTGTGTCTTTGATGACGAGAACGAGCGGTACGGGTTTTCTTATACGTCTTGACCTTTTCTATTCGAATCATCTCCAGCGGCCCCCTGGGTGGGGTTGGTGCTTGCCGTTGCAATTGGCGTGCGGTGGGTGTTTGGCTGCGTGCGTTTTTGCTGTTGTTGGGGTTGGGTTGGGGCGGGCTGTGGGCACAAACCTGGGATAGCGAGCGCTTTGCGCAATCGGCGGCTCGTTTGGGCGCTCGCGCAGCGAGCGAGGCGCGGTTGTTGGTTCAGGCCATGGCCGGGTTGGCGTCGCAAGAAGAAATCGCTCGCGTGCACGGCGTGAATCAGTTCTTCAACGAGCGCATTGCTTTTCGTGAAGATACCGAAACCTGGGGTGCAAATGATTATTGGGCCAGCCCTTTGGAGTTGCTCAGCAAGGGGCAGGGCGATTGCGAGGATTACGCGATCTCGAAATATTTCACGCTGATCGCGTTGGGCGTGCCCGGCCCCAAGTTGCGCCTGGTGTACGTGCGTGCGTTGGTGGGCGGTTCACGCGGTTCGGTGCAGGCGCATATGGTGCTGGCCTACTATCCGTCGCCAGATGAGCAGCCGCTGATTCTTGATAACTTGGTGGGCGAGATCCGCACGGCTTCAAAGCGGCCTGATCTGGCGCCGGTGTTCAGTTTCAATGCCGAAGGTTTGTGGCAGGGGGTGGGCAAGGCAGACGCGGGTGATCCGGTGGCGCGGCTGTCGCGCTGGCGCGATGTGTTGAGCAAAGCCCGGCAAGAGGGGGTTTGGTAAGGTGTTTGAGATGGCGAGCATGAGCGCGGGAGGCATATGTCGTTGATCCGTCGGGTGTGGCTGTTGTTGCTGGGCATGGTGGTGCTGGCGTCGGTGGGCAGCCTCGGGGTGTGGATGGTGTCGGCGCGCGATTACCTCGAAACCGAGTTGCGGCTGAAGAACAGCGACAACGCGCAATCGTTGGCGTTGACGCTGTCTCAGCAGCAGGGGGATGCGGCGTTGATCGAGCTGGCGATTTCGGCACAGTTCGATACGGGCTACTACCGCTTGATTCGGCTTCGTGCGGGCGATGGGCGGACGCTGGTGGAGCGTGTGGCATCGGTGGATCAGCTCGGTGATGTGCCGGCGTGGTTTGTGCAGCTGGCGCCGATCGCGTCTCACCCCGGGGTGGCACAGGTGTCGGATGGCTGGCGGGCGTTGGGCACGCTCGAGGTGGTGAGCCAATCGTCTTTTGCCTACGCGCAGTTGTGGCGAGGTGCCTTGCAGACGGCGTTGTGGTTGCTGTTTTGCGGTGTTGCGGCTGGCGCGTTGGCATCGTTTGGCATGCGTTGGATCAAGCGCCCTTTGCGCGCCACCATTGAGCAGGCGCAGGCTTTGGTTGAGCGTCGATTCATAACGGTGCCCGAGCCACAGGTGCCCGAGTTGGCGCGGCTGACGCGAGCAATGAATGCGGTGGTGCGGCGGCTGAAATCGGTGTTTGAGGATCAGGCCCTGCAGGTTGAGTTGCTGCGTGTGCAGGCGCATTGCGATACGGTTACGGGGGTGTCGAACCGACGGCATTTTTTGGGGCAGTTTGACGCTGCCATCAGCCGTGAAGGCGGTGTCCACGAGGGCTCGTTGTTGTTGGTGAGGGTGCTGCATCTGCATCACCTCAATCGAGATGTCGGGCATCACGGCACGGATCACATCCTGCAGACGCTGGCGGCGCGCTTGACAGCGCTCACGAGCGATTGGCTGGGGCATGCGGGTGATGCGGCGACCGCTTTGGGGCGGCTCAACGGCGCCGATTTCGCCATGCTGCTGCCGCGCGGTGAGGGGGGGCAGGCGCAGGCCAAAGCCGTGGTTGAGCATCTCAGGCCGGCGTGTGCTGCGTTGGGTAATGCGGTTGAGGTGGTGGTGGCCGGTGTGGGCTGGCGGCGTGGAATGAGCGTGCAAGCGGTGTTGGCCGCAGCCGATGAGCTTTTGGCGCGCGCTGAGAGCAGGGGGGCTTTTGCGGCTGAGGCAGACGATGAACCAGAGCGCCCGCATGCGCTGCAGGGTGAGGACGAATGGCGTCAGCGTATTGCGGCTGCCGTGGCACAGCGGCGTGCGCGTTTGATGAGCTTTCCGTTGGTGGATCAACACAGCGCGTTGCTGCATTACGAGTGCCCGCTGCGTTTGCAGATTGACCCTGAAAACGGCTACGACGAAGCTGCCTATTGGCTGCCGCTGGCGCTGCGCACCGGCTTGATGGTTGGTGTGGATGAGCTGGCCGTGAGCATGGCGCTCGAATCGATGACGGCAGATGGGTATGCGCGCGGGGTAAACGTGTCGTCGGCCTCGTTGCTCGACAGCGGCTTTGTGCCTCGGTTGTGCGCGTTGCTTGAGCGCACGCCCGAAGCGGCGGGGCGCCTGTGGCTCGAGATCCCTGAGGCTGCGGCGTTCGAGCGCTTTGATCTGGTGCGCGAGTTGTGCCGGCAGGTGCGCCCGCTGGGGGTGCGCGTGGGGCTCGAACACGCCGGCGAGCGCCTGGCACGTATCGAGCAGTTGTTTGAATCCGGGCTGGATTACGTCAAGCTTGATGCGGCTGTGGTGCAGGGGGTGGCTGAAGACGATGCCCGTGCGGCGCATGTGCGCGGCATGGCATCGATGCTGCATGGGCTGGGGCTGCAGGTGTATGCCGAAGGGGTGATGCTCGACAGCGACGTGCAGGCGCTGTGGGCATGCGGCATCGATGGGGTAACCGGCCCTGCCGTAACGCGTTGATTGCTGCGATGAGGCTGCGCTTTAGGTGATATCGGCGCAATGCACGCCGAAATGCCCGCTGCGGCGATCGGCAAAAAAGTGCCTGAGGGTTTCGCGTACGGTGCGAAAGGCCAGCTGATCCCAGGGGATTTCGTGTTCGCCAAACAGCCGTGCCTCGATGGTTTCGGGGCCGGGCGCGAAATCGATGTCGAGCAGCCGGGCTCGATAGTAGAGGTGGAGCTGTCCGGCACCAACCACGTTGAGCACGGTGTAGAGCCCTTGCAACTCGATGCGTGCGCCGGTTTCTTCGTCGGTTTCGCGGCGGGCGCCTTCTTCGGTGGTTTCGCCCAGCTCCATGAAGCCTGCGGGCAGCGTCCAAAAACCCAGGCGCGGCTCGATGTTGCGCCGGCACAGCAACACCTGATCCTGCCAAACCGGCAAGGTGCCCACCACGTTGAGCGGGTTGACGTAATGGATGTGCCCGCACGCCGGGCACACGGCACGGTCGCGGTTGTCATCGGTGGGCACACGGTATTCGACCGAGGTGCCGCAGGATTGGCAATGCTGGATGCGGCGGTGCGAAAACATGCGAACGAGTGTAGCGCCCGCGTTTGATGCTCAGCGTGTTGCGCGCCGCACGATCTCGGGCGCAAAGGCTTCAAGCACGCGCAGCGAGCGTCCGCCCTTGATGAACACCGAATACCGCGCCCAGATCACGCGGCGGCTGGCCAGCGTTGGTGCGTGAGGAGCGCAGTGTTTTTGCAGATGGCGCAGCCACACCGAATGCGGGGCCATGCGCAGCGCCTGCAGTGGTGAGCGATGCACCCAGCGCTGGCTGAACAGCAACTCGGCCAGTGGACGCGAACCCAGCGCGCGCAGCGAACGCCACGCACTGGTGACGTTGATGGCTGCCGTAACGCTACGGGCGTAAACCAGCGGTTGATCATCAACCAGCAGCAACACCTCGCGGGCGTGCACGCGGCGTGCGCCCACACTGGCGGCCTCACCCGGCAACGCAGCCCGTGTGCCTTGGCTCAATAAACGCACCTCGAAGCGCTGGCCCGTATCGCGCAGCCGCTGGCTCAGCGAGCCAGGGGCGCCCAACCAGCGCCGCAACTTCGGGTTGGCGGGCAGACGCTGCTGTGGTGTGTGGCGGGCAAGGTGGGGCGACATATCGGGCGCGCATCATAGCGGCAGGCACGGCGGTGCTGGGCGGCGGCGGCGCTTTGGTTTTTTGCGGCTATCTCTACACTCGCCGCATGCCGCACGCTACAGATTTCACATCGTTTGCCGCTGATCCATGGCCCGCTGATTGGCTGGTGCCCAAGGGATTGCCAGCACAAGTGGGCGCACTCATGAGCGCTCGCTCCGGCGGTGTCAGCCAAGGGGTATATGCCTCGATGAATCTGGGCGAATTTGTGGGCGATGCCTCCGCCGCCGTGGCGGGCAACCGTGAACGGTTGGCGCGCTATGCCGGCGTGCCGGCGGTGTATCTCAAACAGGTTCATGGCAGTGTGGTTGTGCAGGTGGATGCTCGCGATGCGTGGCCCCAGGCGGCGCTGTGCCACGAGGCCGATGCATGCGTAACCACCGAGCGCGGCTTGGCCTGTTTGATCCAGACAGCCGATTGCCTGCCGGCACTCTTTGCGGCACCCAATGGCCGGGCCGTGGGTGCAGCGCATGCCGGCTGGCGCGGCCTGGCTTCAGGGGTGCTCGAAAACACCTTGCAGAGCGTGGCCGCGCTGGCGGCATGCGAGCCGCACGAGGTGAGCGTTTGGCTGGGTGCGTGCATCGGGCCAGACGATTTTGAAGTGGGCGCCGATGTGTTGCAGGCGTTTGGCCGCGAGATCGTGCCGGGCGTGAGCGCGGCAGGCTTTGTCGCCAACGAACGTCAACGCTGGTGGGCGGATCTGGCTGGCTTGGCGCGCGAACGTTTGCAGCGCGCCGGCGTGATCCACCTCAGTGGAGGATGCTGGCCGACCGGCGATTCACGATTCTTTTCGTTCAGGCGCGATGCGGGTGTTACGGGCCGCATGGGCGCTGCCATCTGGATTCGATGACGCCTCATCAAGAGGCATCGCCCGCTGGGCCCGGCGCCGGGCGGGCGTGTTGAGCAGATACAGCACCAGTGCCATCGGCCCCGCGCCGTAGAGCACAAACGTGAATACCGCGCCAAGCAAACTGCCGCTGGTGCTCACGGCCTCTGCAATCGCCATCAGCGATGCCACATAAAGCCAAGCGATGAAGACAATGCCTACGATCCACATGCGCGGCATTGTCGGGCATCGCAATGGTGAGCGTTGCTCTTTTGGTGGGTCAAGGATCAGCCACAAAGCGATGCCAGAATCGAAGCATGTAGACACGCATTGAGCGTGCCGCGCTGCAAATTCAAGCTAGAGGAGACACATGGCAGTTACGTCACGGTCGCGCACAAAGCGCGGCAGCGTGGGTTCAAACCCATCTGAGCGCAGCAAAAAAACGGCAGAACAAGCATCGACAGAGGCTGGACAGCAGCGCTGGCCGTTTGATCAGGCCGCCTCGGCATTTGGCGCCAGCGTGGGCCAGGCCATGGGGCAGCTCGCTGGCCTGAGTGTGCCGGCCCAAACGCTCGAGGCCTTGCAAGCCGATTACGTTAAGCAGGCCACTGAGTTGTGGAACCAAACGCTGCGCACGGCCAGTGTGCCGTCGCTTGCTGATCGCCGTTTTTCGGCCACTGATTGGGCGAGTAACCCGATGGCCGCGTTTACGGCGGGCATGTATCTGCTCAACGCAAACACGCTCTCGAAGCTGGCCGACAGCCTGCAGGGCGACGAAAAAAGTCGCCAGCGCGTGCGCTTTGCCGTGCAGCAGTTTGTGGATGCGGCCAGCCCGTCGAACTACCTTGCGCTCAATCCCGAGGCGCTGCGCCTGGCCGTTGAGAGCGGCGGAAAAACGCTGCAGGCCGGGCTCGATCAGCTGCTGGCCGATCTCAAGCGCGGCTACATGGCGCAAACCGATGAATCGGTGTTCGAAGTTGGGCGCAACGTGGCTTCAACAGCGGGCGATGTGGTGTTTGAAAACGAGCTGATCCAGCTCATCGAATACCGCCCGCTCACGGCGCAGGTGCATGAGCGTCCGATTCTTTTTGTGCCGCCGTGCATCAACAAGTTCTACATCCTCGATCTGCAGCCCGACAACTCGCTGGTGCGTTACGCCGTTGAGCAGGGGCACCGCGTGTTTGTCGTCAGCTGGGTGAACCCCGATGAATCGTTGGCGCTCAAAACCTGGGACGATTACGTCGAGCAAGGTGTGATCGAGGCCATTCGTGCCGTGCAAAACATCTCGGGGCAAGACCGCATCAACGCGCTGGGTTTTTGCGTTGGCGGCACCTTGCTGGCCACAGCGATGGCCGTGCTCAAGGCGCGGGGCGAATCGCCCATCAACAGCATCACTTTGCTGACTTCGTTTCTCGATTTCAGCAACACCGGCATCCTTGATGTGTTTATCGACGAAGCCATGGTGCAAATGCGCGAGCTCACCATCGGCGCACAGAGCCCGGGTGGCGGACAGCTGCTCAAAGGGCAAGAGCTGGCGGCGACGTTTTCGTTTTTGAGGCCCAACGATCTCGTCTGGAACTACGTGGTGGGCAACTACCTCAAGGGCAACACGCCGCCTGCGTTTGATTTGCTCTA
This sequence comes from uncultured Aquabacterium sp., assembly GCA_964618825.1. GTDB lineage: Bacteria > Pseudomonadota > Gammaproteobacteria > Burkholderiales > Burkholderiaceae_C > Aquabacterium. The sequence goes on from CAZUCW010000005.1 coordinate 10,783, forward strand.
CTGGAACTCCGACTCGACCCATCTGCCCGGGCCGATGTATTGCTGGTATTTGCGCCACACGTATCTGCAAAACGAACTCAAAGAGCCGGGCAAGCTCAATGTGTGCGGCGAGCCGGTTGATCTCACAACGCTCGATGAGCCGGCTTTTATCTATGCATCACGCGAAGATCACATCGTGCCGTGGGACAGCGCCTACGCATCGACACGCATCTTGCGCGGCCACAAAACCTTTGTGCTTGGCGCCTCGGGGCACATCGCTGGCGTGATCAATCCCGCTTCAAAAAACAAACGCAGCTACTGGACACGCACCGTCTCTGGTGAAGACGGAAAACTGAGCGCAATGCAGTGGCTGGATGCCGCAACCGAACACCCGGGCAGTTGGTGGACAGCATGGTCTCGCTGGCTGCAGGGCCAAGGTGGGCGGCTGGTGAGCGCGCCCAAACAGCCCGGCAACAGACGCCATCCCGCTATCGAGCCGGCGCCGGGGCGATACGTTAAACGCCGAGCCTGAACCTTTTTTTCAACCCGCGATCCGTACTGCATCTTGCGGTGCACTCACGCACTAGGCGCCCGGATCCCACCCCTCAAGGAGCACAGCCATGACCGACATCGTGATCGTTGCCGCCGCCCGCACGGCCGTAGGCAAGTTTGGTGGCACGCTGGCCAAAACGCCTGCAGCCGATTTGGGCGCCACCGTGATTAAGGCGCTGCTTGAGCGCGCCAGGCTCAGTGGTGAGCAAATCAGTGAGGTGATTTTGGGCCAGGTGCTGCAGGCCGGATGCGGCCAGAACCCGGCGCGGCAAGCCGTGATCAAGGCTGGTTTGCCACACAGTGTGCCGGCCATGACGATCAACAAGGTTTGCGGGTCGGGGCTCAAGGCCGTGATGCTGGCGGCGCAGGCCATCCGCGATGGCGATGCTGAAATCGTGATCGCTGGCGGGCAAGAAAACATGAGCCTGTCGCCGCATCTGCTGCCCGCCTCGCGCGACGGCCAGCGCATGGGCGATTGGAAGTTGGTGGATTCCATGATCACCGATGGTCTGTGGGACGTGTACAACCAGTACCACATGGGCATTACCGCAGAAAACGTGGCCAAGCAGTACGGCATCACTCGCGAGACACAAGATGCGCTGGCGCTGGCATCGCAGCACAAGGCCGCAGCAGCCCAAGACGCTGGGCGTTTCAAAGACGAAATCGTGCCCGTGCTGATCGCGCAGAAAAAAGGCGATCCCATCGTCTTCGATACAGACGAATATCTCAACCGCAAAACCACTGCCGAAGCGCTGGCTGGTTTGCGCCCAGCGTTCGATAAGGCGGGCTCAGTGACGGCAGGCAACGCCTCGGGTATCAACGATGGCGCCGCCGGCGTGGTTGTGATGAGCGCCAAAAAAGCAGCGCAACTGGGCCTCACGCCGCTGGCACGCATTGCCTCGTATGCCAGTGCGGCCATCGATCCGGCCATCATGGGCATGGGGCCGGTGCCCGCATCTCGCCGAGCACTTGAGCGCGCAGGCTGGAAAGCCGCTGATCTCGATCTGCTCGAAATCAACGAGGCGTTTGCGGCGCAGGCATGTGCCGTACACAAAGAAATGGGCTGGGATACCAGCAAGGTCAACGTCAACGGCGGCGCCATCGCCATCGGCCACCCCATTGGTGCGTCGGGCTGTCGCATCCTCGTGACCTTGCTGCACGAAATGCAAAAGCGCGGTGCCAAAAAAGGCATTGCATCACTGTGCATCGGCGGCGGGATGGGCGTGGCTCTGACCGTCGAGCGTTGATATTCGGGGTGCGGCGGCGCTGAATCACAAACTGCTGCACCGATATTTTTTCAAGGAGATGAAGTGATGACTCAAAAAGTGGCCTACGTGACCGGTGGCATGGGCGGCATCGGCACGGCGATCTGCCAGCGCCTGCACAAAGATGGCTTTATCGTGGTGGCAGGATGTGGCCCGAGCCGTGATCACGTCAAGTGGCTGGCCGAACAAAAAGAGCAGGGCTACGCCTTTTATGCATCGGTGGGCAATGTGTCGGATTGGGATTCAACCAAGGCCGCGTTCGAGCGGGTGAGGGCTGAACTGGGCACGGTGGATGTGCTGGTGAATAACGCGGGCATCACCCGTGATGGCATGTTCCGCAAGATGAGCAAGGCCGATTGGGATTCGGTGATCGATACCAACCTCAACAGCCTCTTTAACGTTACCAAACAGGTGATCGACGACATGCTCGACAAGGGCTGGGGGCGCATCATCAACATCTCGTCGGTTAACGGCGAGAAGGGCCAGTTTGGCCAAACCAACTATTCGGCTGCCAAGGCGGGCATGCACGGGTTCACGATGGCTTTGGCGCAAGAGGTTGCCAACAAGGGCGTGACGGTGAACACCGTATCGCCAGGCTACATCGGCACCGAGATGGTTCGCGCGATCCGCCCAGATGTGCTCGAAAAAATCGTGGCCACCATCCCCGTTAAGCGTTTGGGTACACCCGAAGAAATCGCTTCGATGGTGTCGTGGGTGGCCTCAGACGAAGCTGGCTTTGCCACGGGGGCCGATTTTTCGGTCAATGGCGGCTTGCACATGGGCTGATCAAGCCTGCCCCCATGTGGCCCGGTGGGTTCAGCGCCGGGAGGCTTCTTGCCGGGCCACGAGGCGCTCTAGTGCGGCGCATACCTGTGCCGGGCTGCCGCTGATCACCACTCGCTGTGGGTCGATAGGGTCGGTGCGCACGCGGGGTGCGATGGTGTGATTGCGGGGGCTGTTGGTGTTTGGTGCTGAGGGCGCCTGCGTGATCTGCACCGGGCTGAAACGCCGCGCAACGACGTGCCGCCGTTGTATGGCGGGGATGCGATCAAGGCCCGCTACCGCGCGAGGCTCTGTTTTGGGCGGTGCTACAGCTGTGGCGAGCGAGAACAGTGCGAGAGAGCGTGCGAGCATGAAAGGCTCCGAATTTCAAAAAACGACATGAAGTTCGGCAGGATTCAGTTGCTCATGAAAACTCGCCTTCGGGGATTGCGCTGTTGCGCGAATGCCCGCCACCCCGCGGCGAAGGTGTGATGCGCCGGGCTACATCAGCATGTTGTTGCGGATGAGGCCAACGGCCAGACCTTCGATTTCGAAGTCTTCGCTTTCGGGTGAAACAACGATGGGCTCGTAATCGGGGTTTTCGGGCAGCAACTCAAGGCCGTGTCGGGTTTTGTGCAGACGCTTGACGGTTACTTCGTCGCCCAGGCGGGCCACCACGATCTGGCCGTTTTTAACGTCGCGCGTTTTTTGCACGGCCAGCAGATCGCCATCAAGGATGCCCGCATCGCGCATGCTCATGCCGCGCACGCGCAGCAGGTAATCAGGGCGTCGTGCGAACAGGTGCGGCTCGACCACCACGGTTTGATCGACGTGTTCTTGCGCCAGGATGGGGCTGCCCGCTGCAACGCGGCCCACCAGGGGCAGCGAGAGCTGGTTGAGGCTGGGCAGGGGCAGGTTGAACTGCTTGATGCGCGATTCGGCCAGTGAGCGCAGGGTTTCAGAGCGCAGACGGATGCCGCGCGACGTGCCGCCAACGAGCTCGATGACGCCTTTGCGGGCCAGCGCTTGCAGATGCTCTTCGGCGGCATTGACCGACCGAAAACCCAGCTCGGCGGCGATTTCGGCCCGGGTGGGCGGGGCGCCGGTGCGCTCGATGGCGGTTTGAATCAGATCGAGGATCTGCTGTTGCCTTGCGGTGAGCTTGGGGGTGTCATCCATGGTGGGCCTGTGCTTTTTAACAGTATCTGTATTTTTATACAGATATGCGGGTGTGCGCAAGCCGTATCGATGCGGGTATGGATGCCGGTGTGGTGTTTCAGGCGATGCAGGTGCGGTTTTTGCCCGTGCGTTTGGCTTCGTAGAGGGCTTCGTCGGCGCGGTCGAGCGCGGCTTCGATGGCTTCGCTGGGGCGGTAGGCGGTAACGCCGGCTGAGAAGGTGACGAAAACCTGTTGTTCGTTGTGCATGAACACTTTGGCACTGAGTTCGCGCTGCAGCCGGGTAACGGCGGCTTGTGCTTCGGCCTCGGGGGTGTCAGGCAGCAGGATGACGAATTCTTCGCCGCCATAGCGGGCCAGGGTGTCGCTGGGGCGCAGCAGGGCTTTAACGGTGTCGGCAAGAAACTTGAGCGCTTCGTCGCCCGCTTGGTGGCCGAGTTGGTCGTTGAGCCGTTTGAAGTTGTCGATGTCGAGCAGGCTGATTGATAGGACGCTGCCTGTGCGCTGCTGGCGCGATTGCTCGATCTCGAAGGCCCGCATCATGCCGCGCCGGTTGGCGATTTGGGTGAGGGGGTCGGTGGAGACTTCGTCGGACAGACGCCGGATTTCGTCTTCGAGGGTTTTGACGCGCTCGTTGAGCTCGGTGGCGCGGGCGTGTTCGGATTCGAGCTTTTGCTGGGTTTGGTTGACGATGGTTTGCACAGCGCGGGTGTCTTCGACCATATCGCGCACGACGCCGGCCAGGCTTTCGATGGTGTCGGCCTGGGTGATGCTGTCGACGTATCCGCTCAGGCTGTCTTGAAAGCGCCCGGTGTGGCGGCCGAGTTCGGCGATCTCTTGCAGCATTTCGTGAATGAGCTGCTTGAGCGCGGCCTTGGCGGCTTCGCGGTCGAGGCGCAAGGCGTGCTGTCGGATGCGGGTGTCGTGCAGCAGTTGGCTGACGCGTCGCACGCCTCGGGCGTTGAGCCCTTCGCCCAGTTGGTGTCGCATGGTGTCGCACTGGCCGCGTACCCACGAATCGTCTTCGGTGAGATCGGTGAGGCTGTCGGTGAGCTCAAGGCAGAGCTGGCCGAGTTGCTCAACGAGGTGGTTGCGGTGTTGCAGCACGCGGCGTGCATCAAGGCAGGCGCTGCGCAGGGTGTCGACGAGATCGGGCGTGATGGGCAGCAGCGGCGGGGTGGGGGCGAGCTCGCGTGTGGCCGCTGTCAGGGTGGTTGCTGCCTCAGCCGCGCGGGGGTCGGTGGCGGGCAGGGCGTGTAGCACGGTCTGCCCGAGTTCGTCGACGATGTGGCTCCACAGTGGGATTTGCTCGCCGGCAGGCGCGAGGCGCTCGGCGCTGGGGGCTGTCGGGGGTGTTGAGGATGCGCTGGTGGTGTTGATGGGGTCTTCGGGCTCATCGAGCCAGGCGCTCATATCGGTGTCGACGGCTTCATCAAGGGCCTCACCATCCCAGCTCTTGATGAGTTGGCTCAGGCGATGTTGCAGGCGTTCGAGGTTGGCCTTGCTGCCTTCGAGCACGCGCTGCAGGCTTTCTTTTTTGCGGCTGGTTGTCCATTGCCGGCTGCCGCGTTCGATGCCGCGCACCACGCGTGCGATGAGCTCGGCCCACTGCGCGCCATCGCTTGTCGATGAAGAAGGTGTGTTGCCGGCCGAAGCAGTGTCTCGCCCGGCATCTGGCCGTGCGGCGGTGTCGTCGATGCCGGCTTCGGCCAGATAGGCGCGGCGGTAGTTTTCGGGGGTGGGCTCGAGCTTTTCGAGTGCCAGCCGACGCAACGCGCCTTTGGCCAGTTGGGCCGGAGGGGCCGATGGCTGAGGTGCAGGGTCGGGGGGCGGCATGTTGGTGCTGCGCTGCAAAGAGGCAAAAGGGTGGGCGTCAGGCGTTGGGCACGGCGCGTTGCTGGCGCGCCGTGGCGCTGGGGATGCAGCTGGCAGACAGGCTCTCGGTGGCGGTGATCCAGGGCGCTGCGCGGGGGCGGATGGTGTGGATCACCCAATGCTCAACCTGCTCGGGCGGCAGCGGTTTGCTGAACAGATAGCCCTGCATGATGTGGCAGCCCAGCGAGTGCAGCACTTGCATCTGGCGCAGATCTTCAACGCCCTCGGCGATCACGCGCAGGCCAAGTGAGCGGGCCAGCGCGATGATGGCAGCAACCACCGCCGAGCTCTGCGGCGTGATGCCCAGATCGCGCACAAAAGAGCGGTCGATCTTGAGCTCGCTGATCGGCAGCGTGGTGAGGTAAGACAGTGATGAGTAGCCCGTGCCAAAGTCGTCGATCGAGATCTCGACACCAAATTGGGTAAGCCGGTTGAGCGCGGGGATGACGCCTTGCAGATCTTTCATCAGGCCGGTTTCGGTGATTTCGAGCTGCAGGGCTTGGTGGCTCACGCCTTGGTGGCTCACGGCATCTTGAATGCGGTCGATGAGATCGTCGCGCTCGAACAACCGGCTGGGCAGGTTCACGGCAATTGAGGCATCGAAGCCAAAACTGTCCTGCCAGCGTTTGGCTTGCCGGGCGGCTTCGTCGATGGCCCACTCGCTCATCTGGATGATCAGGCCGGTTTCTTCGGCCAGCGGAATGAATTCGCTGGGCGGCACAAGCACGCCGTTGCGTTGCCAGCGCATCAGGGCTTCGGCGCCCGTCATGCTGGCGGTGCTTACGTCGACCTTGGGCTGATAGTGCAGCACCAGCTCGTTGCGTTCGATGGCTTTGTGCAGCGCGGTTTCGAGCTCGAGCCGCTCGCGGCCCTTGCCCGCGAGGTGCGGTGCGTAGAGCAGCGCGTTGTTGCGCCCCTGTGCCTTGGCGGTGTACATGGCAACGTCGGAGTTGCGCAGCAGATCGGCCACGTTGAGGCCATCGGTCGGGAACATCGCAATGCCGACGCTGGCGGTAACAAAGCACTCTTGCCCGCCCACGAGGATGGGCTCGCGCAGCACGTCGAGCACGTGTTGCGCTACACCGTGCACTTCGTCGTCGGTGTGTATTTCGGGCAGCAGGGCGACGAACTCGTCGCCGCCCAGACGACCCACGGCTTCGAGGGTGCGGTGCCAGCGCGTGGGGCCGGTTTCGACCGTGCTCTCAAGAACTTGATCCGAGTGTCGCACGCAGCTGCGCAGACGGCGCGAGACCTCCATGAGCAGCTCATCGCCGGCGGCGTGGCCCAGGGTGTCGTTGATGATTTTGAATCGGTCGAGATCGATGAGCAGCAGCCCAACGCGGTGATTGAGCCGTTTGGCGTGCTCAATGGCTCGCTCGGCGCGCCAGATCAACTGGCGGCGGTTGGGCAGGCCGGTGAGCGCATCAAAGTTGGCCAGATGCTTGATTTTGTCTTCGGCAATGCGGCGATCCGTGACGTCTTGCACGATGCCGTTGTAGGCCAGCAGCGAGCCCTGATCATTAAACTCGGGCTCGGCCTCGATGTGCACCACGCGCTGGCGTCCGTCGTGCATCACGATGGGGATGTCGGTGCACAAGATGGTGCTGTGGTCGATCACTTCGCGCAGGATCGTTAGCATCCCCTTGCGATCGTCGTTATTGAGCATGCGCAACACACCGCGCAGCCCCAAGGGCTCGTCAACGCCCAGGCCGAATACGCGCAATCCCTCAACCGAAAAGCAGATATCGCCGTGGCGGTGCCAATCGAAGCTGCCCATGCGGGCGAGATCTTGGGCGCGGGCCAGCTTGAGTTTGCTGCGCTCGAGCTCAATGCGGGTGCGCGAGGCGCGCAGCAAATAACGCAGCCGCCCGGCCAGCAGGCTCCACTGGGTGGATTTGACGAAGAAATCGGTGGCGCCAGCCTCGTAGGCGCGGCTGATCGAGGCATCGTCGTCGAGCCCGGTGAGCATCAGCACCGGCAGCGATTCGTAGCCCGGCAATTGGCGCAGATCGCGGCAAGTCGTGAATCCGTCACGCCCGGGCATCACGGCATCAAGCACCACCACATCGGGCAGCCATTCGGTCAGGGTGTGGATGGCCTGCTCGCCGCTGGATGCCTCGGTGACAGAAAACCCCCGTTCGCGCAGCGCGATCGATGTCAGCAGCAGATTGACTTCGTCATCATCGACCAACAACACCCTGGGTTGCTCGATCGGATCGTCGTCTGCGAAGAGGGGTTGCGAGTTCATTGCGGGTTTTGTAGCAGGGATCGCAGGCTTTGCAACACGAGATCGATTTCGGCCGACAAATTCTCCACACGCGACCCGAGATCGACCCCGGATCCTTGTCGGATCAACGCCTCAATTTCGGCACACATCTGGGATAACTTGATGGCCCCGATGCTGGCTGAAGACGATTTGAGGGTGTGCGCAACGTGACTGATGCCCGATAAATCGCCATTGGCTTGCGCCTCGATCAACATCGGCTGCAATCGGCCCACCGAGGTTTCAAACGCTTTGAGTACGCGCTCGAGCAGTTTGTTGTCGCCGTGCGGATCGAGCTCGCGCAGCCGCTTGAGCGCCTGGGCATCGAGCACGGCGGATGCTGCCGCTGCCAGTGAGGGCGATGCCGCAGCGATGGCTGTGGTGGTGGGCGTGCTGGCTGCGGTGGCTTGCGGTGCAGGCTGCTGAGGGCCCGGGGGTGAGGAGGAGGGCGTCACGTTTTTCAACCGTTTGTTGAGCACAGCCAGCAACTGGCTTTGCCGGAAGGGTTTAGAGAGATAGTCGTCAAAACCGAGATTCAAAAACCGTTCTTCATCGCCATCGAGCGCGTTGGCTGTAACCGCCACCACCGGGGTGTCGGGCGGGTTGACGAAGCTGAAGCGGCCCTGGGTGCGGCGTCTGAAAAGTGTCAGTGCTTCAACGCCGTCCATACCCGGCATCTGGATATCCATGAGCACCAGATCGAAGGATTTGTCGCACAGGGCCTGCAGGCCATCAAGGGCCGATCCGGCTACCTGCACTTGGCAGCCCAACCGCCTCAGCATGTGGCTGATCACCTCTTGGTTGACGGTGTTGTCTTCAACAACCAGGATGCTGCGATGCAGATTGGGCAGATCAACGGCGCCATCGAGCCTGAGCGGCGATACGCCCAAAATGGCTTGGCGCAGCTCAGATTTGCGCACCGGCTTGGCGACAAAGCGCTGAAAGCCCGCATCTTGCGCGCGGCGCACATCATCGGGGCTGCTCACCGACGACAAAAAGATCAGCTTGAGCTCAGGGTGGCGGCCCGATTGCTTGAGCGCTTGAGCCAGGGCAATGCCGTCCATGTAGGGCATCTGCATGTCGATGAGCGCCAGATTGAAATCGCCCGAGGGATGCCGCAGCAGGATGTCGAGTGCTTGCTTGCCATCGGCGGCCAGCGTTACGCGCATGCCCCAGGCGGTGAGCATGTTTTCGATGATCGTGCGGTTGGTTTCGTTGTCGTCGGCCACCAGCACGCTCAACGATGGCATGGCCACACCATCGTGTTCGCTGTGTGCCGAATTGGCGTCGCCGTTGATCATCGGGATGCGGAAGATGAACTCTGATCCCACGCCGGGTGCGCTGCGGGCCTCGATCTGGCCGCCCATGAGTTCAACCAGCTGTTTTGAGATCGCCAACCCCAGCCCGGTGCCGCCGTAGCGCCGCGCCATGCCGCCGTTGGCTTGCGTAAAGGCGTTGAACAGCCGTGGCAGCACATCGGACGTGATGCCGATGCCGGTGTCGCGCACGATGAATTCGAGCATTGGCTGCCGTGGCTCGCCCGGCGCGCCTGCATCGAGTGGCGACACCTGCCGCAGATCAACCACCACCTCGCCGCTTTCGGTGAATTTGATTGCGTTGGCCACCAAGTTGGTGACCACTTGGCGCAACCGCAGTGGGTCGGCATGCACGATGTTGGGTAGCCCGGTTTGCTCGCGAAAGCTCAGCTCAAGGCCTTTTTCGTGGGCGCGCGGTGCCAGCAGCTCAAGCGTGTCTTCAACCACGGTGCGCAGCGCGAAATCGGTGGTGGCGAGCTCAAGCCGCCCGGCTTCGATCTTGGCGAAATCGAGGATGTCGTTGATGATTTCGAGCAGGCTCTCGCCCGAGCGATACACCGCTTGCGCAAAACGGCGTTGCTTATCGGATAGCGGTGTGCCCAGCAGCAATTCGGTCATGCCCAGGATGCCGTTCATGGGCGTTCGAATTTCGTGGCTCATGTTGGCCATGAACTGGCTCTTGGCCTGGCTGGCCGCTTCGGCCATATCGCGCGCGCGCTGCAGCTCAAGCGCGTGCAGCCGCTCATCGGTAACGTCTGAGACGAGGCCGTACACCCGCACCTCGCCGTTGGGCAGGCAACGTGTGCGCGTGCAGTGGCGTAGCCAGCGCATGCCTTTGTGTGGATGCTGGATGCGCAGCGTGACGTCGGTGGGCTCAAAGCGTGCCTCTTGCGCCTGCTGTAGCGCAAAGAGATCGCGGTCTTCTTCGATCACCACGCTCTTGAGTTGGTTGGGATCGTGGTGGATGGCGGCTTCGCTCACGCCCCAAAGCTCTTCGGTGCTGGGGCCGAGATACAGATAGTGCTGTCGCTCAGGTGTGGCCACGTAGACGCAATCGTCCATCGATTCAACCAGCTCGCGATAGCGCAGCTCGGATTCTTCGAGGTCGGTTTGCGCACGCCGCGCGCCGGTGATGTCGCGCGCCAGAGAAATCAACAGCCGGGGCGAGCCATCGGCGTTGCGCAGCGCAAAGTGCCGTGCATTGATCGTGAGCATCGGCCCGCCGGCGCTCCACTCAAAATCGCGCTCGACCGTGGTGTGATGGTCGATGGCCTCTTGCATGGCTGGCAGAGCCAGATCCAGCAAACCTTTGCCCAGCGCTTCGCTCACGGCCTTGCCCACTACCTCGGTGCGGTGCAGCCCAAATTCGAGCTCGGCATAGCGGTTGATGGCCATGAGCTTGAGTGAGCCGGGCTCGATCACAAATAGGCTCACCGGCAGGTTTTCCATCAGCGCTTCGAGAAACTCGCGCTCCATCTCGCGCAGACGCTCGCGCTGCTTGCGTTCGGTGATGTCGGTGAACAAGCACACGAATTGGTTGCGTTGCTCGGCCTCGTCGATCACCTGAATGGCGTCGATTTCGCCCCAATATGGCTGCGGGCCCACCGGGGTGCCGCGCTGCGCTTGATATTCGAGTCGAAACGCTTGCCCGCGCTCAAACTGCTGGCGCAGCTCGGCGATGCTTGTGGCGCTGTCGGGGTTGAGCGCCAGCAACTCGCACAGCGTGGCGCCTTTTACCTGCTCGCCCGACCATCCTGTGAGATCGAGCAATGCACGGTTCACCCACTCGATGGTGCCGGCGCGATCGACGATGGCCACGCCGCTGGCGATGCGCGATGCCACCAGTGCCAAACGCCCCAAGCGTTCGGTATCGGTGGCGATACGCGCCTTGCTGGCTTCGCGCTGGGCTACGGCGCAGAGCTGAATACGGGCCAATTCGAGCAGTTGTGGCAACTGCGGTGGCTGCCGGATGGGGTCGTACATCTCAAGCACAGCCTGTGCCACATCGTCTACCGTGATGGGCACGGCGATGGCACGATGCACGCGGCGGGGGCGCCAAGCGTGATCTTGGTGATGGGTGTGGGGCGGCAGCTCGCAGATCACCGCCGTTTGGCGTGTGATGGCCCAGCCGATGGGGGCATCGTCGCGGTGCACGGTGCCCATCGACGACACATCGATGTGATCCATGCCGCCTGTGGTGGTTTCGCCCCAGGGGCGCACCAGCGCGGTCTCGCCGTTCCAATCTTCAAGACGCAGCCGCACCATCCCTCGGGCGCCCAGGTAACTTTGCAACAAGGTGCCGACACGGCTGAGTGCTGCGCCCAACGAGGTGGCCGAGTGCGCCGCCGCTGCCAGCGCCACCGCCATATCGAGCGTGTCGCGTTCGGCTGAAACGCTGTGGCTGGCCGCACCCGGCATGGGCTGGGTGGGGGCGATATCAGAGGCTTGTCGATCCATCTGCCGCTCGGATTTTCAAGGCGCGAAGATGCGCCGACACGGCCCCTGGCCGATGGGCGGCGAGGGCATCCTGGGTGCAAAGTCGACAGTGAGCAAGGCCGAACGCTGTCCGGCTGGCGGGAACTGCATCGGAAATCACCAAAAAAGTCAGTTGCGAATTTGGCACCGAAGCGCTTGCGTCGTGGCAGCGCAGCGCCGGCTTTCGCGAAGTCGGTTGATTTTCATCGCAAACCGGTTGCAGGGCTCCGCCTGGCACCCACGCCGGTTTGCTCTCTTCTCTCTTGTATGCAAAGCATGCCTGATCGGCCACAAGCCAAAAGCTCGAAATAGCCGGATTGCCGGGGTTCATTGCTCATCGAATACTTACAATCGCCGCCATGCATCACGCTCGCAACGACGAGACGTCCCCGGTCGACCGGCCCCTGCCGTGGCTTCGGTTGCTGCTGGCTGTTGCCGCAGCAGCCCTGCTGTGGGGCATCGTGCAAGCGTTTCGGCTATCGGCAGCGGCCACATCCGACAAGCCTTTTATTTCGGGCTGGTGGCTGGGTTTGGCCATCGGCACCGTGTTGGTGATGGCGCTGGCTTTGATCAGCGCCCGCCGTTATCGTTTTCGGCAGCGCCAGATTGCCCAGCGTATCCAAAACACTCAGTTGATCGATTTGCTCGATGTGTGGTTTTGGCGCACCGATGCCGATTGCCGCTTGAGCCTGATCCGCCCCCCTTCTGATGCGCCTGAGCAGCAATGGGCCTGGGCGCAAGCCACCGGCGCCGAGTTGTGGACGCTATGGGGCACGCCCCAGGCCTTGCTCGACGCGGCGACTCTTGATGCCTCGCACACCACGCTGCGCACGCGCATGCAGGCCCGCGCGCCGGTGTTCGACACCAAAGTGGCGTGGCCCGCTTCGGGCGAGGGTGGTGTGTATTTGCTGCGCGGCTTGCCACGTTACGACGCCAGTGGGCGCTTTGCCGGCTACGAGGGCACTTTGCGGGCGTGCTGCGGTGCGCCATGTGCGGATGCAACCGACGCCGGCGTGGCCAAGGGGAAGGGGGGCGCTGCGGCGGCGGGCAATGAGCTGTCTTTTGCTGCGGCACTCGATATGGCCGATGCCGTGATGCGCAGCCTGCCGCATCCGGCCAGCCTGATCGAGTGGGGCGCCTCAGATACCAGCCGGCTGGTGTTGCGCCTCAATGCCGAGGCGGCGACGTATTTTCAACACCTCGAATACGCCCCGGCGGCGTTGCCAGTGATGGCGCTGCTGGGGCAGGCCCCCGGCGAGCTGGGCGTGCAGGCCTACGGCGGGTTGGTTGAGGCCGCCACCGAGCTGCTGCGTGATGCGCCCGCCACATCATTGCTGGGCCGACCTCACACGGTGGTGCGCCAGGTGGGTGCGGTCGATACCGAGGTGAAGCTGTTAAGCCACTGGGTGGATCGCCGCCGCGCGCCATGGTTGCTGGTGTCTTGGCGCGTGCGGCGCGATCAAGAGCAGCAGGCGCTGCGCGATGAGCAAGAGGCGTTCAGCTACGCCGTATCGCATGATCTGCGTGCGCCCTTGCGCGTGGTCGAGGGCTTTACGCGCATCCTCAAAGAAGATTACGGGCGGGTGCTTGATCGCATCGGCAATGATCATCTCGAGCGCGTGTTGGGCGCTGCCGCGCGCATGAACGGCATGATCGATGCGTTGCTCGCGCAGGCCAAGCTCTCAAGGCAGCCGATGGCGCGTCAGCCCGTTAACCTTTCGCAGCTGGCGGCTTTTGTGATCGATGATTTGCGCAAAGAGTCGCCGGATCGTCCGGTTGATGTTGAGATCGCGCCGGGCATGCAGGTTGAGGGTGATCCGGTATTGCTGCGTGTGGTGCTCGACAATCTGCTGGGCAACGCTTGGAAATACAGCAGCAAAAAAGCCCGTGCGCGCATTGAATTCAAGCGCGAACTCAACCATGGGCAGTGGGTATATGCCGTGCGAGATAACGGCGTCGGTTTTGATATGCGCTACGCCGATCGTCTGTTTGGCATGTTTCAGCGTCTGCACAGCGCCAATGATTACCAAGGCACGGGGGTGGGGTTGGCCTCGGTGCGGCGCATCGTGCACCGCCACGGCGGGCAAATTTGGGCCGAATCACAGGTTGATCAGGGCACGGCGTTTTTCTTTACGCTGGGTGCAGCATCGGGGCCCGCCAGCGCGTGAGCGGCCTGTGGGGCGCCGTTGCGGCCCGCCGGATGCGGCGCGCCCTGCTGGGCGAGTTTTCTTAGCCGCAGCGCTTATTGCGCGCCCAGCTCACTGAGGGTTTCTTGCGCCTCAATGAGTTTGGTGGCGTGAGCTTCGATCGTGGTGTCTTGCGTGGCGGCAACCTTGCGCAAGCGATCAAGCGCCTGAGCGCGCGAGAGGCTGTAGCGGTGCATCACGATGCCCATGGCGATCGAAACCAAAGCATCTTCGGCGCGCAACGACGCCGATGCCGATGCCGGATCGGCGCTCAACCCGGGTTCGGCATGGGGTTCGTTGCTGGCACGCGCACGCTCTTCGGCGATGTGCTGGGCCGCCGCCGCTGCGCGCGAGCGCAAATTGGCAAAGGCAGCCTCAACGGCCGGCACGATTTGGTGAATGTCGAGGGGCTTAACAAGATACGCTACGGCGCCAAGCTCTTTAACCTGAGCCACGGTGGCGTCGTCTGAGAACGCCGACAAAAACATGAACGGCATCTGGCAGTAATCGCGCAGATAGGCCGCCACATCGAAGCCGGTTTTGCCCTCCATGCGGATATCGAGCAGTGCCAGATCGGGTTTGTGCTCGCGCGCGAGCAAGATGGCGTCATCGCCGTTGTCGGCATCGATCACCTCGTAGCCCGCTTGTGACAGACCGTGGGTGAGCGTCGCCAGCACGAGGCGATCGTCGTCTACCACCAGGATCTTGCCCTTGTTCATTTTGATGTCCTTGTTGTATGCGGCTGCCCGAACAGGCAGGGTTGTACCCCAGCTGGGCGTACCCTTCGCAACAACGTGTTCTATTGTGGCCAAAGTGTGATCTGCTGGCCAGAGGGCTCTTCTGCCGTGGCGATATTGGGCCCTTGCCGTAAAACGCTGGGAGGTTTGAGGTCGACAGCGGCCAGCACTTCGGGCGTTGAGGGGGCGGGTGCCAGGCTGAACTGCGCACTGCGCCGGGGCAGCAGCGCGCGCACGAGGCCCAGGCCCGATACCCCGCCCGGGATCTGATCAAGCGTGAACCCAGGAGGCAAGCTGCCGGGGTTGATGATTTCAACGCGCACGGTGGCATCGGTGCAGCTCAGTGCGCAGCGAATATCGCCTGCCGCGCCGTGTTTGATGGCGTTGGTGAAAAGCTCATTCATGCACAGCGCAATCGGGATCGATTCGGCCTCGGGAAGCATCCACTCGTGAGCGCATTCGCCGGCCACCGAGAGCTGGATCGGGCGATTGAAGGTGCGCTGCACCGATTGGGCAATGGCCTCGATCACGCTGCGCAGCTTGAGGGGGCCGCCACTGCCCACTTGCAGCCCGTAAACCTGTGCAATGGCCTGCACCTGGCCGACGACTTCGGCGATCGCCGAGGCTACTTCGGGCTTTTTATCGGCGATTTGCTTGAGCAGGCCCGCCACGCCCTGCAGGTTGTTTTTGATGCGGTGATGCACCTCGCGCACGAGCATGTCGCGCTGGGTGATGGCGGCTTGCAGGCGGGCTTTTTCGGCAGCGCGCTGATCGGTGACGTCGGTGGCCACGAGCAGCAATTGATCGGGTGGCAGGCCGGGTTTGCTCAGCGGCAGGTAGCGGGCATCCCAAATCTGCAGTGCATCGTCGTGTTGGGTGCGGTATTCGCGTTGCAGCACTTGGTTGCCGCTGAGAGCGAGGCTGATATCGGCCTCAACGGCATGAGCCATGTCGGGGGGGTAGATGTCGCTCGGTGTTTTGCCGATGGCTTCGTTGCGCGAGATGCCGGCAATCGATGCAGCGAGCTGGTTCATCTGTAGCACGCGCAGCGTTTTGGCGTCGCGCAGCGTGATGGCCAGCGGGGCCATTTCGATAATGCGCTGCAGTGAGGCTTGGGCTTCGGCGGTGCGTGCTTCGGCTTGGCGGCGCCGCTCGATATCAAGCAGGGCGTAGGTGATTTGGCGGCGACCTCGGTGGCCGACTGTCACCACGGCGTTGCCCACAACCCAGAAGGTGCGCCCGTCGCGCGCTTTAACTTGGCACTCAAAAGTGTGTGCCTGGCCTTCTTGCAGTTGCTGCAGGTAGGCCGTGTCACTGAAAGGGTGGTCGGGCTCTTGGGTGGCGACCGTGCTGATGGGGTGGTTGAAAAAATCAGCCAGATCGCCACCAAACATGCGTCGGGCAGAGCGGTTCATCCATTCGATGCCGCGTTCGCCCACAGTAACGATGCCGACAAAGACCGAATCGAGGATGGCGCGGGTGCGTTCGGCCTGCATGGTGACAACCTGCTCGGCGCGGTGGCGGTCGTCGACGTTGACACACGAGAGGATCACGCCCGCGTCGGGGTGGGCAGGGTCGACAAGACGTTGGGTGATTTGCATCCACACGCGGCTGCCGTCGGCGCGACGCAGGGCGTGTTCGGCGCTGCGATCATGGTCGGTGCCCGGGGGCGGGCTTGATGGGGAAGACGTTGGCGAGGCGTTATCGCTGGCATAGAGCGAAGCCCAATCGGTGCCGGCCAGCGATTGGCCCGCGCGCCCGAGCAATTCGGCCAGCGCAGCATTGGCCCGTTGGATGCGGCCATGTTGAACGAAGGCGATGCCCACGCCCGAGAGGTTGAACATCAACTCGCGGTCGCGGGCGATGGATTCGAGCTCGAGCTGCTGCAGCTTGCGCCGGGTGATGTCTGAGAGCACGGCCACGGCCTCGGGCTCGCTGTGGGTGTCGCTGAGCCGGCGCACGGTGAGGGCATACCAGATGTGGTTGCCATCGGGCAAGGGGATGTCGAGTTCGGTTTCGTAGGTTTCGTGTTGTGTGAGCGAGGCTTCGACTTCGCCGATCAGGCGCGGGCCGTGTGGCACGGTGCCCAAAATGTGTTGCCACTCGGTGCCGGCCAGCGCATCGGATTCGAGCCCGAGCATGCGCTCGAAGCGGCGGTTGCAACGCACGAAGTGCCGGCCACGGATGTAGGCGATGCCGGCGGGGCTGCTGTCGAGGATGGTGGTGAGCTCGCGCAGCAGCCGCTCGCTGCGCTGCTGGGCTTCGAGTTGTTTGGTGACGTCGAGCGTCACAACCGAGGTGGCGCGCTCGCCTGAGGCCAGGTTGCCGGGCTCAACGTGGGTGAGCAGCCAGCGGCGTCCGAGTTCGGGGTGCTCGATGGCGTAGCGGGCGTCGGTGCGCTCGCCTCGCTTGATGGCTTGCTTGACGCGCTCAAACTCGGCCCGGGTGGCGCTTGAAACGGCATCGCGGTTGATCGATTGCAGACCCAACGATGCCCCCGGTGGCGTGGCAGTGGCCGCGTGTGGTGCGGTCGAAGAGGCCGTGCGGGATGTTGCCTTGCCCGAGGCGGGCAGGTGCGTCGATGCAGCGGTGGATACGAGCGGCGGTGTGGATGTGGGGCTGGTTTCGGAGAACGTGGCCAAGCCAGCACCAGCGGTTTCGGCCAGGGTTTGCAGCTGCAGGCGGGCCAGATCGCGTTCGTCTTGCAACTGCAGATCCTCAAGAATGCATGTGAGGTGCGGCGCGAAATCGTGGGTTGATGCAGGCTTGGCGGCAGGCTGGCGGTGCAATCTCACCCGCAATCGTTTGCTGTCGCCATTGGCTTGGGTGATGCGCCCGGTGGCATCGTAGGCAGGGTGATCGTCGCCGCCGTGGCTTGGGGTGTCGAGAAACGAGTGATGCCAGATCTCGGCATGGCGCCATCCCAGCAAATGTTGCAGCTCGGTGGGGGCATGCTCGAGCGGGCCGTGCACGAAGCCAGTGAGGCGCTGAAAGGCCCGATTGGCACGCAACACGGTGCCGCCACGATCGATCCAGGCCAAGCCGATGGGCAGCCAATCGAGCGAGGTGTCCCAGGTGGCTGTTGCGGCCGCAGTTGGGCGGGATGCCGATGGCGAGGCGTTGACGGTCATGAGGGGCGCGAGCGGCAGCGGGTGTGAGAGTGTCGGGGCGGAGCACGCGCGGCTGCGGCGGACAGCGCGGTGTGGTGCGGGTGAGGCTCAGGTGGGGTTCGACACGGCGATGTTCGGAAACTTGCCCGAGTAATCTTTGGGGCGCGCGCTGATTTTGACGGCGACCTGCCGTGCGATGGCTTTGTACAAACCCGCGACGTCGCTGTCGGGCTCGCTGATCACGGTGGGCTTGCCCGAATCGGTCTGCTCGCGAATGCGCAGCTCAAGCGGCAGCGAGCCCAGCAGATCGATGCCGTGGCGCTCGGCCATGCGGCGTCCGCCATCGGCGCCGAATAGGTGCGCCTCGTGGCCGCAGTTGGGGCAATGGAATACAGCCATGTTTTCGACAATGCCGAGCACCGGCACGCTCACTTTTTCGAACATGCGCAGCCCGCGTTGTGCATCGAGCAGGGCGATGTCTTGCGGGGTAGTGACGATGATGGCGCCGGTGAGCGGCACACGCTGGCTCAGCGACAGCTGGATATCGCCTGTGCCAGGGGGCATGTCGACGATGAGGTAATCAAGATCGCTCCAGGCGGTTTGGCGCAGCAGTTGTTCGAGCGCCTGCACCGCCATCGGGCCGCGCCAGATCATGGGCGAATCTTCATCGACCAAAAAGCCGATCGAGTTGAGCTGCACGCCGTGGCTAACGAGCGGGCTCATTGTTTTGCCATCGTCGCTTTGCGGGCGCCCGCTCACGCCCATCATCATCGGCTGGCTTGGGCCGTAGATGTCGGCGTCGAGAATGCCCACGCGCGCGCCTTCGGCGGCCAGCGCCAGAGCCAGGTTGGCCGAGGTGGTGCTTTTGCCCACGCCGCCTTTGCCCGAGGCAACTGCGATGATGTTTTTGATGCCGGGCAGCAAAGCCAGGCCACGCTGCGCGGCGTGCGCGATCACGTGCGTAGCAAACTCAGCGCGCACCTCGCTTGCCCCCGCCGAGCGCGCTGCAACCACAAAAGCCTCGCGCCACGCGGGCCACAGGCTGCGTGCGGGGTAGGGCACGGCAACATCGAACGACACCGACGTGCCATCGATGCGCAGATTTTTGAGCTGGCGGGTCGAGACGAAATCGCGCCCGGTGTGGGCATCGATCACGGTACCCAGGGCAGCAAGGAGTTGGGATTCGGAAATAGGCATGGCAAACAAGGCGCGAGGTGAAACGCGAGGTGGATGATCAGTCTAGCGTCTCTAAAATCCCCCCCTTGAACGAATTCAAATAGACCATGAAACGCAAGCTCTTTGTTACCACCGCGCTGCCTTACGCCAATGGCCACTTTCATATTGGCCACATCATGGAATACATCCAGGCCGACATCTGGGTGCGCTTTCAGCGTGGCCAGGGGCACATGGTGCATTTCGTTGGGGCCGACGATGCCCACGGCGCGCCGATCATGATCGCCGCCGAAAAATCGGGCAAAACGCCGCAGCAATTTGTGGCCGACATCGCCGCCGGGCGCAAGCCGTATCTCGATGGTTTTCATGTGCGCTTCGACAACTGGCACAGCACCGACAGCCCCGAAAACACCGAGCTCGCGCAGGGCATTTACCGCGCGCTGCGCGAAGCCGGGCTGATCTCAACCAAAAACATCGAGCAGTTTTACGACCCCGTGAAGGGCATGTTTTTGCCCGATCGCTACATCAAGGGCGAGTGCCCCAAATGTGCTGCCAAAGATCAATATGGGGATTCGTGCGAATCGTGCGGTGCCGTCTACAGCCCCACTGAGCTCAAGAGCCCGTATTCAACGCTTACCGGCGCCACACCCGAGTTGCGCACGTCGGATCACTATTTCTTTAAGTTGTCCGACCCCGAGGTGGTGGCGTTCTTGAAAGAGTGGACGCAAAACAGTGGCCTGCAGCCCGAGATGGTTAAAAAAGCCAGCGAGTGGTTTGAGGCTGGTTTGGCCGATTGGGATATTTCGCGCGATGCGCCGTATTTCGGCATTGAGGTGCCCGATGCGCCGGGCAAATATTTTTATGTGTGGCTCGATGCTCCCATCGGCTATCTGGCCAGCCTGAAAAATCACTTTGATCGTGGGCAAGCAGCCAACCACTGGCACGCAGCTTCGCGCACCATGCAGAGCTTTGATGAGTTTGTGGCTGATCCAACGGTCGAGCAGGTGCATTTCATCGGCAAAGACATTGTTTACTTTCACACCCTGTTTTGGCCGGCAACGCTCAAGTTTTCGGGGCGCAAAGTGCCCAACGCCGTCAACGTGCATGGCTTCATCACGGTCAGCGGCGAGAAGATGAGCAAGAGCCGCGGCACGGGCATCGATCCGCTTAAATACCTCAGGCTGGGGCTCAATCCTGAGTGGCTGCGCTACTACATTGCGGCCAAGCTCAACGCCAAGGTTGAAGACGTTGATTTCAACCCCGAAGATTTTGTGGCTCGCGTTAACGCTGATTTGGTGGGCAAATACGTCAACATCGCCAGCCGCTGCGCCAGCTTCATCCACAAATATTTCGAGGGGGCGTTGGCTCGTTTGGTGGATGAAGATGGGCTGCCGCTCAAGCTGATTCCACTCAATGCCGTTACCAGCAGGCAAGACGCCATCGCCGAGGCGCTCGATAAGCGCGAATACGGCCGCGCGATACGCGACATCATGGCTGCAGCCGATGAGATCAACCAGTATTTCGACACGGCCAAGCCGTGGGAGCTGGCCAAGCAGGCTGATCAGCACACGGCCAACAGCCCACTGCACGAGGTGCTGTCGGGCTGTATCGAGGCGTTTAAATACCTCACGCTGTTTTTGGGCCCGGTGTTGCCCGAGCTTACGGGGCGGGCTTTTTATTTCTTGGGCTTTGATACGCCGCTGGCCTGGGCGCAGCGCGCCACACCCGTTACGACGATTCGCCCCTACGAACACCTGATGACGCGCGTTGATGCCAAGCAGCTCGATGCGCTGTTCGATGCGCCGCCAGCGGCTGTCGAGGTGCCCACGCCTGGCGGAGAAGACATTGCGGCACCGATCGATATCGATGCCTTCATGAAGGTGGATTTGCGTATCGCCAAGATCGTTAACGCCGAGCACGTTGAGGGCAGCGACAAGCTGCTGCGCCTGACGCTTGATGTGGGCGAGGGCAAAACGCGAAATGTTTTCTCGGGCATCAAAAGCGCTTACAAGCCCGAAGATCTGATCGGCAAGCTCACGGTGATGGTGGCCAATCTGGCCCCGCGCAAGATGAAATTTGGTGTGAGCGAGGGCATGGTGCTGGCAGCATCGCATGCCAACGAAAAAAAGAACCCCGGCATTTATGTGCTTGAACCCTTTGCCGGTGCGCAGCCTGGCATGCGGGTGCGTTGATGCAAACGGGCCGGCATCGTATGCAACTCCCATTTGCACTGCATCGATTTCGGCCCCGCCTGCTCGATAGCCTCAAGGGCTATGGGCGGCGGCTTTTGTTGCGCGATATTGGCGCTGGCATCACGGTGGGTGTGGTGGCCCTGCCGCTGGCCATGGCGTTTGCGATTGCTTCAGGCGTTAAACCCGAACAGGGCTTGTTCACGGCCATCATCGCGGGTTTTTTGATCTCGGCCCTGGGGGGCTCGCAGGTGCAAATTGGTGGGCCAGCAGGGGCGTTCATCGTTGTCGTTTACGGCATTGTTGAGCGCTACGGGGTGGCCAATTTGCTGGTGGCCACCACGTTGGCCGGGATGATGCTTGTGTTGATGGGGCTGTTTCGCCTCGGGGCGCTGGTGCGCTACATACCCGTGAGCATCGTGATCGGCTTCACCAATGGCATTGCGGTGCTGATCGGGCTATCGCAAATCAAAGAGTTTTTGGGGCTCACCACACCCAAGCTGCCTGGCGATTTTTTTGCGCTGATCAGTGTGCTGTGGGCGCATTTGCACACGATCAGCGGGCCGGCTCTGGCGATTGCTTCGGGTTGTCTGCTCGTGGTGGCGCTGTGGCCCAAGGGCTATCAAACCGGCGCGCACAGCCGGTTGTTTAATGTGATCGCCCAAGTGCCCGGCCCGGTGGTGGCGCTGGTGGCGGCCACGGTGGCAACGTATGCGCTGCATTTGCCGGTTGAAACCATCGGCTCAAAGTTTGGCGGCATCCCTCAGGCGTTGCCTTCGTTTGATATGCAGCCGGTGAGCTGGGAGAGCACGAAGCGGCTGTTTATGCCCGCACTCACGATTGCGCTGCTGTGCGCGATCGAATCGCTGCTGTGCGCTCGTGTGGCCGACAACCTCATCGAGGTTCGTCGCCACGATCCGAATCAAGAGTTGATGGCGCAGGGTGCGGCCAATATCGTGGTGCCGTTTTTTGGCGGCATTCCGGCCACCGGCACGATTGCGCGCACGGTAACCAATATCCGCTCAGGGGCGGCTTCGCCGGTGTCTGGCATGGTGCACGCGGTGGTGTTGTTGGTGATTGTGTTGGCCGGTGCGCCGCTGGCCAGCCATGTGCCGCTGGCCGCGCTGGCGGGCATCCTCATGTTTGTGGCCTGGAACATGGGCGAGTGGCGCGAGTTTGTACGGCTGCGCCAATTCAATACCACTTACCGCACCATTTTGCTGGGCACTTTCTTTTTAACCGTGGTGTTTGATCTCACCGTGGCAGTTGAGGTGGGGCTGGTGCTGGCGTGCGTGTTTTTTATCTACCGCATGAGCAATTTGTTTCGCGTTGAGCGGGTGCTGCTCACGGGCGATGCACCGGTGGATGCGGCGCGTGTTTATCGCCTGTATGGCTCGCTCTTTTTTGGCGCGGTGGCCAAGATTGAGGTGCTCGAAGAGGTGGTGCCGCAGGGCACGTCGGTGGTGGTGCTCGAGATGCAGCGCTTGGTGTCGATGGATACCACGGGGCTGGATTCGCTTGTGCAACTGCACAAGACACTGCAGCGCATGGGTGCGCGGCTGGTGTTGTGCGACGTTAACGAGCAGCCGATGGGGCTGATTCGGCGTGCGGGCTTTGATCGACAACTGGGCGATGCTGGTGTGCAGCCGCATCTCGATGCTGCACTGCAGAGCTTGGGCCTTCAGGGGGCCGTGGTTAGCGCCAGAATTTCGGCGCCCGATGCCACTGTCTGATCGCTTCGATCGCGGCTTGGCGGGTGGCGTTGAGCCGGGCGTTGATCCAGCCCAGCACAAACCAAACGCGGGGATTGCACCCAGCGTGCTCGGTGGAGGGCTGCAGCAGCATCAGCCGCTCGTGGGCCGCCAGCAGATCGTTGAGTGCGCCCAACGCATCTTGGGTTTGGCGCAGCACGCGCAAATGGCGTTGGGCGGCTTTGTCGGGCAAAAACGCCAGGCCCAGCTCAATGCCGTCGCGCAGGCGCTTGAGTTGTTTGCGCAACTCGTGCAGTGCGTCGTCGCCCAACAGGTTGCCCTGGGGCTCGTGGCCCAAGGGGGGCAGGGGGGTGATCTGCGCCGTTTTGCTGGCCTGCCGGTGCCAGCGACGCAAACGCTCACCGATCAGTGGTGCTGCAGGCGCATCCATCACCGACGCGGCGGGTGCGCTGCAGGTGATGTCGAGCAGATCGAGCCAGAGCATGCTGGTGGCGGGCTCGCGCAGGATCTCGGTGGCCGAGAGCTTGGCCGGGGTGCAGCAATCGGGCGCGGGCAGATCGGGGCAGCCCGCCGCCTGCATTGCGGGCGATAGCGCCGACCACAGCGTGGCCAGCACATCACCATCGCGCGTTAGGCCGAGGCGGCGATAGAGCGTTTGGGCGGATTGCAGGGTGTGCGTTTGTGGCGCCAGGCCCAGCGGGGCAAAGAGCTTCCAGGTTGAGCGCAGACGGCGCAGCCCCACGCGCAGCGCGCGCACGTGCTCAGGTGTGCCCCGGCCTTGGCTGATCGTGCTGGCGTTGTCGAGCAGGGCGTCGAGCAAGGTGGTGTGAATCTGCTGCCAGGCGGCATTGAGGGTGATGTTGTGAGACAGCGCGGCAAAGGTCGCCTTGGCCGGCGCGGGGTCGACACCGCGTGCGAGGTGATCCCCTCGGTGCGCCTTGGTGTGTGTGTCGAGCCACAACCCATGGCTTTGCACCCAGTGGCGCGCCTGAGCGATCACGGCTTGCGGGGCGCCACGTATGAGTTCGATTTCGAGCTCATGCACGGCCAGGTTGTGCGGGCCTGCAACGATATGGCCTGTGTCGAGCGCGAGCTCAAGCGTGCCATGGGGCATGTGCACGTTGCGCGTGCGGCGTTGGATGTCGGTGCGGTAGAGCTCTACCAAAGCGCTGTCGGGTTGCGCACCCGACAGCGCTCTCAGCAGGGCCTCGCCCGCCGGGGTGCCTGCATGGCGTTGTGGATCGGCGCTGGGGTGTGATGCGTTGTGGCGCGGCGCACGCAGCGGCACGTTGTGCTCGAGTCGCTCAAGAGCATTGGGGCCGCCCGCCTTGAGTGTTTGCACCCAGCGCGAGCCTTCTTTGCGCACGCGCAA
The DNA here is from genome assembly GCA_964618825.1 of uncultured Aquabacterium sp. Lineage (GTDB taxonomy): Bacteria > Pseudomonadota > Gammaproteobacteria > Burkholderiales > Burkholderiaceae_C > Aquabacterium. Next base: position 34,926 of record CAZUCW010000005.1, read on the forward strand.
GGCCATGCCGGATCGGGCCAGGTGGCGCTCAGGGGTGTCGAAATATGCGGCTGCCAAATGCTGGGGCCGTGCGGTGGTTTTGTCCGCGCTTGCCGCAGTGCGCTGTCGTGCCTGCAAGGTGCGCTCAACGGCCCGGATGGCGCTGGGTGGCACGATCAGTTTGAGCTCGATTTCTCGCATGTGGCGGATCATGTCCTTAGAATCGCGGTTTCTGGCCTGCCGCCCTTGTTTTTTGTGCGCTGCGTGCGCGTTTTTACGATTGTCTCGACCATGCCTTTGTTCTGGAAGCCTTATCAATCCGAAGCCACCCAGTTCATCGAGTCGCTCAAAAAGACCGATGCCTCGCTCGAATCGCGTCAGCGTCAAGGCCGCGCTCTGCTGTGGGATAAACCGCAAGACCGACAGGCCCAAGCCGAGTGGAATGACGCGCGCGTGCCCCAGCAGCCTTACGTCTACCAAACCAAGAGCCACTGAAGGGCTGGCGCTTTGCGCACTCTTCATCGGCATCGACAGGGCGCATGACAAACGAAGTATTGGCCGACGACACGGCGTCCGGCGCGGGTGTGGGCATTGATGCTGCCGGTTTGCCCGATGTGGTTGATAACGTGGCCGTGGCGCGCCTGTATGGCGAGCCGCTGTTTGCGCTGCCGCAAGATCTCTACATTCCGCCCGATGCGCTTGAGGTGTTTCTCGAGACCTTTCAAGGGCCGCTCGATCTGCTGCTCTATCTGATCCGCAAACAAAACTTCAACATCCTCGACATCCCGATGGCGGATGTGACGCGGCAATACCTCACCTACGTCGATCAAATCCGCAAGACCAACCTCGAACTCGCGGCCGAATACCTGCTCATGGCGGCGATGCTCATCGAGATCAAATCGCGGATGCTGTTGCCGCCTAAAAAAACCGAAGATGGCCAAGAGCCCGAAGATCCGCGTGCCGAGTTGGTGCGACGCCTGATCGAATACGAGCAGATGAAGCAAGCGGCGATGCAGCTTGATGCGCTGCCGCTGCTGGGGCGTGATTTCATGCGTGTGCAGGTTTACATCGAGCCGTCTGATAAACCCCGCTACGCTGATGTGAGCCTCGACGAGCTGCGCGATGCGTGGCTCGATATCCTCAAACGTGCCAAGCTCAACCAGCACCATAAGATCAGCCGCGAAGAGCTCTCGGTGCGCGAGCACATGTCGTTCGTGCTGCGCACCTTGCAGGGCCAGCGTTTTGTTGAATTCGAACATTTGTTTGATGTGACGCGCGGGCCGCAAGTGATGGTGGTGACCTTTATCGCCATGCTTGAGTTGGCCAAAGAGCGCCTGATCGACATCACCCAGGCCGAGGCTTTCGCGCCTATCTTTGTGCGGCTGGCCTATCAGCCGTCGTGATCGGCGGGCCGCCCTCTCATCTGCTTAAAAAACCAGAGCCATGAGCCACCACCCCACCGATACCACCCCATCAGCCGATGCGCGCAAGCCCTTGACGCTGCACCGCTTGCGCGAAATGCATCAGGCCGGCGAAAAGATCAGCATGCTCACCGCTTACGACGCCACGTTTGCGCGGCTGCTCGATGGTGCGGGCGTTGATTGTTTGTTGATCGGCGATTCGCTGGGCATGGTGCTGCAGGGGCACGCAAGCACGGTGCCGGTGTCGCTCGACGATATGGTTTATCACACACGCTGTGTGGCGCGCGGCAATCAAACAGCCTGGGTGATCAGCGATCTGCCCTTTGGCAGCTACCAAGAAAGCCACGAGCAGGCACTGCGCTCAAGCGTGGCGCTCATGCAAGCCGGCGCGCAGATGATCAAGCTCGAAGGGGGGGGGTGGACGACCGACGTTGTGCGTTTTCTCACCGAACGCGGCATCCCCGTGTGCGCCCACTTGGGCCTCACGCCACAGAGCGTGCATGCGCTGGGCGGCTACCGCATTCAAGGGCGCGATGAGGCGGGCGCTGAAACGTTGCGCCGCCATGCCAAGGCGCTGGCCGATGCGGGCGCTGCGATGGCGGTGCTCGAGCTCATGCCCAGCCGCGTGGCCGCTCAGGTGCAAGCCGACAACCCTGGCCTGATCACCATTGGCATCGGTGCCGGCGCAGCAACCGCCGGGCAGGTGCTGGTGGTGCACGACATGCTGCGCCTCACCCGTGGCCGGTTGCCGCGTTTTGCACGTGATTTCACCGCTGAGGGCGGCTCGATCGAAGAGGCTGTGCGCCGCTATGTGTGCGCCGTGAAAGATGGCAGCTTTCCTGATGAAGCCCTGCATGGCTATTGAGCCCTACCGATAAAAAGGCATTTGCATGACCCTGCGCGTTGTTCACACCATTGCCGAGCTGCGACAGGCGCTGGCTGGCCATACCCGCACGGCCTTTGTGCCGACGATGGGCAATTTGCACGAGGGCCATCTCTCGCTGGTGCGGCAGGCACGCGAGGGCGGCGGGCCAGTGGTGGCGAGCATCTTCGTTAATCGTCTGCAGTTTTTGCCTCACGAAGACTTTGATCAATACCCGCGCACGCTTGAGCGCGATGCCGCGCTGCTCGATAGCGCCGGCTGCGATCTGGTATTTGCTCCCAGCGAGCGCGAGCTCTACCCTGAGCCTCAGGGCTACAAGGTGATGCCGCCCGCCGAGCTTGCCGATATCCTCGAAGGGCATTTCAGGCCTGGGTTTTTTACCGGCGTCTCCACGGTGGTGAGCAAGCTCTTTAACTGCGTGCAGCCGGCTGTGGCCTGGTTTGGAAAAAAAGATTATCAGCAGCTCATGGTGATCCGTCGCCTGGTGGCTCAGATGGCCATGCCCATCGAGATTTGCGCGGGCGAAACCGGGCGTGCCGATGATGGCCTGGCGCTGTCGTCGCGCAATGGGTATTTGAGTGCTGCCGAGCGTTTGCAAGCGGTGCAGCTGGTGCAGGCGCTGCGCCGTGTGCAGCAGGCGGTGCGGGGCGGCGAGCGCAATCTGGCCGGGCTTGAAGCCGCCGAGCTTGCTGCGCTTGCGGCGTTGGGCTGGGTGCCCGATTACCTCACCGTGCGCCGCCGCGTTGATTTGCAATCGCCTCGGGTTGACGATCTCATGCGAGGCGAGCCTCTGGTGGTGTTGGCAGCGGCACGGCTGGGCCAGACGCGGCTGATCGACAACCTCGAGATTTAATCGGATCAGCCCGTGCCGGTGTTGCATGCATCGGCGGCGATCAATCCGGCAGGCGGCTCGCTGCTGATTAAAAACGCCACGGCTTCGTCTTTGAGCCGGCTGCGGCGCATTGGTGGCAGGCTTTGCCAGATGCGTTTGCCGTAGTGCTTGGTGATGAGGCGGGTGTCGCCAATCATCAGCACGCCACGATCGGTTTCGCCGCGAATCAAACGCCCCGCACCTTGCTTGAGCGAGATGATGGCTTGTGGCACCTGGTGCTCCATGAACGGATTGCCGCCGGCCTTGGCCAGCAGCTCAAGCCGTTTGGCCAGCACCGGATCATCGGGAGGCGTGAAAGGCAATTTATCGATGATCACGAGCGAGAGCGCTTCGCCGCGCACATCTACGCCTTCCCAAAAACTCTGGCTGCCCACCAGCACCGCGTTGCCCGCTGCACGAAAACGATCCAGCAATTGTCCTCGTGCTGCCTGGCCTTGCTGAAGCACGGTGAGATCGTCGCCAGCCGCCTCAAAAGCTTCGCGTAAACGTTGTGCTGCGCGTTCAACGGCGCGCAGCGAGGTGCACAGCACAAAGGCCCGCCCCCGATTTGCGCGCAACAACGGCAGCGCAGCATCGATCACTGCATCGGTGTGCGTGGCTGCACTTGGCTCTGGCAAATCGGTCGGCACATAGAGCAGGGCCTGATTGGGGTAATCGAACGGGCTGGCCCAGGTGTGGCAAGCAGCATCGTCGAGCCCCAGCTCGCGTGTGAAGTGGCTGAAATTTTGCTTGACGGCCAGCGTGGCCGAGGTGAACACCCAGGCCTGCTGCGCGAGCGTTTGTGCGGCGTCCTGGGCCTCGAAGGCGTCGGCGTTTTCTGGCAGCTCGGCGCTTTCGTCGCCCAGCCGTTGGCGTCGAAACAGCTCGGCCACAGAGATGGGCGTGCGGTGCAGCAGCAGGCTGCTCGACAGCACATCAACCCAGCACAGCTCAGGTTCGTCGGCGCGCAAAGGGGTGTTCCATGCCGCCAGGCGTCGGCCAAGGTCTTGCGCGCGGCGCTGCAGTTGCGCCAGCCCTGGGCTGCGTTCGGCTTGCGAGGCCAGCAGTTCGCTCACACCGGCCAAAGCCTCGCGCAAGGTGGACAGCGCTATGGCAAAACGCTCGGCTTCGGGCAGCTGCGCGGCAGCGTGTTTTTGCGGCTGGGGCCCAAAACACAGGCGCAGATCGCGTGTGGCTCGCTCAAGCGGCGCCAGCGCAGTGGGCCAGTTGGTGGCGTCGCGCGCCGTGGCCATCCCCTCGGCCAATGCATCGCGGCACAACTCAAGCAACTGCGAGCTCGAAACGGTCTCGCCAAAAAATAGCGTGGCCGTGTCGGGCAGTTGATGGGCTTCGTCGAAGATCACTGTTTGCGCCGAGGGCAGCAGACGGCTCACGCCTTCCTCGCGCAGCATCAGATCAGCGAAAAAGAGGTGATGGTTGACAACCACTACATCGGCATCCTGTGCCTGCTTGCGCGCCTTGAGTACAAAGCAATCTGCGTAATGCGGGCACTCGCCGCCCAGGCAGTTGTCGCGGGTTGAGGTAACGCGCTGCCAGATCGTGGCTGTTTCGGGCACTGTGGCGCACTCGGCTTTGTCGCCGCTGGCGCTGATTTTTGCAAAGCGCACGATCTGGCTCAGATCACGCACCTCTTGCCGGCTCGCAAGCTGGCCATCGTGTTCGGTGCGCCCCAGGTGGTAGTGGCAGACGTAGTTGCTGCGCCCCTTGAGCAGCGCCACGCTCACTGGCACGGCCAAGGCCGCGCGCACGGCGGGCAGATCGCGATGAAAAAGCTGATCCTGCAGCGTTTTGGTGCCGGTTGAAATGATGACTTTGCCGCCCTCGAGCAAAGCAGGCACCAGATAGGCTGCCGTTTTGCCCACGCCTGTGCCGGCCTCGAGCACTACCGTTGAGCGCGTACGAATGGCTTGCATCACGCAGGCCGCCATCTCGAGCTGCGGCTGGCGAACGCAATAGCCCTCAAAGGTACGAGCCAGAGGGCCGTCGTGCGCAAAAAGTGTCTGGATGTCGTCCATGGGGGCGATTGTCCGATGCGCTTGAGGGAATTTTTGATGCCAAAAAATCGCCGATCCTTCCCCCTGTTTAGGGGGGGTCTGGGATGGTTGGCCACCTCGCGCTTTTGCTCTTCGCTTATGCGCGATATTGGCATTGCTGCCGGCCCGCTTTGCAAGCCGGCGCTCGAATTACGCCGCCCTGTGGCAGCACATTCGCTGGGGATGTCGTTGCAAGCCCCATAAAACGGTCGTTTACGACGGGTGATCAAATTTTGTGCGCAGCAACATTTGTTCGTTACGTTTCGCTGATTTGCTATCAGTGTTAAATCCCATGAAGCGGCACAGGCCATCGCCCCCTTGTTCGCAGGATAGGGTTTGCATCTATCGGGGGGGTGAGTGGCAGCTCATAACATGCCCGCCGATTTGCTTATCAGAGAAGTTGTAAACAGCGCCATCAAAAAAATTGAGAAGGCAGCTGTCTGTTTGGGAATTCTCAATAGCAACAGGAGACAACGAATGAAGCACGGGTTGGCCAGGGTGATTTTGGCGGGAGCTGTGGCTGCCGCGACGATGATGTCGGGGTGTTCGACCATTGAGGGGGCAGTGACCGATTCAGCCATCCGGCTCATCGAGCAGAAATCTGTGGTTGAGTTTCAAAAGGTTGAAGACGTCAACATGGGGTGCTCAAGCACCGTCGCGTTGGTGCCGTTCATGGCCGGGTTGCGTGGCTTTTATGGCGATCCTGGCATGGTCGAGTCTGTGCTCTACGCGGGTGCGGCCGTGTGCTCAGACGTCGCCGCCACCGAAGAAGAGCTGCGCTACCTGAGAGCCCAACGCGATAAGCGCCCCGACGAAGCCCTGGATGCACGCATTGCGCAAAAACGCTGGATCGAGATTTCTTCGCGTCGCCAATACGCATCGTTTGAGCGCATGCGCCAACACATTGAGCGCAAATACTTCATCAAATACGGTGAAACCTGCCCTTCTTACTTCAGCCGAGAAGTCGACGAGCTTGAATACCTGCTGGGCATGATCGCGGGCCTGCAGGCGGTGCAAAACGATATTGCCTCGCAGCAGGCGGTGGGGGTGCCCACCGATATCGTGCCCAAAACAGGTGCTGCTGCGCGCTGTTTGTCTAACGAGAAGTGGTGGGGTGTGCCTCAAGCCATCCGGGCGCTCGTGTGGTCGTCGCTGCCTGGCGGCGCCGAAGGCAAAGACGTGAAAGGCAATTTCGACGCCGCCATGGCTCTGGGTGAAAAAGGCGGTGTGCGTTTGGCTCACGTGATGGCGGCCACCAGCGCCACCTCGGCTGACGATCAAGAGTGGCTCCGGGCTGTTATTCGCCGATTTGCCTCGGCCAAGGATTACCGTCCCAGCAAGGATTACCGTTTCCTTGACGAAATCTCGCTTGCGCTGATCCAAGGCATGTCTGATCGACTCTGGACGCAAAACACCGGCTCGCGCACGCCCACAGCCAGCCTGGGCAAGTTCTGGAACGACGCCGCAGCACAGGTTGACGTCGATGATTACCTGAACACCAAGTGAGCCGAGCTCATCCCCCTTTTTTCATCCCGACACGACAGAACCCATGAAGAGAGACAACATGAACACGATGAAATCGTTGCGTCGCCAGTTGCTGCTGGGCGCGTTGATTGCTGCTGGGGCTGTATCAGCCGCTCACGCCGGACAGAAGGTTTGCGTTTATGACGTCGTTGGCGCTACAGGCGATGTTTTCAATCTGGCCAAAGACTATGTGTTGGCCATGCAAAAAAGTGGCGCCGCCCTTGAGCTCAAGGGCTATACCGATGAGCGCGTTGCTACCGAAGACTTTCGCACCGGCCAGTGCGATGCCGTGATCGCCACGGGGTTGCGCACGCGGCAGTTCAATGCGCTGGCGGGATCGATCGATACGCTGGGCTCGACCACCATCGTGCGCGACGGCAAGATCGACATGGCCGCCAGCTACGATGTGGTGCGACGCGTGATCACCGCATTCGCATCGCCCAAGGCCGGCAAGATGATGATCGAAGGCAACTACGAAATCGGCGGTCTCATCCCGATGGGTGCAGCGTATTCGTTCGTTAACGATCGCAAGATCAATTCGGTCGAGGCACTGGCTGGCAAGCGGATGGCAGCGTTTGATTACGACAAGGCCCAGGCAGTGATGATCCAGAAAATCGGTGCTCAGCCGGTGTCTGCCGACATCACCACCTTTGCTACCAAATTCAACAACGGCTCGGTCGATTACATCGGCGCGCCGGCGTTGGCTTACAAGCCGCTGGAGCTCTATAAAGGCATTGGCACCAAGGGCGCCATTCATCGTTTTCCGCTGCTGATCCTGACCTATCAGGTTGTGCTCAACAAAACCAAATTTCCGGACGGTTTTGGCGAGAAATCGCGTCAGTATTGGCTGACCCAATTTGATCGGGCGATGAATCTGATCAAAAACGCAGAGAGCAGTATTCCCAGCGCAACGTGGTACGACCTGCCGGCTCAGGATGCCGTTCGCTACACCATGCTGCTGCGCGAAGCGCGCGTTGAGTTGGGGCAAAAAGGGCTGTATGACAAGCGGGGCCTCAACATCATCAAGGCCGTACGCTGCAGCATCAACCCCTCTGATTCTGAATGCGCAAGCAAGGTTGAAGTCAACTGAACCACGATTGCGCTCTGTTGATCGCCGCGTCAGTGTGGCAAAGGGGGCGGTTGGCCCCCTTTGTGTCGTTTGCTGCGATCGGCTTACTGCTTCCGAAGATTTGAGTACCCCATGAAGAAAGCTTCCCCCACCTATCTCGGCCGCACACTGGGCGAGTGGATCTCTAGCCTGCCGATCTTTGCGTTGTTGTTGTTGACTCTGATCATCGGCACCGGCGAGATGGTGCACGGGCAACTTTTGCGCCTGGGCGAATCAATGTTTGGCGATCAACCTAACGGGGTGCAGTACTTCATGCTGCGCGCCGATCCTGCCAAGCCGGCGTGCAACCCAAGCCCCGATATTGAGGCTGAAGTGCAGCGCCAGATGTCGGCGCCCGCTCAGACCGCGAGCAACGAAGTTGATGAACTCTTTGGTAGCGACACGCAGCAAGATCCTGAGGTGTTGCGCAAATCGCTGTCAGCGTCAGCCGAAGAATGCAAGTTCAAGCACGATTTGTTCAAGCGCATTGCTGATCACATCACGCCACAGGTAAAGGTGTATCGAACCCTTGAGACATCGTTTTTTGCGTTGTTTCAGGTGGGCACTGAAAACCGCACATTGATGCTGCTTTTGCTGGTGAGCATTGCGGCGATCACCACCACGCTGGGGCATCACCATATCTGCATCCGTCCGCCGCATTCAAGGCGTGATTTCAAAATGCAGGCCATCGTGATGAGTATCGCGTCGGCACTCTTGCTGTATTCGTCGGTGCGCTACTACCAGATATCGAAAGGCTCTGGGCTCGATATCGAAGAGCCGGTTATCTACTTTCTGTGGATGATCATGTTTGCTGCGATGCTGCTCATCAACGTGGCGCGTATTTTTCGCAGCAGCAGTGCGGCAGCCGATGCCCCTGAGGGCACTTGGAGCCATGCGTTTTTGGCGGTGCCTTTGTTTGCGCAGCTGGCGCTGATTTCAGGGGCTTATTTTTATCTGCACGGCCACGAGGCTGGGTTGGCGATTCAGGTGAATCGCCTGCTCGATTTGCCGGTGATTTTCTTGAATCTGGCCCTGTTCATTTGGTCGGGGATGCTGCTCAAACAAAGCCGCATCGTCGATCTGTTCATGAACGTGGTGCGTCCGTGGCGTTTTTCGCCCGAGTTGCTCACTTACATCATTTTGTTGGCCGCGGCCTTGCCAACCGCATACACCGGGGCCTCTGGCATTTTGGTGATCGCTGCGGGGGGCATCATCTATCACGAGATTCGGGCTGTGGGGGGCTCGCGCCAGTTTGCGCTGGCGGCCACGGCAATGTCGGGATCGTTGGGCGTGGTGCTGCGTCCATGTTTGCTGGTGGTGCTGATTGCGGCATACAACAAGCAGGTTACGACCAACTTGCTCTATCACTGGGGCGCCTATGTGTTCTTGCTCACATCGACGCTGTTTTTCTTGGCGTCGCAGCTGCAGCGTACGAAGCGCGCCAGCATTGAGGCGCCGGCCAAGGCGATCCCTCAGATGCTGCGTCAGGCCGTGCACACCTTGCCCTATGTGGCCATCGTGTTGGCGGTGATTGCGCTATACGATTTTGCGTTTGACACCAAGCTCAATGAAGTAACGGCACCGACCATCATGCCGGTGATCATGCTCACGGTGCTGATCTTTGATAAATGGAGCGAAGGCCGCCGCAAGCACACGGGGCGGCATCCGCATCACATGATTCATGGCACTGATCGGCAAGAGGGTGTCGAAGCGTCGATTCGCGCGGCCACAACTGAGGGCATTGGCCACATTGGTGCACTGATCATGTTGATGACGATTTCGCTCGCGGTGGGCGGTGTGGTCGAGCGTTCTGAGGTGATGGAGATGGCGCCGAAGGTGTTCCCGAACATCTGGCTGGCCATGGCCTTCTTGGTGGTAACCAAGGTGATTCTCGGGATCTTCATGGATCCGTTTGGCGCCATCATCCTGGTGTCGGGCACCATGGCGCCGATCGCTTACAGCAACGGCATTGATCCGATTCATTTTTGGATGATGGTTCTGGTGGCTTTTGAGTTGGGCTATCTGATGCCGCCAGTGGCACTCAATCAATTGCTGACGCGCCAGGTGATTGGCGAAGAAGAGATCATCAAGGCCCAGCAAGAGGCGCGTGGCAAATCGTTTTTCAGACGATATGAGCGCTGGATTTTGCCGACAGTGGTGATGTCTGTCGGGTTGTCCATCGTTGCGTTCGGGCCGTTGGCCGTGCAGCAGTTTGAGTGGCTGGCTCCCCTGAAAGCCTTCTTTATGCGCGGCGTTCCGGTGGCTTGAGTTTTGCCGCTCTGAGGGCTGCGCGTCAGGCCGTGGTGGCACGGGTGATGTGACGCACGAATTCGGTGAGATTGGTGCTGAGATCGGCCTGAAGCAGCAGGGTGCTGCGCCAGTGTGCGATGGTCGTGCGCCAATCGTGCAGCGGTGGCACGGCTTGGGGTGGTGATGCCGATAGACCGTTCCACCACGCCCAATGCTCGCGCATCGATTGCGCAGCAGAGACGTTTGCATCGGCAAGCAGCAGCCGCTCGAACGCGGCCAGCTTGTGCGCATGCACGCCATCGTCTTGCGGATAGATGTTCCAAACAAAAGGCTGCCCCGCCCACTGCGCACGCACGAACGAGTCTTCGCCGCGCACGTAGTTGAGATCGCACGCGCGCAGCAATGCATCAAATGCGTTTTGTTCGAGATAGGGCAGGGCGTGTATGCGCAACGCGCCATCGGCAACCGTGTCGCCCGGCTTCAGTGTGCGGCCAAGTGCGGCGCTGGTTTTGCTGGCTGCGATGCCAGGCGTGATCAGCAGCAGGGTGGGTGTGCAGGCGCGCTGCAGCAGCAGGGCATCTACCGGAGCATGGGCGTAGCAAAACAGCGAGAGCACGTCTTCGTTGTGCCGTGGCGTCGTGGCATGTTGTGTGAGCCAGGCGTGTCGCTCAGGGGGGCTGGGGTGTCGTGTGGCGTGGGGTTCGCGTATCAACCCGCCCGTGTTTGGCGTGAATCCGGGATAAAAAAACCATTTGCGCAAGCCGGCGCCGGGCCCGCTCATTACCGGCGAGAGCAGACCGTGGCTGCGTTCAACGTAATCTTCGGCGCTAAGGTATTCGAGGTTGATCCACACCGGAGGATGCGGTCGCACCATGCGCGCCACAAAGGCATCCGGTGGGTTGCAGCCAAAGGCCTCGATCACCACATCGCCGGGTGTGAGTGCTGCGTCAAGCGTGTGCGATGGATCGGGCCAGAGGCGGGTTTCAACGCCTGCGCAACCCTGGGGCGCCATCCAGGCCAGCGCGGTGGGGTCGTCTACCCATAGCCGCACCCGATGTTGGCGTGATGCCAGATCGACGCTCAAGCGCCAGCACACGCCAAGATCGCCGTGGTTGTCGATAACGCGGCAAAACACATCCCAAAACATGGCGCGGATTATCAAGTGCGCTGACGCCACACGCGTGTCGGCACAATCACACCATGAGCAACAACAGCCCCCAGAGCACAGAGAGCATCGAGAGCGACACGCGGCAGCGTCTGTTGGCTGAGGTGGCTACTTTGCCGCACCTGCCGGGGGTGTATCGGTATTTCGATGCTGCGGGTGAGCCGCTGTATGTGGGCAAGGCAAAAAACCTCAAAAAACGCGTCAGCAGCTACTTTCAGCGCCCACACGATGGCACACGCATCGGCTTGATGGTTTCGCGCATTCACCGGCTCGAAACCACCGTGGTGCGCACTGAGGCCGAGGCACTCATCCTCGAAAACAACCTCATCAAAACGCTCAACCCGCGCTACAACATCCTGTTTCGCGACGACAAGAGCTACCCCTATCTCAAGATTGCTTCGCATCGCTATCCGCGCATGGCGTATTACCGTGGCGCGGTCGATAAAAAGCATCTCTACTTTGGGCCGTATCCCAACGGTTGGGCGGTCAAGCAGACGATTCAGTTGCTGCAAAAGGTGTTTCAACTTCGCACTTGCGAAGACACCGTGTTCAACCACCGCACCCGGCCTTGCTTGCTCTATCAAATCAAGCGTTGTTCGGGGCCGTGCGTCGATGCCATTGGCATTGAGGATTACGCACAGAGCGTGCGCCATGCAGAGCGCTTTTTGCGCGGCGAGCAGAGCGAAATCATGTCGGCCTTGCAGGATCGCATGATGGCGCATGCTGAGCGGCTCGAATACGAAAAGGCCGCTGAGGTGCGCAATCAGCTGTCCGCGCTGGCCAGCGTGTTGCAGCAGCAGGCGGTTGAATCGCTTGACGACCGCGATGTCGACATCCTTGCCATCAAAGTGCAAGGCGGGCGCGCTTGCGTCAACCTCGCAATGGTGCGTGGCGGAAGGCATCTCGGTGATCGCGCTTATTTTCCGGTGCACGTGCAAGAAGACACCGATGCACAAAGCCTGGCCGAGGGTGATGAGGCGATCACGCCCGAGCAGCGCGTGATCGAAGCGTTTGTGTCGCAACACTACATTGGCGGCGGCGCACCGGGCGTGCTGGTGTTGAGCCAGGCGATCGATGCCGCACTCATCGAGACGCTCGCCGAGCAAAGCGGGCACCGCATCGTCGTGGTGCTGCATCCTCACGAACAGCGTCGCGTGTGGCTCGAAATGGCCGTACGTGGCTGCGATCTTGCTCTGGCGCGGTTGCTCTCTGAAGAGGGCTCGCAGCGCGAACGCACCCGGCTGCTGGCCGAAGCGCTCGATCTTGAAGACGAAACGCTCGACACCTTGCGCATCGAGTGTTTTGACATCAGCCACACCGCCGGCGAAGCCACGCAGGCCTCGTGCGTCGTCTACCAAAATCACAAGATGCAGCCCGCGCAATACCGACGCTACAACATCGATGGCATCACGCCGGGCGATGATTACGCGGCCATGCGATCTGTGCTGCAGCGTCGCTACGGCAAACTCGCTGAAGCACCTGCTGAGGCATCAGACAACGCCGTGCAGCCCACCCATGCGGTAACGCCATCGCAAGACGTTCAGGCGCCAATCGGCACGGCACCGAACGAACGCACGGCACGATCCAGCCAGGGCTTGCCCGATCTGGTGCTGATCGACGGCGGCAAGGGGCAGGTGGCCGTGGCGCGCGAGGTGTTCGAAGAGCTGGGGCTCGATCTCTCGATCATCGTGGGTGTCGAAAAGGGCGAAGGCCGCAAGGTTGGCCTTGAAGAGCTGGTGTTTGCCGATGGCCGAGCCAAGCTGCAGCTCGAAGCTACATCGGCAGCCCTGATGCTGGTGGCACAAATTCGTGATGAAGCCCACCGTTTCGCCATCACCGGCATGCGCGCCAAACGGGCCAGTGTGCGCACGGGGGGCAGCAAGCTTGAAGACATTGCCGGCATTGGCCCCAAACGGCGAGCGCGCCTGCTGCAGCGTTTTGGCGGTTTGCGCGGCGTGGCCGCAGCCAGCGTCGACGAACTCAGCTCGGTCGAAGGCATCTCAAAAGATCTGGCCGAAGCCATCTACCGCGCGCTGCGCTGAACGACGCGCACACAACACACGAGGCGGCGATCATCTTGATCAACAATGCATACCATTGCGCAACCGGGGGCTGCTCTGTTTTGATTGGCGCGAGCCCCTTCAGATGTCCGGATCGACGCACATGTTTTTCAACCTCCCCACCTTGCTGACTTGGGCCCGGATCGTGGCCATTCCTCTCATTGCGGGGCTGTTTTATCTTGATATGCCGGCTGACACCCGCAACTGGATTGCCAGCGGTTTGTTTGTGCTGGTGGCTTTTACCGATTGGGCTGATGGCTATCTGGCTCGCAAGCTCAACCAAACCTCAGCTTTCGGCGCATTTCTTGATCCGGTGGCCGACAAGCTCCTCGTGTGCGCGTCGCTGTTGGTGCTGGTGCACGAGCAGCGCGTTGATGTTTTGGTGGCACTGGTTATCTTGGGGCGCGAAATCACCATTTCGGCCTTGCGCGAATGGATGGCGCAGATCGGCGCCTCGGCCAGTGTTGCCGTGCACATGCTGGGCAAACTCAAGACCGCCGCGCAGATGTCAGCCATTGCTTTCTTGTTGCACGACGGCGTTTTTTGGGGCTGGTTCAACACCCGCTGGTGGGGCACGGTGTTGATTTACGTTGCCGCAGTTTTGACGATTTGGTCGATGGTCTACTACCTGCAAAAAGCTTTGCCGGCGATCCGTGCCAAGGCGCGTTGAGCGGGCTGTCAAGCGAGCATTCACGCGTTCAGACTGCGCGGCACCCCGACTGAATCCGCATAGAATGCAAAACGTCCGATGCGAATGGCCTAGCCGAGCGTCTGCGATCACAACGGGTTGATCGTTGCCAGAGCCGGCGTTGGACGATGCGAATGTCGTGGGGCCGGCAAGTGTCGGGCTCATCGAATGTTGTAAGGCGCCTTGAGAGGGGGTATCTTCGTGAACAAGTCTGAGTTGATTGAACACATCGCCAAACAGGCCGACATTTCGAAGGCTGCTGCCGCCCGAGCCCTTGAGGCCGTGATCGGTGGGGTGAAGACCACGCTGAAAAAAGGCGGCACCGTGTCGCTTGTGGGTTTTGGCACTTTTGCTGTCACCAAGCGCGCAGCTCGCAGTGGCCGCAATCCGCGCACCGGCGACACGATCAAGATCAAATCTGCCAAGGTGCCGAAGTTCCGCCCGGGCAAGGCGCTCAAAGACGCCGTCAACTGATCGATACGGCTGTAGCAGCGGTTGTTTCAAACTGATCGGGTGCTTAGCTCAGTTGGTAGAGCGGCGCCCTTACAAGGCGTAGGTCGGGGGTTCGAACCCCTCAGCACCCACCACCGACAGTTGAGATCGCTGCAATGTTTAAACGCAACGGCCTCGCATGAGGCGGGGCAGCAAGGCGAACCGAGGTTCGCCTTTTTCTTGATGGGGTTTCCCGATGCTTGATTTCGTTCGAAAACACACCCGTGTGATCCAGATTGTGTTCTTGCCGCTGATCGCCGTGGGTTTTGTGGCCGTTGGCGTTGAGGGCTACAGCCGTTTCATGGACGAATCAGACATCATCGCAACCATCGATGGCCAGAAGGTTTATGCAGCGCAATGGGATGCGATGCAGCGCAACGAGGCCGATCGCATTCGCACGCAAATGCCCGACGTCGATTCAAAGCTGTTCGATACGCCGGCATTTAAAAAACGCACGCTCGACGCGTTGATTCAAGAGCAGGTGCTGTCTACCGCTGTCGGTCGGCAGCATTTGATGATTGCGGATAACCGCTTGGCGCGCTTGATCGCAACTGATCCACAAGTTGCACCGCTGCTTACCCCCGAAGGCAAATGGAACAAGCCTTTGCTTGAGGCACGCGGACGCACCGTGGCGCAGCTTGAGGCGCAATTGCGTGCGCAATATTCAGTGCAACAAGTGGTTGCAGGTGTCGCAGGCAGTGGTTTCGTGCCCGCGCAATCGAGCCGGCTGGCACTTGAGGCGCTATTGCAGCGCCGCGAAGTGCAGCTCGCGCGCGTTGACGTTAAAACGCTGGTTGATTCGATCAGGCCAACCGATGAAGATCTGCGCAAGTATTACGACGACAGCGCACATACCGAAGCTCTAACGGCGCCTGAGCAGGCTGATGTTGAATATTTGGTGCTCGATTTGTCAGCCGTTGAGTCGACCATCAAGGTTGATGAGGCCGAGCTGCGCAATTTTTATGAGCAAAACATCAAGCGCTACACGACGCCCGAAGAGCGTCGCGCATCACACATCCTCGTGAAGTTTGATTCGGGTGCAACCGAAGATCAGCGCAAAGCGGCCAAGGCCAAGGCCGATGATCTGCTGTCCAAAATCAAAAAAAACCCGGCCTTGTTTGCTGAGCTGGCCAAAAAGAACTCTGATGATCCGGTGTCTGCGCCGCAGGGCGGTGATCTCGATTACGTTGGGCGCGGTGCGATCCAATCGAAAGCCTTCGAAGACGCTGTTTTTGCGCTCAAACCGCAGCAAATCAGCGAGGTGGTCGAGAGCGAAATGGGTTACCACATCATCATGCTGGCGGCTGTGCGGGGCGGCGATGTGCGCCCGTTTGAATCGGTGCGTGCCGAGATCGATGCCGAAATAAAAAAGCAGCAGGCGCAGCGTCAGTTTGCCGAAGCTGCCGAGCGCTTTACCAACCTGGTGTACGAGCAGGCAGACAGCCTCAAGCCCGCTGCTGATGCGCTCAAGCTGACGATTCAATTGGCCAAGGCCGTGCCCCGGACGCCCTCAGCAGGAGCCACGGGCCCGATGGCCAGCGATAAATTTTTGCAGGCGCTGTTTGAGCCTGCCAACGTGAAGAACAAGCGCAACACTGAAGCTATCGAGATGGGTTCGAATCAGCTCATCGCTGGGCGCATCACACAATACAGCCCAGCGCGCAAGCGTTCGTTTGATGAGGTTAAAGAGCTGATTCGCGTTGCCGTGATCAGCCAAAAGGCGATGCAGGCTGCACGCGATCAGGCACAACAACAAATGCAGGCCTGGAAGGCGTCGCCCGATGCGGCCAAACTGGCGTCGCCGATCACGGTGTCGCGCCAGCTGCGCGCCGATCTCGCTCAGCCTGTGCTGGAGGCGGCCATGAAAATGCCCACCAATGCACTGCCGGGGTGGCAAGTGGTTGAGGTGCCGGGGCAGGGGGCGGTTGTCTTGAAGGTTAACAAGGTGCTGCCCAGCGAGGCGCCGGCTCAGCAGGCTTCTGCAGCCAGTGCGCAATATGTGCAGTTGTGGGCAGCCGCAGAAGCCAAGGCCTATTTGAACGCCTTGAAATCACGCTACAAGGTGACGATCTCGCCCGCAGCGCAGGCCAAGCTTGATCGCACGGCGCAAGACAAATCTTCTCAGGATGCTCCGGCGCCATAAAAGAAGGTTAAGGGTTGTTGAAGACAGAGCGCTTTTCAGCTTATAATCTCAGGCTCTTCGGTGGCTGTAGCTCAGTTGGTAGAGTCCCAGATTGTGATTCTGGTTGTCGTGGGTTCGAGTCCCATCAGCCACCCCACCATATAACGACCTGGCGTTGAGCAAGGGTCGGCAAATGCCTGATTTCTTTTTTAGGAATCAGGCATTTTTGCTTTTGGGGTAACTTGCTGGGCTGGGTAGGTTGTTGGTGGCGAAGTGATGAGCCTGCCGTTTTGGGGTTGAGAAGAGCATGCGCAATCAATCGGGTGAATTCAAAAAACTCAAGCGAGGTGCCTCGCAGGCGCGCCCGTGCGAAGACGCCACCATTTCAGAAGAAGGCGGCGTGCGTTATTTGCATTTAGGCACGCCGTGGATTCAGGGGGCGATGCGGGTGCGCAAGCCTTTTGAGATCGAGCTTGAATACGTACAACGCATGATGGTGTGGCTGTTGTGGCGCCCGCTGTCTGCATGGCGGCAGGCGCACGCGGTGCAGTTGGGGCTGGGGGCCGGAGCAATCACGCGGTTTTGCCATAAACGCTTGCGCATGCGCACCACGGCGGTCGAGCTCAACCCGAGCGTGATCCACGCGTGTCGGGCGTGGTTTCATTTGCCCTTTGATGATGAACGGCTGCAGGTGCGCAACGAAGATGCGGCGCGTTTTGTCGATGCTGCTGAGCAGCAGGGGGCGGCAGATGCGCTGTGTGTTGATCTCTACGATCACGAGGCGGCTTCGCCAGTGCTCGATGATGATGCGTTTTATGCCGGCTGCCACCGTTTGCTGGCCGATGAGGGTGTGATGACGGTGAATCTTTTTGGCCGCAATGCCAGCTTTGATAACAGCGCCGCACGTATCGCTCGTGTGTTTGGCCAACGTGTGGCGCAGCTCAAACCCACGCGTGAGGGCAATACCATCGTTGTGGCCTGGAAAGGTAAAGAAAGTATCGACCGTGAAGTGTTGGCGGCGCGTGCCGATACCATCGTTAGCGAATTTGGTCTGCCGGCTCGCAAGTGGGTCAAATTGCTGGGTTCTCTCAACATCTGATCTGGCGTTTGGGTGTCACACTCGGGTGCGAGGCAGGTGTCTGCCTCTCGTTGGTCGTTTGGTTTTTCATCGTCTATCGCGTTGCCCATGACCGCACAAGCTGCAAAACCGCATAAATCTGCACGATCAACGGCCTTGCCTGCCGGCCGGCTCGATCTCTCAACCCTGCTGGGGTGGATGGGTGAAGACGGCTTGCTCGATGCGGCTGAGGTGCCCAAGCTGCGGCAGCGCTATTCGGCTGGCGCCAGCGCGCAGCACCCGCTGATTCGCTTGGTGAATGCGGGCTTGAGTGATGCGCGCAGTGGGGCGCAGCTGGATATCGAAACGCTCACCAAATGGTTGGCCGAACGCTGCCAGTTGCCGTATTTGCGCATTGATCCGCTCAAGGTGGATGTGGCTCGCGTGGCCGATGTGATGTCGATCAACTATGCCGAGCGCCGCCGCGCTTTGCCCGTGTCGGTGGGGGCTAGCGAGATCACTGTGGCTACCAGCGAGCCGCTGGATCGCAGTTGGGTGAGCGAGATCGAGGCGCATACGCGCAAGACGATCAGGCTGGTGGTGTCGAGCCCCGAAGAATTGCAGCGCTTTACTACTGAGTTTTATTCGCTCTCGCGGTCGGTGCGTGCGGCTCAAAAATCGGGCGAGGCCACAGGGCTGGCGAGTTTTGAGCAGTTGGTTGAGTTGGGCAAGGCCAAGGGCCAGATCGATGCCAACGATCAGGGTGTGGTGCAGGTGGTCGATTGGCTGTGGCAATACGCTTTCGATCAGCGTGCCTCAGATATCCACCTCGAGCCCCGGCGCGATATGGCTGCGATCCGTTTTCGCATCGATGGCGTGATGCACACCGTGTATCAGGTGCCGTTGACGGTGATGTCGGCGATGACGTCGCGCATCAAGTTGCTGGGGCGCATGGATGTGGTTGAGCGCCGGCGTCCGCAGGATGGGCGCATCAAAACGCGAAATCCCAAGGGGGTTGAAGTTGAGATGCGGTTGTCGACGCTGCCCACGGCTTTTGGCGAAAAGCTCGTGATGCGTATCTTTGATCCGGGCAATGCCATCAAGTCGATGGATCAGCTGGGCTTTGCGCCGCACGATGCGCAGCGTTGGGAGCACTTGGTTACGCAGCCGCACGGCATCATCCTCGTAACCGGCCCGACAGGGTCGGGCAAAACGACCACGCTTTACGCCACGCTCAAACGCTTGGCGACCGATGAGGTTAACGTTTGCACGGTCGAAGATCCCATCGAGATGATCGAGCCCGCATTCAATCAAACCCAGGTGCAACCGGCGATCGATTTGAGTTTTGCCGAAGGGCTGCGGGCGCTGATGCGGCAGGATCCCGACATCATCATGGTGGGCGAGGTGCGCGATCTCGAAACCGCCGAAATGGCGATTCAGGCCTCATTGACGGGCCATCTGGTGTTTTCGACGCTGCATACCAACGATGCGGCATCGGCCATCACGCGGCTGCTCGATATTGGTGTGCCCAACTATCTCATCGGCGCCACCGTGATCGGCGTGTTGGCGCAGCGATTGGTGCGTACGCTGTGCCCCAGCTGCAAGGTGCCAGACGACACGCTGCACATTGATCAGGTGGCAGAGATCATCAAGCCTTGGCGCCTCACGGGGGGCTTTCAGCCGTACAAGCCGGTAGGCTGTCTTGAGTGCCGCATGACGGGCTATCGAGGCCGGGTGGGCTTGTATGAGTTGCTCAACGTGAACGATGCGATTCAATCGTGCTTCCTGCCCACGCTCGATATGCCCCGGCTGCGTCGGCAGGGTGTGCAAGATGGTTTGCGCCCGCTGCGTTTGAGCGGCGTGATGAAGGTGGCTGAGGGGCTAACGACGATCGACGAAGTGCTGCGATCCACACCACGGTGGGACGTGGCCTGACGCTGCTGTTGCAGCCACCGCTTGGCTCAGTGGCCCGCAGCCATCACGTTGAGCATGCGTTGCGTGCAGTCGATTTGCTTGAGCAATGGTTCGGGGACGGCCTGCTTGTTGTGCAAGATGGCCTCGATGAAGCGGGCCGTGGTGTCGGCTGCGTAGCCTTGTGGCAACTCGGGCAGGCTGGCCAGCACGCCTTCTTGCGGTGCGAGTGATAGTTCAGGGTTGGGTTGCCCAGCTACAAAAGCCGAGATGCGGGGCTGGCGACGCGGATCTGCCACGGGCTCGCCCTCGGTGCCACGCAACAGTAGCGCATCGACTCCGGCATGCTGCAGATATTCGGCATTGCCCGTGCCGTATTCGGGGTGGGTGTAGCTCACCACGCGCAGGCTGCGCGCGCCAGTGCAGGGCGATAGCAGCTTTACCACTGTGTGCGCCGGCCCGCGCAGACCGATGGCCCAGCGCACATCGAGCAGGGCACTCAAGGCTGGGCTCAATGCATCGATGGGGATGAATGCCGGTCGGTGTTGCGCCCAGTGCTGTTGAACATCGCTTGCCGAAAGCGCCAACGGCCATCCCAAAGCCTCGAACACCTGTGCAGTGGTGACGCGGCCTGGATCGGTGCGCGGGCCGTGGATCAACACGGGCACGCCTTCGCGCGCCAACAGTGCCGCGAGCAGCGCCGTGAAGTTGGGCAGTTTGCGTGCACCGTTATACGAAGGCAGCACCACGGCGGGCCGCTTCTGGCTGGCCAGATCGATGTTTAGGCACCGTGCTTGTGCGGCGCGAACAAAGCCCAGCAGCTCATCGCTCGTTTCGCCCTTGATGCGCATGGCCAGGCAAAAAGCGCCGATTTGCACATCGCTGGCTGATCGATCAAGCACCGCAGTAAACAGGGCCTGTGCCTCATCGGCATTGAGTGAGCGTGCGCCGTCTTTGCCACGGCCAATGATCTTGATGAAGGGTGCGATATCCATGCGGCCTATGTCTTCGGTTCAGTGTGCACGCGGTCGTGCTTCGGCATCGAAGTAGTAGGTTACACGTTTGCGAGGAGCCAGGTAGGCATGAATGTCTTCGGGAAACTGCTGCGGCCTCATGGTTTTGCTCACTACTACATCAGGCTCTTTTTCAAGATCGACCAGCACAGCTTCATCGCGTGGCACAGCGGGGTCGTAGATCAGCACATTCGGCTTGAGCGGGCGCGTGCTGTTCACCGATGTCACCATGCCAATGGCGCCGTTGGACAGCACCACGATCGTGCCCGGCGGATAGATGCCCATGCAGCGCACAAACGTCATGAGGGCGGTGTTGTCGTAGCGTGCGCGTTGTTGGCCATACATGATCGACAAGGCCTCGTGCGGCGTAAAAGCTTTGGCGGTGTTGGCCGGGTTGCACAGATCGTCGTAATCAGAAGAGATCATCACGACTTTGGCCAGCAGCGAAATCTGTGGCCCCTTGAGGCGCTTGGGATAGCCACTGCCATCGACGCCTTCGTGGTGTTGCGCAATCAGTTGCAGCGCTTCGCTCGACAGCCCCAATTTTTTGCCGATTTCAACGCCGGTGGCCGGATGTTGCTGAAAAGCGTTTTGCTCGGCTTTGGTGAGCAGCTCGCCCTTGCGGGTTACCCGCTCGGGCAAATCGTGTGTGCCCACATCATGAAAGACGGCGCCCAGCCCAAGATGGCCGATGGCATCGCGCGGCAGTTTGAGTTCGCGTCCCAGCATCACCGACAGCAGCATCACATTGAGCGCATGGTCGTACACATCTTCTCCGCCCACCTTATCGGCCATGAGATGGATGGCGACATCTGCCTCAACCAACATCGAGCTCGCTACTGAATCAACAAGAATTTGCGCTTGATTTCGAGCATCTGTTGGGCGCGAAAACAACGTGCGGCCAATGGATTTGATAGTGCGTGCGCTGTTGAGTAGTGCCCCTTCGCAAGCTTTGATGCGGGCGCGCTGGGCAGTCAGTCGATCCAGCCGCTGGCGCTTGATTTCAAAAGCCGGATCAGCCAGGGGCGTAGAAGTTGAGCTGCCAGACGTTGAGATGCCTTTTGATGGCAGATCTTCTGATGGCGGCAGGGGCGGGTTATCGCTTTTTTCTGGCGAGTAACGAACTCGATCTAGCCCGAGGGATTGCAGGGTGTTGATCTGATCAAGGCTCTTGATCTTGAAGCTTGAAAACGTAAAAGGGTGATCCGTCCAGGGCAAATCAAGATGCACAAACAACCCGATGCACAGCTGAGACGGGGCAATGAAAGAAAATTTTTCGGATACGGCGAGCTCGTCCACAAGAACCCCCTCTCAGGCATCTATTGAGCACAGGCAAGACATGCAGCAGCATGGATCCTGCACGGCACGGCGTATATCGGCATCGTGCTTTGTAAGGTGGAGCCGTGGCCCGATCAAGCAAGCCCGTGAGGCGTGATATTTCACATCCACAATGCCTTGCCGATGAGCGGTCGACAGGCTATTTAAGGCCGGCGGCGCATGTGCCGATGACAAAACCATTTCAGCCCTCTGCATTGGTTGATGCCGTTGCACGGTTGGGCCCGTTGAAGAGCTGACACACCGATCACATTGAGCTTGACCCATGAAACGCCTCTTCATGTTTTTGATGCAACCCGGTATGGCCTTGGCAGCTCAGTTGTCATCGGGGATGAAGCTGGCTTTGTTGTGTCTGATCACGCTCACAGGCCCCGTGGTTGCGGCGCTACCTCATGCATTGGGGGTGCGCGTCGATGCGCAAATCTGGCTGGGCCTGTGTGTGGCTGCGGCTGGGTTGGGTTTGTATCTGGTGTGGTCGATCAGCCTCAATACGCTGGCGCGCGTGAAACAAATGGGCGAAAAACTTGAGGCAATGACGCAAGGGCATTTGGATGTCGAGATACCGATACAGGGGCAAGACGAGCTATCGCAGTTGGCCAGACACATCAATGCGATGACCGTGAATTTGCGCGCTACGGTTGAGCAAATCGTGCAATCGTCTACTCAGGTGGCCAAGGCGGGGGATGAAATGTCGATGACGGCCCAGACGCTGGCCATTCGCACCGAAGACCAAAGCAACGTCATCCAACAAACCACCCAAGCCGTGCACGATGTGCTTGATGCCGTGCGCCAAACAGCCGATATGGCAACCAAAGTTGATGGCGTGAGCAATCGATTGTGTGAGCAGGCCGATACCAGCAAAGGGATCGTCGAAGGGGCGGTAATCGCCATTGAGCGCATCAAACAAAGCACGCGCGAAATGACCGAAGCCCTGGGCATCATCGATGGGCTGACGTTTCAGACCAACATCCTCGCACTCAATGCTGCCGTCGAGGCCGCACGCGCCGGTGAGGCAGGGCGCGGCTTTGCGGTGGTGGCTGCCGAGGTGCGCGCCTTGGCAAAACGCACTGCAGAGTCTGCATCTGAGATCAAAAAAATCATCGAGCGGTCAAACACCGAAGTGGTTACCGGCGTGCGCGAGGTGCAATCCGTTAAATCGGTGATCGATGTGGTGACCGAAGGCTTCCGTGATGTGTCGCAGCAAATGCGTGATGTGAGCGGAAACAACCTCGTGCAAAGCGCTGCCGTGGGCATGATCAGCCAGGGCCTCGATCAGCTTTCAGAAATCACTCGTGCCAACACCGAGTTGGTGGCCGAGTCGGTCGGCTCATCCGAAAACATGCGAGGCAGTGCCCGTGAACTCAAGGAATTGGTTGACGGCCTAACGCACCCAGGTGTGCCGAGAGAAAACGCAGCAGCGCATGGCGCATTTGAAGATTTTGGCGATGCCGAATCAGGCGCTGTTGCGTCTCACACGCCTCAAAAAGTCATCGAGGGCGTTGAGTTCTTTTAGTGAGCCGATTTTTCACAAAATCATGCGTCTGCCTACAATGGACTTGTGAGTTTTAACAACGCTGATCTGCACTGCCACTCAAATGTCTCTGACGGCACGTTGATGCCCGAAGCGCTGGCTGAGCGCGCGCGGCGCAATGGCGTTGATTTGTGGGCGCTGACCGATCACGATGAAGTGGGTGGGCAGCACCGCGCCACGGTGGCCGCACTCGCGTTGGGGCTGTCCTATCTCACGGGCACAGAAATTTCGGTAACCTACTTGGGCAAAACGGTGCACATCGTTGGCCTGGGGTTCAACCCCGATGCGCCGTGTATCGTCGATGGGCTTGCTGCCACGCGTGGTGGTCGCGAGCGGCGTGCTCGAGATATTGGCGATGAGTTGGCCAAAGTCGGCATTGCCGGTGCATTCGATGGGGCGTTGCGGTATGTGGGCAACCCCGATTTGATTTCACGCACGCACTTTGCACGCCATCTCGTTGAGATAGGCATATGCGCAGATACCAGCGAAGTGTTTCGACACTACCTCGCAGAGGGCAAGCCGGGGTTTGTGCCGCACCGCTGGGCATCGCTGGCCGACGCCGTGAAGTGGATCAACACCGCCGGAGGCTTAGCCGTGATCGCGCATCCGGGGCGCTATGGCTTTACACCCAACGAAGAATACGCGCTGTTCTCAGATTTCAAGGCTCACGGCGGCGCGGGCGTTGAGGTCGTTACGGGCAGCCATGCCGCGCATGAGTTCGATATTTATGCCGATATGGCCCGCGAGTTTGATCTGCTGGCTTCGCGCGGTTCAGATTTTCATTCGCCCGACGAAAGCCGAATTGATCTGGGTGCGTTGCCGCCACTGCCGGCGCGGCTCACTCCGGTTTGGGATGCACTAGACGCCCGCATCCGCCGGCCCTGATAGCCTCTTATTCACCGGGTGCGTCATCATGGCTCAGTACTTTGCGGTTCATCCCGATAATCCTCAGCCCCGGCTGATCAAGCAGGCTGTTCAACTGTTGCAGCAAGGTGGCGTGCTCGCCATCCCCACCGATTCAAGCTACGCACTGGTTTGTCATCTCGATGATAAGGATGCGGTCGAATCGATACGTCGTTTGCGGGGCATGAATGAAAAACATCAGCTCACGCTCTTGTGTCGAGATTTGTCTGAGTTGGCCAACTACGCCCGCGTCGACAACAAGCAATTCAGGCTTATCAAAGCGGCCACACCTGGAGCGTATACCTTCATCCTTGAGGCCACCAAAGAAGTTCCGCGTCGGGTTTGCCATCCCTCGCGTCGCACCATCGGCTTGCGCGTGCCTGATCACATCGTTACCCAGGCTTTGCTTGAGATGCATGCCCAGCCTTTGCTGGCCACCACGTTGATTCCGCCAGGTGAAGAGGCTCCCCTCAACGATCCACACGATATTCGCGAGCGTTTCGAAAAAACGCTGCAAGGCGTGATCGACGCGGGGGCATGCTCAATGCAGCCCACTACGGTTATCGACTACACCAACGACGAGCCACACGTGCTCCGCATGGGCCGTGGAGATCTGGCGCGGCTGGGATTGTGATGGGCGATTCAGTTAGCCCATGGCTTGCTCATGGTGGAGCGCATCTATCGCTGTGGGCGGTCTGAGCCCATCGCGGGCATGATCGGCTGCGTGCCGCAGACGCTGCATACCTGGATCAAACAACACGAATGGAACATGGAGTATGCGAGGCGCGCCGAAAATCAGCATGTTTATGCCTTTGGGCGTGAACCCCTTCGATTCGCGGATAAAACAGCCACTAAAAATATGCCAAGTAGCATTTGCGTCGTAACCGATGGTTCTGGGACAGGGCTGGCAAGGATAACGGCTTGGCCAACAACCGGTAATTGTCCGAACATGCCGCCGCCATCGGGCATCTTTCCGTAGCTTGTGCCTATTGCTCGAACATATTGAGGCGCAAGACTGGCTGCAGTTAAGTCGCTGGGTAGGCCGCGCAGGTGCAAAGTGAATGCGTCTGATCGTGTTGTGGTTGTGTCTAGGTTGAATACAAACGAGGCTGGAGTAGCACCATCTTTGATTGATATGAAGTTTAGCGGCCCGACAGAGGTTTGGATTTGATCCTCGGATGAATATTCGACGCCATAGCCACTTATGAATAAATAGGGAATGGCGGCGTCAGAGTCTGTGAAAAAATATGGGCCTCCGTTGGATGGCTGAGCATCGGGCCAAACCTGCTCCAGCCCCTGCTGGAAAGCTGGTAGGTACTTGAAAGCAATGCCAGACACCTTGCCGTCTAGGATGCCTTGTGAAGCGTAGGAAAAACGAACTCCACCCTCCTCATCGGAAATCGATAACGTTGCAAATGGTGAATTCAGGCGCTCTGTGGAGATGGTATCGATGCGGTCGATAGAGAAGCCAGGATCGGTTACGTTATCTTGAAATGTATAGTTAAATGTTGCTGCGTCTGCGGCGCTGGAGCAGCCAAGAGTGACAACCAGAATGACAGAATTCAAAGAGTTAATCATGTTTTAAATTGTCTTAAATTTTAAGACATCCATTTGGGTGCTATATGAATTATGTAGCGTAGCTCTCTAGCTCTGCACACCGGATTTGAGGGGGGTGCGCACCTCGAAAGGGCTAACGTCCCTAGCCACTGCACGGATAGCAAGGGGCGAAGCACATAGAAGTATTTCTTCAGTGGAACGAGACCGGCGCTAAGATACCTGTGCTAGCAACAACAAGGCAACCGAAAGGTTGGGCGCATTAATAATCTCATTCTCGAAACACAGCGCGAGCCATTCGCGGGTATTGGGAAGCCTGAGCCGTTGAAGCGCGCTTTGGCCGTGGCCGGATATTGGTCCCGACGCATTACCGACGAGCACAGAACGATTTACAAGATCGACTGCAGTGCATTTTTATTGCTCGGCCAGAGAAAACTTATGCGATAACGATGAGCACAATGACGATGAATAGCCACTTTCCTGCCTTGATAAGCGCTCAGACATGGTGTGCAATAGACAAGTTAACTGGCGCGGTGTTCGTAGGGTGGAGGGCACCAATACTGGCCAGGAAAATGCCGAAGGCATGGCCCATGTTGGCGTCCACATAGTGAGCCCACAGTTAGTCTGATGGCAGATGCTTGAGCGGTTGCATTACGCTTGGCGTTGTGCTTGTCTTATGGAGTCAAGTCGGTGGCAATGCAATGGGTCGCTGATGATTTTTGGATCTTATAAGGCGATGCATTCGGTTGGCCACGGTAAAAACAAACAGCCATACCATCCACTGAATGACAAAAGGAATGAGTATCCAATCTGCGCCATCGTTCGGGCAATACAAACCATCGGAAGTGGAGATGCATGGCGCTCGGGTAATTAAGTCGTAGAGTGATATGCCAAGAAGTATGGGTGTAGGTACAGGAATGGCAAGACGGTTACCGCCAGCGATGCCAACGGAGAAGAAAAAACTACACACCACACTAGCCAGCAGGATTTTCAGCAAAGACGACCTGGTTTGCAGATATACGATCCGAGTGGTATATGCACCTAGGACAACGTATAAAGAAACTAAGGTAACTCCAAGAAGCGTGTCAGGTGTCATACGAGAAGCCCAACGTTGGAAATAAGCGGCAGCCGAAGGCGCGTCCCGTTGAATGAGGGGGTGGGCGTCTTCGTGCTAGCTACTCACTTGCTGGCCACCGCCAACAATGCCTTTGGGTTGGTGCTCGCGATTGCGAGCAAGGTGCGGGCGGCGCCGCTCGGTTGCTTGCGGCCCTGCTCCCAGCCTTGGAGAGTGCGCACGGACACACCCATAAGCGCGGCAAACTGGGATTGAGACAGGCCGGTTTTCTTGCGCGCCTCGATGACGGGCGAGGAAACGACCTGAACATGCCCAGCCTTCATTTCAAGCACCGATTGGAGCAACTCGGCTGCAAGATCGCGCGTGGCTTCGTACTTGGCGAGCTCGGCGTCGCTCAGAGGCTTATTCTTCAAGGGCACGGCGGATCTCCTTCAACTTTGTACCGGTGAGGTTGTCGGTTTTTGACTTCGCATAGAGCGTAAGCAAGACGACCTCGCCATCGGCGGTGCGAGTGAAGTAGATCACCCGAACCCCGCCGGATTTGCACGAACCTGCTCGACCCCAGCGCACTTTGCGAATGCCACCGGACTCGGGCACGACATCTCCGGCGGTGGGATGCTCGGCGATGTAAGCGGCGAACGAGCCGCGCTCCTCTTCCGTCCAGTACAGCGGCCACTGCCGCCGGAAGAGGAGTGTTTCGATAACGGTGAACGTTTGGAAAATATACGCCTAAGGCGCATAGCTGTCCAGCGCTCCCTATGACGCCCAACGTTCAAGCTCAGGGGCGCGCCGCTTGCGGCGTGTCCCTTGGAGCGCAGTGTTAGCCGGCAACAGGGGAACACAACTCAACAATCGTGCCCTCCAGCGAACGAACATACGCGACAACCTGCCCCCAAGGTTTCTGTACCGGAGCGTGGAGTGGTACGGCGCCTGCGGAAACTGCTTTGGCATAAGCGGACGCGACATCTTCGGTGACGAAGGCCAACTCAATGCCTGGTGGCGCGGTGCTGGCGGATACAGGAACAAAGTTGGCACCGAAATTCATTTCGCCCATTGCGTGCGAGGCAAAGGCAAGAGTTGTTGGGCCGGATTCCAACTCACCATACTGGCCCGACTCGTGAAGGAAGCGAACCTGAAACCCAAATGCCTTTTCGTAGAAAGCCAAGGCATCGGCAACAGACGGAACGTAAACGATG
>CAZUCW010000006.1:0-61219 GCA_964618825.1 uncultured Aquabacterium sp.
ACCCGGCAGGCGGCGTGCAACTGGAAACCTTCGTGCCCTGGACGCTGGTGAAGCGGGGGCTGAAGAAGCAGGTCATCACGCCCTTGGACGCGCCGCAGGCATTTCTGTCCGAGGCCACCCGGGAGCGGCAAGCCCGGTCGGCCGCGCAGGACACCGCGTTGATGCGGGCGCTTGGCCTCGCACACCACTGGCAACGCCTGCTGGACGAAGGGCGATTCGCATCGATCAGCGAGATCGCACAAGCCGAGGGCCTTGATCTCGGTCGCGCCAGCAGAATCGCCCGATTGGCTCACTTGGCACCCAGCATCGTTGAATCCTGCGCAGCCGGTGAGGATGCTGGGGTGACCCTGGAGCGTGTCTGCCGCCGGGCCATCCCGCAGCGATGGGACGTTCAGTGCGCGCGCCTGCTATCCGGCCGATGAGCCGCAGCAGCTGCCCTTGCCGCGCTCCTGAATCGGCGGGCACGGCACGGTGCCGTAGGAGCAGTACACACAGCAATCCCCCGGCTTGGGCTTGAGCACCGTGTGGCACTGCTCGCACTCGTAGAACCACTGACAGGCATCGGTGGGCATCGTCTCGGTCTTGGCGTAGCCGCACGCGGGACAGGTCAGCGTCGATTCCAGGATCACTGCCGTCATTTGGCGTTCCCTACGACGGTCGAGGGGTAGCCCGCCTCCTTGGTTGCACGCGTCAGGGCCTCGACGTCGGTCTTCGCATCATCGAAGGTCACCGTGGCCTCGCGCCGGTCCAGGCTCACCTCGGTCTTGCTGACGCCCGATACTTGGGTCAGCGCCTTCTTCACCGTGATCGGGCAGGTGGCGCAGTTCATGCCGGGCACGGACAAGGTGACGGTCTGGGTCGCTGCCCACAAGGGCGAGGCGAAGGCGGCACATGTGGCCAGCGCAACGAGCTTCTTCATGGCAATCTCCTTTCAGTAGAACCAGGGCGCGATGAGCGGGAATCCGAGGGCGAGGACCACCAGCGCCACCACGATCCAGTACAGCAGCTTGTAGCTGCGCTTGACCGACGGCCGCGCGCAGACCTGCCCCGGTACGCAATCCGTGGCCGGTCGCCAGATGCGCCGGTAGGCGAAGAACAGCGCCACCACCGCCGCGCCGATGAACAGGGGCTGGTAGGGTTCGAGCAGGGTCAGGTGGCTGATCCACGCGCCCGAAACGCCGAGCGTGATCAGCACCAGGGGGCCGAGGCAGCAGGTGGAGGCCAGGATGGCGGCAAGCCCGCCAGTCAACAGCGCGCCGCGTCCGCCGCCTTGAGTTTCTGTTGGTCGATCTGTTTTCATAGGTTAAGCTTACTTCCGTACTTAAGTACGGAGTCAAGTGCCATGAGCGAACCACCTGAAACACTGACCATCGGCGTCCTGGCCGATGCCGCCGGGGTCAACGTCGAGACGATCCGCTTCTATCAGCGCAAGGGCCTGATGCAGGAGCCTGACCGGCCTCTAGGCGGCATCCGTCGTTACGGGGGGCCGGATCTGGCACGCGTGCGCTTCATCAAATCGGCCCAGCGACTGGGCTTCAGCCTGGACGAGATCGCGGACTTGCTGAAGTTGGAGGATGGATCGCATTGCACCGAGGCCCGCGAGCAGGCCGAGCGCAAGCTGGCCGATGTGCGTGACCGGCTTGCCGACCTGCGTCGAATCGAAGTCGCGCTGCAAGGGCTCGTCGTGCGTTGCTGCGCCACGAGCGGACAGGTGCAGTGTCCGTTAATCGCCGCTTTGCAGGCGGCGTGAGGCGTCCAAACTGGCCCGTCTCCGCTCTCGGTCGCCGACGCCTGAGCAGACGAAAACCGCAACCGATAGCCCTCACCTCCCCGAAAACAGCCGACGTCGGCACTTGGACGGTCAAGAGGCCAGCAGAGAGCGGAGAGAGAAAAACCGCTACGTCGAGGCTGCGGGTCGGCGGTTCGGCAAGGGTGCGGTCAAGAGGCAGGTGCCCGAAACCGCGCCAACACTGGCGTTCCGGGCAGAAAAAAGCCCAACCGATAAGGGTTGGGCTTTGGGTAAATGGTGGAGCCGGCGGGAATTGAACCCGCGTCCGAAAGCCATCACCGGGCAGTTCTACATGTGTAGCTGTCTGATTTGGTTCTTACGGTTGAGGCGCGCAGCAGCACGCTCCAACAACCGCCAGCCACTTGATCTCGCTTTGGGTCGTGTGGCCCGACTCAAAGCCAGCCGATGAGAATGACCTTGCTGGTGTTACCACCACAGCCCATCGGCAGGCTGTTGCAAGGCACGCCGGTATTAAGCGGCGAGTGCGAACGTTTGATCGTTTGCAGTTACTTTGTTTCCAGATGGATTAACGAGCGTACTGGTGCTCGACATGCCCTACTCCGGATCCGCACCCCCGTCGAAACCAGGTCGGCCCCAGAACCTCGCATCTTAGGGCAGTTTGGATGCTTTCAAGGGGGCTTTGGGCTTTGTGGGGGCAAATGCAGGGCAGGCCATGCGCAAAATCCCGCAAAACCGTTCACTCGCGTGATTGGCAAGCCGGCCAAGGCCTGAGACGATGGCGGGCTTGTTGCCGCGAGGCCGCCACAGGCTGTGGGCGGATGCTTGCGCGGTTTATCGAGAACACATGAACGCCGGAGTTTTTATGCCAACTGTTGCCGTCGTGGGTCTGGGTTATGTGGGGTTGCCTCTGGCCGTTGAATTCGGCAAGCACTACCCCACCATCGGGCTGGATTTGTCTGAAGAGAAGGTGGCTGCATATTTGCGCCACGTTGATCCCACGGGTGAGATCAGCACCGAAGAGCTCAAAGCCGCTACGTTGCTCAAGCCAACCACCGATGCGGGCGCCCTCAAAGATGCTGATTTTGTGGTGGTGGCGGTGCCTACGCCGGTTGATGAGGCACACATCCCTGATTTTTCGCCGCTGGTGGGGGCCAGCACGGCGGTGGGCAAAAACCTCAAGAAGGGTGCGATCGTGGTGTTTGAGTCCACGGTCTATCCGGGGGCGACCGAAGAGGTTTGCATTCCGTTGATCGAAAAACATTCGGGCCTGAAGTGGCGACAAGATTTTTTTGTCGGTTATTCGCCCGAGCGCATCAACCCGGGCGACAAGCTGCACACGCTTACCACCATCACCAAGGTGGTATCGGGCGATACCCCAGCCACGCTCGATAAGGTGGCCGAGGTGTACGGCAGCATCATCAAGGCAGGCGTTTACAAGGCGTCGAGCATCAAGGTGGCCGAGGCAGCCAAGGTGATCGAAAACACGCAGCGCGATCTGAATATCGCTTTGGTTAACGAGCTGTCGCTGATCTTCCATCGCATCGGTATCGATACGCTTGAGGTGTTGCAGGCAGCAGGCACGAAGTGGAACTTTCTGCCGTTCCGCCCCGGCCTTGTCGGTGGGCATTGCATTGGTGTGGATCCGTATTACCTCACGCACAAGGCCGAGATGCTGGGCTATCACCCGCAGGTGATTTTGGCTGG
Source organism: uncultured Aquabacterium sp. (assembly GCA_964618825.1). GTDB lineage: Bacteria > Pseudomonadota > Gammaproteobacteria > Burkholderiales > Burkholderiaceae_C > Aquabacterium. The sequence continues at coordinate 3,455 of CAZUCW010000006.1, forward strand.
CCGTCGTATCAATGACGGCATGGGCAAGTACATCGCCGAGCAAACGGTAAAGCAGATGATTCAGCGTGGGCTGTCGGTGAAGGGGGCCGATGTGATCGTGCTGGGTCTGACCTTTAAAGAAAACTGTCCCGATTTGCGCAACTCGAAGGTGATCGATGTGATCAACGAGCTTAAGAGTTATGGGGTATCGGTGCGTGTGCACGATCCCATTGCTGAGCCGGCCGAGGCGCGTCATGAATACGGCGTCGAGCTCGAAACGTGGGCGCAGTTGCCGCGTGCTGCGGCCATCGTGTCGGCGGTGGCGCATGAGTCGCTGGTGAAGCGATCGATCGATGAGTTGGCCGACAAGTTGTTGCCAGGGGGTGTTTTTGTTGACGTGAAATGCACGGCCGATATTGCGGCTTTGCGTGCGCGTGGTTTTGAGGTGTGGCGCCTGTGATTGCTTTGCCATCTGATATCGCCGCGCGGCTTGTGGCCCAGCCGCGCCATTGGCTTGTTACGGGCAGCGCAGGTTTTATCGGCTCTCATTTGCTTGAGACGCTGCTGCGCGCCGGCCAGCAGGTGACGAGCCTGGATAACTTTGCTACCGGGCACCAGCGCAATCTCGATGAGGTGCGGCAGGCGGTGGGCGACGAGGCTTGGGCTCGACATCGTTTTATCGAGGGCGATATCGCCGACCCGGCCACTTGTGTGCAAGCGTGCGATGGCGTCAACGTGGTGTTGCATCAGGCGGCGTTGGGTTCGGTGCCGCGCTCGATGGCTGATCCGCTCAATACGCATCGCGCCAACGCGACGGGTTTTTTAAATATGCTGGTGGCTGCGCGTGATGCAGGTGTGAGCCGCTTTGTGTATGCCGCATCAAGCTCAACTTATGGCGATTCGCCCACGCTGCCCAAGGTTGAGGATGTGATCGGCAATCCGCTGTCGCCGTATGCCGTCACCAAATATCTCAATGAGTTGTATGCACAGGTGTTTCAGCGCTGCTATGGCTTTGAGACGGTGGGGTTGCGCTACTTCAACGTGTTTGGGCCACGGCAGGATCCGAATGGTGCTTATGCGGCGGTGATTCCGCGCTGGGTGGCAGCCATGTTGCGCGCAGAGGTTTGCACGATCAATGGCGATGGCGAAACCTCGCGCGATTTTTGTTTTGTGGCCAATGCCGTGCAGGCTAATTTGCGCGCTGGTTTGGCCCCGCTCGATGCTGCTGTGCCGCAGGTTTATAACGTGGCGGTGGGAGATCGCACCTCACTCGTTGAGCTGCATCAGTTGATTGCCGACAAGCTGGTGGCCGAACAAGCCGTGGATAGCGTTGCACCGCCCAGCTTTGCACCGTTTCGTGCGGGTGATGTACGACATTCGTTGGCAGATATCAGCAAGGCACGGCAGCAGCTTGGGTATGCGCCAACGCACGATGTGCGTGCGGGCATGGCCGAGGCTGTGCGCTGGTATATCGACAACAGCCGGTGATCGATGATGGCGCAGCAGCGTGAAGCCGCGCGGTCGGGGCATGTGGTGGTGTTGATGTATCACGCTGTGGCCGATCAGCCCGATGCGGGCGCCGATGCGCATTATTCGGTGAGCCGCGCAGCGTATGGCGAGCAGCTAAAACGCCTGGCAGATCGGGGCATGCGGGCGTTGCACGTGGCAGCGGTGGCAGCATTGCCAGCTGTGTCGCAGGCAGGGCAGGGCGGTGGCGCGGTGGCGCTGACGTTTGATGATGGACACGCCAGCAACGCTTTTGCTGCCGAACAATTGGCGCGGCATGGTTGGTCGGCAGATTTTTTCGTCAACCCAAGCTCGGTTGGCCAGCCGCATTTTTTGTCGTGGGCTGATTTGCGCGAAATGGCTGCCATGGGGATGTCGATTCAATCGCATGGACAGCATCATCGGTTTCTCGATGAGTTAACCACGCACGAGGTTGAGGCTGAGTTGGCCGATTCAAAGCGCGCCATCGAAGATCAATTGGGCCAGCAGGTTGCCGTGTTTGCTCCGCCGGGTGGGCGGCAGTCGCCCAATTTGGCAGATGTTGCCAAGCGCTTGGGCTATCGCATGGTGTGCACATCGCGTGTGGGGGCGTGGCGGTTGGCGGGTGATGCTTTTGATATCCCGCGTTTGGCCGTGCTGGCCTCGACTTCGCCACAACGCTTTGTGAGTTGGATTGAGCAGCGGCGCAGCGAGATGCTCAAGCAACAGTTGCGCTACGAGGTGTTGGCATCGGCCAAGCGCTTGCTGGGCAATGGGGCTTATCAGCGTTTGCGTGCTGGCCTGCTGGGCTCAAAGGGGGCTTGAGATGCAGGCCTTGTTTTGGGTGTCGATGGCGGTGCTTGTTTACACCTATTTCGGCTATCCCTTGCTCTTGTGGGTGCTGGCAAAGCTCAGGCCGCGTCCCCTGAAAAACGGTCTTTATCAGCCCAGCGTGGTGATTGTGGTGGTGTGCCACAACGAGCAAAAACGCATCACGGCCAAGCTCGACACCTGTTTGGCGCAAAGCTATCCGCCCGATCGGCTGCGTGTGTTGATTGCATCGGATGGCTCGACCGACGATACGGTGGCGATCATCAAAGGCTATCCCGATAAGCGGGTGAGCGTGCTTGATTTCAGCGCGCGGCGCGGCAAGGCGGCGTGCCTCAATGATGCAATTGCCACATGCACCGAAGAGGTGATCGTGCTGATGGACGCGCGCCAGCGTATCGACCCGCAGGCGGTGTCGGCGTTGCTGGCCAATTTGGCCGATGCATCGGTGGGCGCCGTGAGCGGTGAGCTGGTGTTTGTGCACGACGATCTCTCGCCGTTCGCCGAGGGCATCGATGCCTACTGGCGTTACGAAAAATTCATTCGCCATCACGAGGCTTTGAGCGGATCGGTGGTGGGGGTTACCGGGGCTCTTTACGCGATTCGTCGGCGCTGCTTTGAGCCGATTCCGCCGCAGACGATTCTTGATGATGTGGCGATCCCGATGCGTGCAGCCATGCAGGGCTGGCGCGTGGTGTTCGAAAAACAGGCCGTGGCTTACGATCAGCCCTCTGCAGCCAGCGCGCAAGAGCGTGTGCGCAAGGTGCGCACGCTGGCTGGCAATTTTCAGCTCATGGCGTTGTGGCCGGCGTTGTTGCTGCCGTGGCGTAATCCGTTATTCGTGAGGTTTGTGTCGCACAAGGTGCTGCGCTTGGTGGCGCCGTTGGCGATGGCACTGGCTCTGCTGGCCAACGTGGTGCTGGCGTTTGATTTGGCACCGTATGCCGCATTGCTGGTGCCGCATCTGCTGTTTTATGCGCTGGCGCTGTTGCAGCAGGTGTGGCCGGGCGCGGCGCGCTGGCTGCCGGCCAAGATTGCGTCGGCCTTTTTGCACCTCAACACTTTTGTCGTGCTGGGGCTGATCGAATACGTATCTAACAAAGACGCCCACTTGTGGCGTCAAGGCGCTGCGGCGCCACACAAACATCCATGAAGATCGCCATCATCATCGATCACATCTATAACGATGTGGCTGGCACCGAAGGGCAAGTTGTTAAGCTGGTGTGCGGCCTTGCCGAGCATCACGATATCGATCTGATCTTTTTGCGCGAAACCCCCTGGAGCCGCGATTGCGCCGTCAAGCTGCCAGCGCGGGTGTCCACTTTTGCATTGAGTTCGGTGGTGCGTCCGCAGTTTTGGCTGCAGTTGTGGCGGCTGTGGCGCCATCTGCGCCAGAGTCGGCCTGATGTGGTGCACACTTTTTTTCCGATTGCCAATATCGTTGGCGTGTTGTGCGCACGCTGGGCGGGGGTGCGCGCCATCGTGAGCAGCCGCCGCGATTACGGCCACTGGATCACGCCGGGCTATCTCAAGGCCACCCGCTTTGCCAACCGTTTTGCTGACGCCATCATCACCAACTCGGCCCAGGTGAAAGCTCTCACCGAGCGTGTTGAAGGGTTTGATGGCCGTCGTATCGAGGTTATTCCCAACGGTGTTGATGTGGATCGCTTTGCCGTGCCGCGTAACGAGGCGCTCAAGGCATCATTGGGGATTGCGCCTGATCGCAAGGTGATCACCCTGGTGGCCAACTACCGACCGATCAAGCGCCACGATCTGCTGCTGGATGCCACGGCCAAGCTCGTTCAAGAGAGGCCTGATGTCTGCTTGTTGTTTGTGGGGGCCGACAACGCTGCCGAGCCGGCGCGCGATGCCACGTTGGCGCACGCCAAGGCGCTGGGGCTGCAGGATCGCGTTTACCGTGCGCATGCTCAGGGAGATGTCGAGCAATACCTCTCGTTTTGCGATGTTGGCGTTAACTGCTCAGACAGCGAGGGCCTGTCGAATGCGGTGATCGAATACATGTGCGCGCGGGTGCCGGTGGTGGTGTCTGAGGGCGGCGGCAACGTCGATCTGGTGCAAAACGGTGTGAACGGCCTGAGCTTTGCAGTGGGCGACGCGCAAGGTTTTTATGAGCAACTGCGGCGTCTGCTCGAAGACGCCGCCTTGCGCGAGCGTTGCGTGGCCAGCGCTTATGAGATGGTGCACAGCCAGATGAGCCTCAAGGCCGTGCTGGCGCGTTTCGAGAGCACATATCTCGATCTCATTGGCAAGGGCCGTGGCAAGAGTGGTGGCAGGCGTGATCGTCGTTAACGCTTGATGCGCGACGCCTTGCAGTAATCAAACACCGTGATGCGGCCGTTGCTGTGCATGTGGTGGGTGCCGATGAGATCGGGCCCAAACGCGGGGTTGTTTTCTGCCACGCATGTTTCTTGGTAGTTGTGCTCGTTGAGCTCGACGATGCGATGGATACGCGAGCGTTTGCCATAGGTGGCAAAGCCCTGGCCCTGCGAAACGCGATACAGCGCGGTACCGTCGCGCAGTAATCCGCCGTTGCGGGCACGGCTGGCATCCACGTAGATGGGGTTCATCGGGTGAGGCGTCCAGCTCGACGCCAGCGGTGAATCGGCCCAAAACAACGACAGCGTCGAGCAGTAATCGTCGGCATTTGCCGGGTCGATGTTGGTTAGCATCCACCACTTGTTGCCGTGGCTGAACACCATGGTGTCTGCCGCCGCCACATCGCGCATCAACACGGTTTTTAGCCGCCACTGCAGCGGAAACTCCACGCATTCGTAGACGCGGATATCACGGTTTTGCGATGTCTCGGGGATCATGTAGAGCTGCCCTTCGTGCTCGAACAGATACGGAAAAGACAGATGAAACGGCTCTTTGAGAGCCGTGCCCAACTCGGTGGCGGTGCCGTTGGGCTCGATCTCGTAAACCGTGATGAAACCGAGATTTGTGGCGTAGTGGTAATCCTCAACAAAACAAAAATCGCGCCCATCGCGGGTGCAAACAAACGGATCCGCCAAAAAATGTCCGGCTGGATTTTTAATCTCAATGCCGCGCCACATCACGGTTTGGGGCCAATCGGCCCGTGCAACACCAACGTGCCAGCGCGGATGAATACCCAGGCGTGCCTTGATCGTTGTGGCCAGTTTGCTGCCCAGCATGCGTGCAAAGTAGGTGAGTGCATCACGCAACTCGGGCGCGCGGTAGAGCGGGCCGGCATAGGGCATTGAAGGCTCGGCGCACGGCAGCTCGCGCGTGGCAGCCAGGCGCTCGAGCACGAGCTTCATGTAGACGTTTGATTTCAGAAACAAGCTGGCTTGGTTGAGCAGCCAATACGCCTCGGTTCTGAACTGCCCACGAAACAGCACATTGCCGCCGTCGAGCTCTTCGGTGAGCTGCTGGATGATGAAGCCCGTGGTTTCTGTGCGCTGATACACCTCCCAAAAGCCGGGCGGGCCACCGCGGTTCACGCGGTTATCGGCGTGATGAAACGACAGCACACCAAAGTGTGCGGCCTTCAGCAGATCGCCCCGCAAAATGCCTGTGCCGCAGCGAATCAGCACATCCAGCCCCAAGGAGCGCACCCGTTCGATATCGCTCGGGCTGAATCGATACACAAAGCCCGAGGCCGACACCTGGGGCGTGATGCGCGTGGTTTGCAACCCAAACTCAGCCAGATCAAACGTTGCGCCGTGATCGCCGTGCAGCGCGATACGGCTTAAAAAACGCGCCTCGAATCTGAAAATCAAGCTGCGAGCAACCAGCCCCAGCGTTTTGTAGACACCCTCGTGCAGTAATTTGCCCCACAGCTTGCGCAACAGGCCGCGTGTCTGAGGTGCCGTGTGTGCAGGATGGGCGTGCTCAATCAGATGCTCGACGCTGATGCCAGGCGTCGTGCGAGCCCACTGCACCAGATCATGAACATATTTTGAGCACGAGGTGCTGTCGTTGAGGATGCCGATCTTGAGCGGCGTCCGGTGGCAAGAGGTGTCCAACGAGGCGGGCATATCGACATCTCAAAAAAACGTGGGGTTGAGGCCGTGGGCTGAGGGGCTTTTTAAAACTCAAGGGGATCCGTCCGCCGCATGCCGGCGCAACACCTGCTCATATTGCTCAAGGTAGCGCCGAGCCATTTGCCCAGAAGAAAACAGGCTGACGACACGTTGGCGACCGTTGTTGCGCATGATCGCCGAAGTGTCAGTGTTTGACAGCACCGCCTTGAGGGCCTCAGTGATTTGTGCGGGTTGGGCGGGGTCGATCACCCAGCCTGTGCGCCCGTGCTCAACGATGCGTTCAACCTCACCCACCCGAGTTGCCACCACGGGACAGCCGCAGGCCATGGCCTCAAGCAACACCATCGGAAACGCCTCGCGCGTTGAAGGCAGCACAAAAGCATCAAAAGCCGAATACAGCCGGGGTGTATCGCGGCGGTTGCCCAACAGGCGCACGCGATCAGCCAGCCCGAGTGCTGCGATCTGCGTTTCAAGCTCGCCACGCATTTCGCCCTCGCCCACGATTGCCGTCATCACGGTGGGATCGATCTGCTGCAGCGCTTGCAACAGATAAGGCAAGCCTTTCTCGAGCGAGAGCCGTCCGACAAAGCCCACCAGCGGGCGATCGGGCGCAAAACCCAGCGCAGCCTTGGCATCGGCCACAGACATCTGGCGCTCAAAAATGTCGGTGTCGATGCCGTTATCGATCTGCAGCACCCGCTTGGCGGGCATGTGTTTGCGCAACTCTTGTGCCACCGGTGTCGACACCGCCACCGCAACATCGTTAAAGCGCGCCAACGTTTTGTCGATCGCGGCGTAGAGCCGCAAGGCAGGCGTGTGCGTGAGCCAGTTGTGATACGTGGTGATCAGCCCGGTGCGCAGCCCCGCCCCCGCCACCATCCCATAAAACGTTGTTTTGTATTTGTGGCTGTGCGTTACGTCGATCGTGCGGCGTTTAAGGCAATCGCGCACCATGGCAAACGCGCGCCGATCGATTTGCCCCGCGCAGCGAATGTGATGCACCTCGCTGGCCACCGCCGTGCTGGCGGCAAACAACTCAGCGTTGTCGGTGCCTTGCACATCAAACACGCCGATATCAACCGTTACCCCCAAGCGCGCGAGCTGCCGTGCGAGCTCGATCGTCATGGTTTCGGCGCCGTGCAGCCCCGCGCTGCTGAGCAATTGCAAAACGCGCATCAGGCTCTGCTCATTCGGCGCTCAGTGCGCGCGGCTGGCACATGCTTGCGCATACACCTGCAGCAATCCCTTGCCCACAGCCGACCAATCGTAGCGCTGCTCAACCAACATCCGGCCCTCACGCCCCAGGCGCTCGGCCAGCTCGCGATCACGCAGCACCTTCAAGATGGCCGCTGCAAAATCGGCAGGCGAATCGGCCACCACGATGTTTTTGCCATCCTCAACATCGAGCCCCTCGCAGCCAATTGAAGTCGACACAATCGCTTTCGACATCGACAACGCATCCAAGATTTTCAGCCGTGTGCCTCCACCAATGCGCAAAGGCACGATATACGCTGCCGCATTGGCCACATAAGGGCGAATGTCTTCAACCAGGCCCGCCAGATGCACCTGAGCAAAAGCCGCCATCTCATGGCTGATCGAGGCATCGGGGTTCTTGCCGATCACGGTGAGGCGCACATCGGGTAGCTGAGCTTGTAGCAAGGGCAAGATCTCGCTGGTGAAGTAGCGGATCGCATCAAGATTCGGAAACCACGTGAGCCCGCCCACAAACACCAGATCCGACGTGGCTGGCGCAGTGGTGGGGTTCTTAAAAAAGTCTGTATCTACGCCATTGGGCACCGATGTGATCTGCGCGCCCACAGCCATGCGGCGCAAGTGCTCGGCATCGAGCTCAGACACTGCCACCACATGATCGGCCTTGGCCACCGCGCGCGCCTCAAACGCCTTGAGCTTGGCGCACTGATAGCGCAGATAAGCCTTGCGCAACAGACCCGTTTCGGTTTCAGCGCGCCGCTGCAAGATCACATGCTCAACGTTGTGTTCAACCAGCACCACCGGTGTGTTGCCGCACAGATCTTGGTAATCGGCCAGATGCAGCATATCGAGATGCACCAGATCGTATCGATGCTGCGCCATCAAACGCTTGAGCCGCGCACGCATCGATGCCGTGCGGTATTTAACGATAGGCAAGGGCGCCGCGCTCACCAGCTCGCAGGCTGCATCGGCCAGCAAACGCATCCCGCCGCCGCCGTAATACAGCTTTTCATACTCAACCACCGGGCAGATCGTGCGCATGTGCTCGATCCCCTGCAAATCTTCTTCGGTTTGCACGAACGACACCAAATGAATCTCGTGCGCCTTGGCCGCCTCTTTGATCAGGTTATACGTGCGCAGCGCACGGCCTTCGATCAGCGGATACGGACTTTTGGTGGTGACAACCAGAATTTTCACGGTGTGTGGCGGCAGGGCGGTTTTGTGCGAGGCGTCCGGCTGGCGGTTGGTACTCGCTTGCAAATGTGTGTTTAAACGTAACCGCTTGGCATCACGGATGTTGCGCTGCAGCGATGACTTTTTGTGTGCGCTTATTGTTTTTCGGAGAAAAAACGCTTTTTTGGCTGCCTTTTGATTGCAGATAAACAAAAAAGACATTCTGGGTGGCGGCGTGGCGCAACAAGTTGTTAACCGATTGCTTACAAAGCCGCCCAAGCGGGTGCAGCGCAGTTTAGACGAGAAGGGATTTCAGGTTTGAGAATGCCGTTACCCCGTGTTTGAGGTGAAATTGCCAACCATTTCACGGTGTTATTTCGCGGTTTTGCGGGTGGGTGCACGCCTCGCAATTGGTTCAAAAGTCAGCAAGATGGATGTCCCCATGATCGGTCAACGTTGGTGTAGCGAGGCTGGCAGCCCCTTTGTTTCGAAGGCGTCTGTTGTGTCTAGCCCTTGGGGGCGTGCGGCCAAAAGTGCGGCGTTGTGGCTTGTGGTGTCGACCGTACTCACTGCGTGCGGTGGCGGGCAGGGGGGCGATGATTCGGCATCGAGCCAACGCGCGCTGCCTCAAGAAGCCCCCAAGATCACCGTGTTGACGGTCGACAAACTCGGCTCGGGCGAAATCACTTCGTCCCCATCAGGCATCGATTGCGGCGAAGACTGCTCTCAAGAATACGCACCCGGCACGGTCATCACGCTTTCTGCCGCGCCTGAGGCGGGCTACAACATCACGGGTTGGTCGGGAGCCGGCGTTGATTGCGGCGCCACCTCAACATGCACCGTTACGCTGTCGGATTCAACAGCGGTTCAGGCCGTTTTCAGCGCCAAGCAAGCCAGCCAATATCAGCTGGATGTTGGTGTGAGCGGTTCAGGCACGGTTACCTCAAGCGGGGCGGCAGCCGTTAACTGTGCAGTTGCTTTGTGCAGCTATTCGATCGACGCTGGCACCTCGGTGACGCTCGTAGCCACGCCGGTGAACGGCTACGCCTTTTCGGGTTGGTCGGGATACAGCGGGTGCTCAACCAATAGCACCTGCATCGTGCCCATGACAGCTGTGCGCAGCCTGATGGCAACGTTTACCAAGCTGGCGCCAGTAACGCACACCTTGAGCATCACCAAAACCGGCTCAGGCTCGGTGGGGGCGCTGCCCATCGGCATCAATTGCGGCTCAGTTTGCAGCTACGAATACGAGCAAGGCACCTTGGTTACTTTGGCCGCATCGCCAAATGCGGGCTACAAATTTTCGGGCTGGGGCGGCGTTTGCTCGGGATCGGGTTCGTGCACGGTGAGCATGTCGATGGCGCGTAGCGTCTCGGCCGTGTTCACCGCGATTGCGCCATCCACCCATGCGCTGAACGTGGCCGTTGCCGGGCAAGGTTCGGTGTCTTCGAGCCCCTCGGGTATCGCGTGCGGCGTTGATTGTTCAGAGGCGTTCAACGAGGGCACGTCGCTCACCCTGACAGCGACGCCTCAAAACGGCTACAAGTTCGACGGCTGGGGCGGCGATTGCTCCGGAACCGCAACAACCTGCGTGGTGTCGATGACATCCGCACGCACCGCGACGGCGTCATTCTCGGCAATCACCTATCAGCTCTCAGTGAGCAAGCAGGGCTCGGGTGCTGTGGCATCAAGCGTGGGCGGCATCAACTGTGGTTCGGTTTGCAGCGCCAGCATCAGCGCAGGTGCATCCGTTACGCTCACCGCCACAGCTGCCGCAGGCTATGTGTTTTCTGCCTGGAGCGGCGATGGCTGCTCAGGGGGCAGCGCCACATGTACGGTAAGCATGTCGGCGGCTCGCGCTGTCAGGGCAACATTCGTGCAACAGCAATACGCACTGAGCGTAACGTCCAAAGCCGGGGGCACGGTGAGTTCGTCTCCCTCGGGCATCAACTGCGCATCTGGTGCGTCGTGCAACGCCAATTTTGGTTCGGGCACGGCCATCACCCTAACCGCTGCGGCGTTGACGGGGTACACGTTTAGTGGGTGGAGTGGGGATTGCACGGGCAGTGGGACGTGTACGGTGACGATGTCGGGGGCGAAGGGGGTGGTGGCCAATTTTGCGGTGGTGCAGCCGAGTGTGAGTTGGGTGACGGATAAGAGGCTGATTGCGGTGCCGAGCCCGGGCAGTTATCCGGCCAAGGGGGTGGAGGTGATTGATCCGGTGACGGGATTCAAGGTGACGCGAGTGGCGGACAAAGCCGAGCTCACGGGGGATTACGGAGGTACCTCGCAGCACATGTCGCTGGTGGTGTATTCGAGGTTTACGGCGGTGAACACCACGGGCGAATATGCGGTGGTGCACGGAGACAACAGCACCAGCGCGTGGGTATACCGCGTATCGGACAACAAGATGATGTTTCCGTTGAAGTTCACACCCAGCATGACGCGCAGTGCCAGCTCATCGCTGGGCGAAGTCAACGAACTGAGGTGGGACTACTCGGGCCAGCATCCCTACCGGCTGTATTTTGTGGGCAACTCACTGGCGCAATCTGAGGCGGTCAGCGGTGAGAAAGTCAACATGAGCTTTTACTACACCGAGTTCAACCCGAGCACAGGCGTGCAATCGCGGCCGGTGCTGGTGCGCGATTTCAGTGCGGACTTTCCGAGCTACACCAGCCATCTGATTTTCAATGACGTAGAGGGTGACTCATCCAACGACTCGCGCTACTGGGCGTGGATGGTGCAGTCGACGAAATCGCCGTACCAACCGGCGGCCATTTTTGTGTACGACAAACAGACCAACGCGGTGGTATCGAGTTTGCAGCGCAACTGCACGGGAGCCAAAGTGCCGTGTCAGGTGGTGAACTCGGCCACGGTGACGGCGCCCAACATTCCGAGGCCGAACATGGTGGAGATGTCGCCACTGGGCACGAGGGTGGTGGTGGATTGGGGGCGTATTGCCAAGGGGTATGGTCGAGACAAGGACATCAACACTGTGACAGACGGGCCGAAAGCGTTTTTGAAAGACTTTACGGATCCGATTCGAATTGGTGCGGACGAAACCCACTCGGGGTGGGCGTGGGGGCCCAATGGTGAAGAGATGTTTGTGTCGCAAAACAACCGCAACGATTGGATTGAAGCGGTGGACATTGCCAGTGCGGCCACGGCCAACTGCAAGTTGATTGCGGGCATGACTTCAAACGATTACAGCTGTGGGGTGCAGATTTACCCGTACGCCGAATTGGACAGCGGATCGTGGAGTTTGGGGATGCACTTTGGCAAGGTGTACGACCGCACGAAGAAGGGTTATGTGTTCATGAACACCTACGACGAGACGTACGGCACGTGGGGCAAGAACCAGAACCTGTTCATTGAGATCAACGACTACAACACGAGGGTGTCGAAGATTGTGCGGTTTGGTTCGACCTACAACCTGTATTACGACTACCGCAGCGAGGGTTCAGGAGCGCTGGATTTTCAGGGCAACAACATCTGGACGACAGGCAACTGGGGCTTCAAAGATGGCCGCGGCGATGCCTTCAAAATCGCTCTGCCTACAGGGTGGTTTAACACGCTGCCTTGATCGCTGCCGCCTTGGGCATACGCCGCTGGGTGTCAGCGGCGTGATCGGCGCAATTCGGCGTCGATCACCTGCAGCGCCCCTTCACTGGCGTAGGTGTGCGTGGATACCAAGTCGGGTGCCCATCTGGGCTCAATGCGCGACATCAGTGTTTCTTGGTATTTGGTCTCATTCAGGGTGTCAATGCGCGCGATGTTGAATCCGTAGCCGTATTTGATCGAGCAGTTTTGCGATGGGCGGTAGAGTTGGCCGTTGCGCTCAAAAATGCGACCGGCGGGGCGCGCTTGTTTGCAATCCGAGATGATTGGGTTGTGTGGGTGAGGCGTCCAGCGGTCGCTCAGGGGGCTGTCAGACCAAAACAAGAAAAGTTCATCAGACGACATGGTGTTGGGGTGTTCGGCGATTGATGCGAATAACCACCATTTGCCGTCGTTGAAAATCAGCGTCGAGTCGTAGGCTTTTACGCCCTCCATCAGGTTTTTCTCGAAGACCCATTTGCCCGGAAATTCGGTGCACCGATAAAGTTCGATGGTCGAGTTTTGAGCTGATTCGGGGATCATGTAGAGCGCGCCCTCAAACTCGAAGACGAAGGGGTAGGACAAGTGGTAAGGCCGCTCGATGATCGTTTGCGGTTGGGTGTACTCGCCCACAGCGTTCATTTTGATGAATGAAATGTGGCCCAGGTTGCGCGAATACAGCAATTCTTCAATGAAGATGTAGTAGTCGTCTCCACGTTTTATGACATGCGGATCGGCCCAGAACCTATCGGGTGGTGGCGTGATGCGTCGGTAGCGGCTAAGGTCTGTGCTCAATTCTTCGTGTATGTCGAACAGCAGCATCCACTGATCAAAGGTTGTGCGGTTGCGATGGATCAGACGAATCTTTTGCGCCGTCTTGCGTCCCAGCAAGGCAGCGTAGTGCGCGACGCTCGGAAAAGTTCGTTTCGGGTGGCTATAAAACACCGGCGCCGTGTTTTGCTTGCGGGCGCGGAGCATGAAAGCCTCAGCACCCGATTGACGAAGCTCGCGAAGCTTGCGTGCAACAAAGCCTGCAGTCTTCCAGTAGTAGTTTGATTTGTTGCCGCGTATCGACATCCAGTTAGGTGTTGAGTAGCTGCGGCACAGGGTCAGCTCGGTTGTTTCGCTTCCGCAGACGCTGGCGGTTAGTGCCGAGCCGGATTCGCGCCAATTGGCCATTGACTCCCAAAAACCAGGGGGGGTGCCTTGGTGGGTCAGCGTGTCAGAAAAATGCAACGACCACACTCCGTTGCGTGCTGCACCGGCAAATGGTGCTGGGGCAGCGTGTTTGCTGAAGTTGATGATCACATCCAGCGCGTGTGCGGTGAGCTGATTCGCGCACAGCGAAGCAAAGGGAGTCGTTGAATCTCCCTGAGCACGAAGTGTCGGAACGCCCTGCAGCAAGCCGGTGATACTCCTGATTTCATCGGGATCGTTTTCGAAGCCTCCGCGTTCGATGACGCGTTGGTAGTAGTGGTCAAGCGCCTTGCGTAGCAGCCCGGGTGTTTGGGGGGGGGGCGGATGTGCCGCCTGGATCACGAGCACTACATCAGTGTCGCCGTTCGCGTGGATCAGTTTTAGTGCGCGTTCGACCCATGCTGGAGCTTGGGTGCCGTCAATGATCAGGCCTGCACGGATGCGGGAGGGCGCCATGGCTATTTTTAAGATGAGATAAGTGCGTTTGTGTCGTTCAAGCTCGAGAGATCAAGAAAACTTTTTTTTGACGTGACGCGCTAAGGTTAACCATTTACGGGGCAGAAGAATCTTGGCAAGCGTTCGGAGATGTGCGGTTTCTATGTGTCCATAGTCGATGCTCTGGCAGAGATAGCGCAGCGCACGCCACGGTTTGAACTCGGCCACCATCGATGCCGCGCCGCCGATGGCACGGCCTTGTCTCAGCCTGAATTGCCGGCGGTGTGCGCGGTGATATTCGGGCTGGCTTAGGGCGATGCGGTTCACGATTTCAACCAGATCGAGCATCATCTGCTCGGTGTGGATCGAGCCAGACATCTGCAGGGCCGATAAGCGGTAGCGCAGCAAGGGGCGCTCGATCAGGCCAAACTTGCCAAAGCGGCTGGCGCGGATCAGCCAATCGAAATCGCACATGTTCGGAATGCATGGATCAAGTGGCCCAGCCTGTTGCCACAGTGAGCGTCGCATCATCAGTGTGGGCGGATGAAAGAAGTTGCCCCACACGAGCGACTCCCACACGTGTCCGCTGTAGGTGGGGATGCCCGGGCTGCTGTTGCCAGGACAAAACGTTTCGGTATGGCCAAACAACGCGAGCAAACCGCCGCCATCAAGGATGCGTCCGTAGTAGGCGCGCATGTGTGATGGAGCGATTTCGCCGGCGCTGCTGAAGGCCGAGAAATCACTGCTGCACAACACCAGCGCCGGATCATGCTGCAAATAGGCCACTTGCAGGCTGATGCGGTCGGGTTCGCACACATCGTCGGCGTCGAGCCAGGCGATGAACTCGCCACGTGCCAGCGCCATGCCAGCGTTGCGTGCGCCCGCCAGGCCGGTGTTGGGTTGGGTGATGGCGTGGATCTGACGGCTGTAGCCGGCAAGCACAGCCTCGGTGGTATCACTTGATCCGTCGTTGATGACGATGATTTCGATGTTGGGATACGTTTGGCCCAACACGCTGTCGATGGCGGCGCCGACCGTTTGTGCGCAGTTGTGCGCCGGGATCACAACGCTCACCAGTGTTGGTGAGACAGATTGAAGTGGGGGGGGTGAGATGCGTGTCGAGCTCATGCGGGCGCGTTGCCACGAAGGCGCGCAACGATGCCGTCGAGAGCCTGGCGCGAGGCTTTATCTGTGGCCAGCACCAACGTGCCAAACACCAGCAATCCGCCGAACGCCTGGGCACCCAGCGTCAGCCAACGGTTGCTCAGATGGATCTCGACAAGCACCCAATAGGTGATAAAAGCCAGCACCGAGAATTTGATGGTGCTGATCACCGGAAACTTGATCGGCAACAGGCGTGAGCCCACCACCATGGCCGAGCCCGATAGCGCCAGATAGCTGATAAGCGTGGCAATCGCTGAACCAACGATGCCATACGCCGGAATCAGCACAACGTTGAGGCCAATGTTGAGCGTGGCGCACGCAACAACCAGCGTCATCAAAATCTTGGTGCGCTTTTTGATGTACATGCCCGCAGCCATCAAGGGCAGGCAACTGTCAATCACCAGGCCCAGAATGATCCACGGGATCGTTACCCCGGCTGGGCCGTATTTATCAGACGCCACCGCCGCCAGAAAACTCGGCCCGGTGGCGGCTGTGCCTGCCACCACCAGCGCGGCCAGCATCACGTAAAAGTGCAATGCCTTGTTGATGAAGAGCGAGGTTTGCTCTTGGCCTTTTTCTTCCCACAGGCGCATATACATCGGCGAAACGGCTTGCCCGATCGATGTGAACAAGATGGCGTTGATGTATTCGCACATGTTGTACGACACCGAATACAACCCCACCGATTCGGCCCCAGCGATGCGGCCCAGCACATAGCGGTCGCCCAGGCTCAGGATGATTCCTGAGAGCTCAAAGGCAATCATCGGCATGCCAAAAACAGCCATCGATTTGAACAACGGCGCCGAGAAAGCGGACATCGAAACCGGCTGTTTTTTCAGCACCAAAATCGCCAGAGCAACGAGAGCCACGATCTCGCTGATCACCGTGCCAATATAAAAACCCGTGATGCCGGGCACCACATAAAACAGGATGAACAGCACCAGCGCCAAGCCAAAGTAGCGCCGCAACACGTTATAGATGCTGTAAGTGCCGCTGTGCTGCTGCGCTCGCAAGAGGTTGATGAACGCGCTGTCCATCACGCGCACCCCCACCAACACGGCGGTCAGCAGCATCAGGGGCACAACCTTGGGATCAGCCCAGATGGCTTTGGGTGCGATTGAAACAAACAAGAACCACAAGGTGCTGGTGATCAGCGCCGAAACCGTGACGCCCACAACAAGGGTCGAGAAAAAACGCAGCCGGGCGGCCGCATCGCCATCGGCAATCTCGGCATAAAAACGCACCACGGCATGTTGCATGCCGAACTTGGCGATGCCCACGATGAAGCTCAACATGAGCGACACCAAACTCATCAAGCCGTAATCCTCAACCGACAGCACACGTGTGAGGATCGGAAATGAAATAAACCCCGCTGCGGTTACCAGCAGATTGCCCGCGCTGTATTTCGACGCGTGGAGCATCAGCCGTTTCAGCATGATTCACCCTCGTTGGCTGCAGGCGTTGTGGCCGTTTGTTGCATGCCCCAACGAGCCTTCAGGCGCCGCTTCCATGCGGGCAGGATTTCGTAGCGCAGCATTTGAGCCAAGCCGCCCACGGTGAAACGGGTGGCATCAACGGCAAAGGTTTCGCGAAACTGTTTGGCCCAGCTGTTTTTATACGAATATTCGCCGCGCAGCATGTCGAAGATTTTTGTTTTTTGATTAATGGCGTGATGAATCGAATAGCCCATCAGCACCGCACCAGGCTTGTGTTTGGCGTAATCAGGATGAAATCCGCCCTGAAAATAATAGGCGGTGTCCTGAAAGTGATAGATGTAATAAATGCCAACGATTTGATCGTCCATCTGCAGGCAGCTTAACCAAACCTGCCCCTTCGGGTGCAGTGCGCGGATCACATCCCTGTGAAAACCAACATATTCGGGCGACGAAAACGCATAGTGGCCCGAGCGATCGTTCCAGCGCATCAGATGCAGCTCGATGAGTCTGTCGATGGCGGTGTCGATGGTGGCGCTGTCGCTCCACACAAAATGTTTGGTGCCCGCAATCGATTCGATTTTTCGCCGTGCGCGCCGCGTCGATTCACGGTGATTCGATGAGGTGGTTTTGAGATAGTCGTCCCAGTTGTCGGCCAACGGGGCAAACGAAATCAAAGCAGAGCGCTCAAGGCGGGTGCGTCCATATCGCTGGCGGCAGGCTTCGAGCAAGTGGCTTGTAAACCGTGATTCTTTTTGCAGATCACTGATGTGCAAAACATCCCAGCCCGCAATGCGCTGGCAGATCGCCTCGGCCAGTGCTGGGGCGGCTGCCGCCTCAAATCCAGGCTCGATCAGCGGATTCAAATCATCGGGTGAAGTATCGCCGCCCGTGCCCACCGTGCGCAAAAAGCGCACCGGCACCACCTTGAAAACACTCGCCCTCTGTATATAGAGCGGCAGGATGGCAGCCACATGGCCCGAGGCGGCTTCTCGGGCCACCATGATGAAGAGCGCCTGCCCTTTGCCGTAGTGCTTCCACCAAAGAGATTGCCAATCCCAGCTCATGAAAACGCTGCTGGGCGCAGAAACGCTGCTCAGCCGATCCCAATCATGCTTTAGCTGGTTGAATCCGTCTGAATCACCGATGATTTCTACGTTTATGCGCATCAATGGCTTTCGCAATGGCGGTGGGCGATCTGCTGGGGTTGTGTGCTTATCGGTGGTGGCAGATGCAGGGTTTGCCCGCATGCTTGCCTGAGTGGGCAGCGTAGTGTGCGTGAGGCTGCGCGGGCGCTCTATCACCCAGGTATGGGGTTCAGGGCGGGCTTGCTCTTGCCGAAAACATGCGTCGAATGTAACCGCGCGCAGCAAACGCACGTTTCAACGAGCACCTGCCAACCACTCTGGGCACATCTTATCTGTGCAGTTGAGTGTTTTTTGGGCGAAGAAGCCAAAAGTTGGCCGTGTTTTTGGCATCTGATCGGTGATTGGTGGGTTGGAAATGCTTACAACCCCAGCATCAAGCGTCACCGAACTCCTTCCGAGAACCCTCAAGAATCCCGCAACCCTTGATCTGAGGGGGCGGTTTCAGAAACCCAGGTTGGATGTCGGATCTCATCCCCCCCCTTGGGCCGTCTTGATCGGGAACGTTTTTTTAGGATGTAGGAGTTGCACATGGCTTTTTCCAGCGTACTGAGTGGCACTCGTTTCACGCTATCGGCCGTTTTTACGGCTATTGCTGTTGTCGGGTGTGGTGGAGGCGGCGGCTCCTCGACGGATTCGACAACGTCTTCGGCAGCCGATTCAACATCGACGCCTGCAACATCGGGCGAAGCGACAACCGGTTCAGCCGCATCGACAACGGGCTCGACGACAACAACGTCCACGACGCCAACGGCATCAACCACCACAGAGGTGCCCGTGCCCGTGAGCTATGCGCTCAGCGTTACCACCAAAGCAGGCGGCACGGTGACGTCCAACCCCAGTGGCATCAACTGCTCAGCCAGCAACACCTGCAGCTCCAGCTATGACGCCAATCTCACCATCACCCTAACCGCTGCGGCGTTGACGGGGTACACGTTTAGTGGGTGGAGTGGGGATTGCACGGGCAGTGGGACGTGTACGGTGACGATGTCGGGGGCGAAGGGGGTGGTGGCCAATTTTGCGGTGGTGCAGCCGAGTGTGAGTTGGGTGACGGATAAGAGGCTGATTGCGGTGCCGAGCCCGGGCAGTTATCCGGCCAAGGGGGTGGAGGTGATTGATCCGGTGACGGGATTCAAGGTGACGCGAGTGGCGGACAAAGCCGAGCTCACGGGGGATTACGGAGGTACCTCGCAGCACATGTCGCTGGTGGTGTATTCGAGGTTTACGGCGGTGAACACCACGGGCGAATATGCGGTGGTGCACGGAGACAACAGCACCAGCGCGTGGGTATACCGCGTATCGGACAACAAGATGATGTTTCCGTTGAAGTTCACACCCAGCATGACGCGCAGTGCCAGCTCATCGCTGGGCGAAGTCAACGAACTGAGGTGGGACTACTCGGGCCAGCATCCCTACCGGCTGTATTTTGTGGGCAACTCACTGGCGCAATCTGAGGCGGTCAGCGGTGAGAAAGTCAACATGAGCTTTTACTACACCGAGTTCAACCCGAGCACAGGCGTGCAATCGCGGCCGGTGCTGGTGCGCGATTTCAGTGCGGACTTTCCGAGCTACACCAGCCATCTGATTTTCAATGACGTAGAGGGTGACTCATCCAACGACTCGCGCTACTGGGCGTGGATGGTGCAGTCGACGAAATCGCCGTACCAACCGGCGGCCATTTTTGTGTACGACAAACAGACCAACGCGGTGGTATCGAGTTTGCAGCGCAACTGCACGGGAGCCAAAGTGCCGTGTCAGGTGGTGAACTCGGCCACGGTGACGGCGCCCAACATTCCGAGGCCGAACATGGTGGAGATGTCGCCACTGGGCACGAGGGTGGTGGTGGATTGGGGGCGTATTGCCAAGGGGTATGGTCGAGACAAGGACATCAACACTGTGACAGACGGGCCGAAAGCGTTTTTGAAAGACTTTACGGATCCGATTCGAATTGGTGCGGACGAAACCCACTCGGGGTGGGCGTGGGGGCCCAATGGTGAAGAGATGTTTGTGTCGCAAAACAACCGCAACGATTGGATTGAAGCGGTGGACATTGCCAGTGCGGCCACGGCCAACTGCAAGTTGATTGCGGGCATGACTTCAAACGATTACAGCTGTGGGGTGCAGATTTACCCGTACGCCGAATTGGACAGCGGATCGTGGAGTTTGGGGATGCACTTTGGCAAGGTGTACGACCGCACGAAGAAGGGTTATGTGTTCATGAACACCTACGACGAGACGTACGGCACGTGGGGCAAGAACCAGAACCTGTTCATTGAGATCAACGACTACAACACGAGGGTGTCGAAGATTGTGCGGTTTGGTTCGACCTACAACCTGTATTACGACTACCGCAGCGAGGGTTCAGGAGCGCTGGATTTTCAGGGCAACAACATCTGGACGACAGGCAACTGGGGCTTCAAAGATGGCCGCGGCGATGCCTTCAAAATCGCTCTGCCTACAGGGTGGTTTAACACGCTGCCTTGATTTTTGAAAAGGGTGCGGTTCTCTAGAATCGCAGCCAAACCCAGCCGCCGACACGCTCGTTAAGAGCGTGTCGTGTTTTGTGGTGAGCGTTTTATGTGTGCTTTTTGGCGTGCCGGAGGGCTTACCCCGTGATTCATCTCTTGATGTCGCCTCTGGGTTTCGGGGTGTTGATGTTGATGTTGCGCGGTATTGCTCATCGCTTCGGTCGACGAGGGGTGGTTTTGTTTTGCGATGCTGCGCTGGTGTCGTGCTTGTTTCTTATGACACCCCTGGGTGCCAATTTGTTGGTGCGCATGGTTGAGGGGGCGAGCCCACATGCGGCTGAATGTGTTCTCGATCCTGATCGTCAGGTTGTGCTTTTGACGGGGGGCGGTGTTCGTAAACCTGTCAGTACTCAGGATTTTTCTGCCCTGACAGCGGAGAGTTCGGGGCGCTTGTTTGATTTGGTGTCTTCGGGATTGTTGGCAGACGGGCGCTTGTTGCTGATCTCTGGCGGTGGCCATGGTGTTAGCGAGTCGGCTATCGTGCGTGAGCTGGCTGTTCGCTTGGGCGTGCCGTTTGATCGCGTGCGTATTGAGGATCGGTCTATGTCGACTTGGGAAAACGCGCAGCGGGTAGCACAGTTGCAGCCAGCAGTAAGCCGGCGCATCGTGTTGGTAACCTCAGCCTTGCACATGAATCGAGCGGTGTATTCGTTTGATGCACAAGGGTTTGACGTTTGTCCGTTCCCCGTGAACTCGGTGTACGTGCCGCCAGGGGGGATCGGGTACATTCTTCCGCAGGAGTCGGCGTTGCTGAAATCAGACGCGGCGATTCACGAGTTGATCGGCAGCCTGTTGTATCGGCTGTGGTGGTATCGCCGTTGAGAACGCAACGATGAGACAGGCCGGCGTGGATGCGTGCGGTGCATGGAAGAGTCATGGAGACGCATTCAAATCAGGTTCGGGCGATTGAAGTTGAACTGGCTAGACAGGCAGATTGGCTCGGGCTTGTTGAGCGACAAGCTGCGCGGTTCAAAATTTTGAGCACGCTGCCGTACGGCAAGGCGCCGTTCTGGAACCGCGTGGTAACGACCGTGTCCTCCAGGCCCAATGTGCTGACGCCGCTTACACGCAAAGTAGGCATCCCCGATATCTTCGTGATTTTTAGGCTGCTGGCCCGCGCACATCGCTATCAAGTGGTGTTGTTAGCGGGCGGTGAGCGCGCCGATTTGATATATGCAGCGTTGGCAGGGGTGTGCCCCTGGATTCGTACGCCGCACGTGATCGTGGATGCACATTGGCAAAAAGCGAATGGGCTGGGGGGGGGGGGGCAGCGGTTGCTGCTGCGTCTGGCGGCGCGAGTGCTCGTGCAGGTGCAGCCACACTCCAGCGAAGAAATCGATATTTACCAGCGCGAGTTCGGGATACCGAAGGCCAAGTTGCAAGCGATTCCGTGGTCAACATCTTTGATTGGCTATCAGTTGCCTGGCTGCTCTCGAAATGAAGCCTATGTTTTATCGGGCGGACACTCGTTTAGAGATTACCCAGTGTTTGTCAAGGCCGCTGGCGAATTGGGCTTGCGTGTAAAGCTAGGAATTTCTATCGGTGAAATCAGCTCTGAGTTGCGCACTCTTGTAGCACGCTACCCCAGCATTTCTTTGCACTCGGGCTGGTCGAATGATGAGTATTTCAAGCAGATGGCCGGGTGCACGGTTTACGCCATGCCGATTCAGCAAGGGCTTACGCGCTCGACAGCTGATCAGACCATTCTGAATGCGATGCATTTGGGCAAGGTGGTCGTGGCGTCTGATTCGATTGGCTCGCGTGTTTATATTCGAGATGGCGTCAATGGATTTTTGGTCAAAGAGCCAACGGAAAACAGCTGGCAGCACGCGCTGCGGCAGGCTATGTCGATGAGTGATGAGCAGTATGAATCTGTCGGAGATCAGGCGCGGTTTGACGCACAGGTGAGGTTCAATGAGTTCGTCCGGTTGGGGCGCACGCTGGATAACGTGTTAGCTGTTATTGATTCTGAGCACGTTGTGTCTTGGTCGGTAGACACGTTGTTTGGGGTGGAGCAGCATGGCTGATCGCCGCGCTCTGGT
This sequence comes from uncultured Aquabacterium sp., assembly GCA_964618825.1. Lineage (GTDB taxonomy): Bacteria > Pseudomonadota > Gammaproteobacteria > Burkholderiales > Burkholderiaceae_C > Aquabacterium. Next base: position 25,698 of record CAZUCW010000006.1, read on the forward strand.
GTGGGTGACGTTGAGTTTCGCTTTAGGCAGCACTCTCATGGGGGCGGGGTGGCTGAAGTCTCACTCTTCTTTGGCCGAGCTGGGGCAGGCTTATCTGCTGATCAATAACGCGGATCAGCCTCAGGTGGTGCTCGATGACAAGCGCCGAGTGCCCGAAAGCTTTGGCTTCTATCCCAAAAAAGGCGTGATGCAGCGCGATGCCACAACCAGCCTGCCCACGTATCGATTTGCCGATGCGGCTGATTTGATCGATGGCCCGAATGGTCGGCATGGCAAGTTGTCGTTGATTGTTTATTCACGCTACACGCCCGCCAACGTTACCGGTGAATATGTTTTGGTGCACGGCGAAAACAGCACCAGCGCCTGGATTTATAGGGTTGCCGATGGCCGGCAGATCACGCCGCTGCAGTTTCGGCCAGATATGGTTGATAGCCCGCTATTGGGCGAGGTTAACGAGCTGCGTTGGGATTACTCGGGTGCGCATCCGTATCGGCTGTATTTCATTGGGCGTTATTTGAGCAACGAACGCGCGCAACGCGGTGAAACGGTTCAGGCAAGTTTTTATTATGTTGATCTCGACCCTAAAACCGGGCAGCTGGGTATGCCGGTGTTGGTGCGCGATTTCAGCAAGGACTTTCCTCAGTTTGCGCATGGCGTGATCCTCAATGATGTCGAGGGTGATTCGTCGAACGATTCACGCTATTGGGCCTGGATGATGATCAACGGCGCCCAAGGGTATCTGCCGTATGTCGTTTTTGTTTACGACCGACAGCAAGACAAAATCATCGGCAGCATTCAGCGCAGCTGCGCGGGCTCTCAGGTGCCTTGTGTGGCGGTCGATACCCCTGCAACGGCGCGACCTTATCTATCCAAACCGAATATGGTGGAGATGTCGCCGTTGAGCACTCGGGTGATCGTGCACTGGGGGCGTGCCCATCGCGAAGAGCGTGCAGCAGATATTGGCATGGTGGCCGATGGGCCCAAGGCTTTTTTGCCGAATTTCAAGGATCCGATTTTGATTGGCAATAACGCTACGCACTCGGGCTGGGCGTGGGGGCGCAATGGCGAAGAGCTCTATATATCGCAGAATGATGCCAATGATTGGATTGAGGCGGTGGATATTGCCAGCGCACGCACGGCCAACTGCAAACCGATAGGCAAGGGATATTCGTGCGGCGTGAAGGTGCTGCACTACGGTGTGCTCGATGGTGGTACGTGGTCGGTGGGTATGCATTTCGGCAAGGTGTATAACCGAAGCTTGCGTGGTTGGGTGTTTATTAACACCTATGACAAACAGGCTGGGCATTGGGCCAAGAACCACAATCTCTTGGCGGCTATTCCGGTTGAGTCTGGGGCTGCGGCGCCGATTGTGCGGATGAGCTCGAGCAGCAATGTGTATTACGACTATCGCAGCGAGGGCAGCGGGGCGCTTGATTTCAAGGGAGAGAACATCTGGGCTACAGCCAATTGGGGCTACCGCGATGGGCGGGGTGATGTGTTGCGCGTGCAGCTCCCGCAGGGCTGGATGCAGGCGCTGCCCTGATCAACCATGAGGGTGTGACGCGCCGTGCTTGCTGCCTTTAAAGAGTATTTGCTGCCCTATTTGGTGTACGTCTTGTTCATCGGGGTATCGGTTTACTCTATAACTTCGCGCGCTGCCGTGGGGCTGCTGTTCTATGCCGCGCTGGTGGCTTATCCGTCGCTGTGGTATCCGTCTCAAGAGTTGCCTTTGGGGTCGCAAATATTGACGCTGTTGGCGCTGTCGGTGTTGATTGGTGGGTGGCGCCAGCGCCAACAGGGCGATCCGGCATCGGCGCATGGACGGTTTGTGCTGTTTTTGATTTTCTGGACGTATCTTTCGTTTTGGTTTGCGTCGGTGCGCTACAACCTGCCGTTGCCAGTGACCGGCGCCAACGAAATGCTGTCGACCTGGAAGAATTTTGCTTTGATGTTATCGCTGTATTTCGCCAGCTATATGGCGCTGCAGACCGAGAAGGACATCAAGCTGTTTGTTGGCTTGGCGCTGTTTATGGTGCTGATTATCTCTGTGCAAGAGATGCGCAATTTTTCGGCTGGGGCTTCATTTTCGTACAACCGCCGCGTGAGCGGGCCGTTTTGGTTGATCGGCCTGGGGGCGAATCACTTTGCAGCGTTTCTGGCGCACACGGCGGCGGTGGCTATTGGGTTGTTCGTTTTGGATAAGGGATCAAAAAAGCGTACGTTGTTTTATCTGGGCGTGTTTTTTGTTTCTCTGTATCCGATCTTTTTTTCTTATTCGCGCGGCGCGTATGTGGCGGTGTTGTTTGCTGCGGTGATCGTGAGTGTTATTCGCTCAAAGGCCCTGATGGCTTTGCTGGTGGTGTTTTTATTTTTGTGGGATGAGGTTTTGCCCAGCTCGGTGGTTGAGCGCATCACTATGACCGAAGGAGCTGACGGACAGATTGAAGAGTCAGCGGCGTCTCGTTTTGAGGTTTGGGCTTTAGCCAAGAGCTTGTTCGCTGATCACCCGATTTTCGGTGTGGGTTTTATGGGCTTTTATTTTGAAACAACGGGGATGCAGCTGCGTAACCCGCACAACTATTACTGGCAGACCGCTGCCGAGATGGGGCTTTTTGGGCTGTTGCTGCTGGGTCTGTTTTTTTTGAAATCGGCATGGGCCGGATGGCAGCTGTATCGCAAGGGCAGCTCAACGTATCTGCAGGGGCTGGGCCTGGGGTTTCTGGCCAGCATTGGTGCCGTGGCCGTCACCAATATTTTTGGTGATCGGTTTTCGCAACTCGAGGTGTGCAGCTACCTTTGGCTGATGTTTGGGGCGGTGGATCGAGCGTTGGTGATCAGTGCTCAGCAGGCGCCGCCGCTTCGAGAGATCGCGCCAGCGGTTGAGGCAGGCCGGGCCTTGCCAGCGCACCACAAGCACGAGATCTGATTCGTCGTTGTTGTTATGTACACCCAATCCAGTTCGTATCGCCCGGATATCGATGGGCTTCGTGCGGTTGCCGTTTTATCGGTGCTGCTGTTTCATGCCTTTCCGGCGGCCATGCCGGGGGGCTTTGTGGGCGTGGATGTTTTCTTCACGATTTCTGGTTATCTGATCACGTCGATTTTGGTGCGTGAGGCGCTTGATGGCCGGATGTCGATCATGCAGTTTTATGTGCGGCGGGCGCGGCGGATTTTTCCGGCGCTGTTGGCTGTGCTCGCAGTGACGCTGCTGCTGGGTTGGCTGATGATGTTTCCGAGCGAGTGGCAACTGCTGGGCAAACATGTGGCTGCGGGCGCGGTGTTTATGTCGAACATCGTTTTGTGGCGCGAATCGGGCTACTTTGATGTCAGCTCAGAGTTCAAGCCGTTGCTGCATTTGTGGTCGCTTGCCGTTGAAGAGCAGTATTACCTGATCTGGCCGATGATCATCGGGCTCACGGTGCGCTGGGCGCGCCAGCGTTTGTTGATGGTGGCGTTGGTGATTGCGCTGGCCAGTTTTGCATTCAGTGTGGTGATGACACCGCGGCAGGGTGTGCTGGCGTTTTATTTGCCGATGAGCCGCTTTTGGGAGCTGCTGGTGGGTGCGAGTTTGGCGATATTGCGTTCGCGCGCGGTGTCGTCGAGCCGTTGGGGGCAGCCTGCAGGGCCGGTGTTGGCAGAGGCCATGAGCTGGGGCGGTTTGGCGGCTATCGTGGTGGCGGTGTCGGGGTTTGGGCGAGAGACGCCGTTTCCGGGTTATGCGGCGGCTTTGCCTGAGTTGGGGGCTGCGTTGGTGATCGCTGCTGGCTCGCAGGCCGGCGCAAACCGCTGGTTGTTGGGGCATCCGGCCATGGTGTGGGTGGGGCTGATCAGCTATCCACTGTATTTGTGGCATTGGCCATTGTTGGCCTATGCGCATGTGTGGTTTGGTGAGGCGGTGCCTGTCGCTTGGCGGCTTGCCATGGTGGTTGCTGCGGTGGCGCTGGCGTGGTTGACTTTTCGCTTTATCGAATCGCCGATTCGATCGGATGCGCGCAGCCGCCGGGCGCGTTTTGATGCAGCGTGGTTGTGGATTGCGCTGCTTGGTTTTGGTGCCATCGGTGTGGCGGTGTGGGTGGGCAACGTGCCCGCGCGCTCGGCTCAATCGGCGTTGGTGCGGCAGATCACGGCGGCACAGCGTGATTGGGTGGATGTGCCGGATCAGAGCTGGCCAGGGGCACTGCCAGGGCGTGTGCTGATGGTGGGTGACAGCCACATGCAGCACTACGCGCCACGCTTGGCCGCCATGCTCTCTCGCCCCGATCAGCGCGTGCATCCGGTGACGCTGATCACGCTGTCGGGGTGTGCGCCTGTGCCGGGCGTTACGCGCAAATCGGTGGATTGCTCGGCGTTTACCGACAAAGCCTATGCTGCCATGCAAGATCACGATGTGCAGACCGTCGTGCTGGCGGCATCCTGGAAAGGGTTTTCAGTGCGCCCCGATTACTACCGCACAGGCGATATAACGCGGCAGCGCGTGATGCCCTTGAGCGCAGACAGCGCGTGGCTCACGCAGGCATGGCAGCAGCGTTTGCAGACACTCAGGCAGGCGGGCAAGCGCATCGTGATTGTTTTGAGCAGCCCGCGCGGCCACGCGGTTGAGCCTCAGCGGCTGATCGGGCGCAGCCTGTGGGCATGGCGCGAGCCGGCCATCGTGCCGCCTTCGAAAAGCAGTTTGAAAGCCATCGTGCAGGATGTGGATGATCAGGTGCGTGCCGTGGCGCATGCCGTGGGTGCCGAGGTGGTCGACCCGTTTGATTTCTTCTGCCGCGATGGTGCATGCCCGGTGGTAGATGAACAGGGGCAGCCGATCTTTATCGATGATTCGCACATTCGAGCGTCGTATGTGACGTCGCGCGTTGATTACCTCGATCGCTATATCTTTGGGCCCTGAGCGCGGTGCGGCTCAGGGCTTAACGTCAATTGAGATCGCGTTCAAAGCTGGTGAAGTAAACCTGCTCGGGGGTAAGGGGCGGGCGGCCCGGTGCGAGCTGGAACATTACCGGAGCGCCGCCCTCTTTGGCGATGAATCCTGATTGTCTGAGCGCTGTTTCTGCCTCAGGGGTGCCCAAAAACTCGAGCGAGATGGCGCAGGTGTCGTGCCGCCGGGCGTGGCAGCAAAAGGCCAGCAATATGCTGCGCAGCCGTGAGGCTGGATCGAGACAAAAATAGTCGCTCACGAGCGCGATGTCTTGCTCTTTGCGCCACACCACGTAGCCGATGGGTTGATGGCGCCGCGACAGCAACGTGAGGTGCCACCCGTGTGATTGCGGATCGGGGCCATAGCGCCAGGCCAGCGTTTGGCTGGTGCGCTCACACAGCAGCAAAGAACGCGGACGCTGTTGCCAGAGGGTGTCGAGTTCGGCAGCAGGCCAGGCAACATCGCGGGCGCGCACACCCGGTGCATGCACGCTACGCAAGAGGCGATCAACGCCACCAAGCAAGGTGTCTCCAAGCGGTGCCACGAGCTTGAACCACAGCGGCAGAGCATCGTTGCGAAAAACAAAACGCAGCTTGAGCAGACGACCGTAACGTTTAAGCAGGCCGATGTGTTGCAGCCCCACGCGCTTGCACACGGCCAGCGCGTTTTTGTTGGGCATGCCGTAAACCAGATCGTAGGCGCCAAGGCCCAGTGCCACGCTGTACTTGAGCATTTGCAACGCGGGGCCGAGCGATCGGTGTTCGGCACTCACCACGTAATCGGCCAGCGATGCGGCCTGCCAGGTGCGGTCGTCTATCGAGAAGCGCCGGATGTGCAGGCACTGCACCCCGATGGGGTGATCAACTGCAGGGGTGGTGAGCACGATGCAGCGCCCTTCGCCCGCCGGGTTGGCGAAGTAGCCGTGCTCGAGCTTGTGGTGGGCTGATGCGGGGGTGACGCCCGCCAGACCGTTTGTCCACAGGCTCAGGATGTCGGGCGCATGATCGCGGAATCGGGCCTCTGTTACGGCGTAGGCAGGTGTCGACATTGCAGACAAAAAAAGAGCCGGCGGTTGCCGTGGTGAAAACGAAGAACGGTTGCTGTGGTGCGTTGCGATCTATTGTTGTCGAGAGGTGGGGAGCGCTCAGTGCATGTTGAACTGCACGCGCGTGCCCGGGCCGGTGTTGGCCTCTGCATTGGTGCTGATTTTGGATGCAGTGAGTTGAGTGCGTTCGGGCGCGATTTTGTCAGCCAAATATGCGTTGACGCGATCGGCGCGGCGGTTGGCGAGCTGCAGCAAGGCTTCGGGGCCGCTGGGGGCGCTGGCTTCGAGCAAGGCCTGCATTTCGGCGGGGGTGAGCGTTTTGGGCAGGCCGACGATATTGCGCGGCTTTTTGATGTCGGCGGCTTTGTAGGCGGCTTCGAGCCAGCGGGGGCGTTCGTCGTCGGTGAGGATGATGGTGCTGGGGTCTTCGCCCGTGGCTCGGGCCTTGGCTTGGCGCATCAGCCGCATCACATGCCATTGCTTGAGGCCATCGGTGTCGAGCAAGGGGTCGGCTTGGCCGGTGATGTCGAGTTGGAGTGCCGGGCGTTCGTTGAGGGCTTGGGCCAGGGCATCGAGACGTTGGCGTGCCGCATCGCTCAGGCGGGCCGAGCCTGGTTCGAAGGTGATGTGGCTGAGTTCTTCGCTGTTGCCGCCGCTGCTGATCAACGAGAAGGGCGCCGTGACGGCTTTGGTGAGCAGGTTGACGATGACGCGCACCACGATGCCGCCCACCGAAAACTGAGGGTCGTCGAGCGAGCCTGAGATGGGCAGGTTGACGTCGATCACGCCGTTGCGGTCTTTGAGCAGCGAGATGGCAAAGAGCACCGGCAGCTGGGTGGCATCGGGGCTGTCGGTTTTGTCGCCAAAGGTGAGTTGATCGAGCACGATGTTGTTGCTGGCTTCGAGCTGGCCGTTGTCGATCTTGTAGTTGAGCTTGACCGACAGCGAGCCCTTTTCGATGGCATAGCCGGCGTAGCGGGCGGCATAGGGCGAAAAGCGCGTCATTTCGATGCCGCGCGCCGAGGCCGTGATGTCGGTGGTGAGCCGAGGGCCCAGAGGGTGGATGCGGCCGTGGATGGCCAGCGGTGCAGCGTCGTCGACCTTGCCGGTGATGTTGATGTCGGCGGGCTCTGGGCGGTTGGACGACACCGCCGATACGCTGCCGTTGATTTGTGTGAGTCGAGCCGAGTAGTTGGGTTTGATGAAGGTGTCGGTGAAATCAACGCGGCCACCCGAGAGGCTGACGCTGCGCCAGCGCAGATCGGGCGGCAGGGTATTGGCAGGCGAGGCCGCTGAGGCCGCTGCGCTGTTGGGGGCTGTTTTGTGTGCGCTGGGCTCTGCCTCAGGGGCCCCCGGCGCAGATGCACTGGGTGTGGTGATCGAGGTGGCTTCTTGCCCCTTGGTGCGCAAGATTTGTGCAACGTTTAGTGTGCCGTCGGGGTTGAGGATGAGGCGGGCGTAAAAGTCTTTGAGGGCAATCTTGCCCAGATCAGCAGAGAGTGCACGGTTGCGCCAGCCGGCATCGATGCCATCGATCGAGAAGGCTTTGAGGCGCACGAAATCGGCATCAGTGATGCTGTCTTTGGTGCGCAGTTCGTTGAGCCCCAGCCGTCCGGTGTAGTGGGCCGACAGCTCGCCCCGGGCGTCGGTATCGAGCGCTACACGGCCATCGGCCTGCACTTTGGCGCTGGCGAGCGTGAGGTTGAGGTAGGGCGCTACGTAGGGCTGAACGCCGCGCACATCAATGTTGATGAGCCTGATTTGGCTGTGTAGCTTGAGTGGTTGCGGGCGCACCTCGCCGGTGAGCTCGAGGTGGCCCGAGCGTTGGCCGGTGCCGCGAATCTCGAAGTGGCTGGTGCGGCTGAGATCAGATGAAAGATCGCGCAGATGGATGTGGGCTTGGTGCAGCGAGTAATCGCTGATGGGCTGGGTGGTGTGATCGCGGATGGCAACGTTGCAGCCATTGCAGCGCAATGCACCCAGGGTGATGTTGGTGTGCGCCGCCGTGGGTGGCGCCTGGGCCCGATCTGCATGAGGTGCGGTGGCAGCGCTGGCCTCGCCCGACGCCCACAACCAGTGCCCGTTGGCGGTGCGCGAGGCTGTGGCGTCGAGCCCTTCGGCGCTGATGTGATCGAGGTGGATGTGATCAAGCTGTGCGTTTGCGTTGCTGATATGCAGCCCCAGCACCAGCTTGCCCGCGCTCAGGCGGGGCAGATCGAAGCGATCGGCAGGCAGCCCCGGGCGCCCAGCCTTTGAGCGTGCCTTGAACCCGGCGATGTCGAGTTGCGTGTCTTTGAGGGTGATGTTGTGTGGATCGATCTGCAACGCGCCGTGGATCGAGAGCGTGCCGGCATCGATGTGCGCGGGCAGGGTGGCAGCAAATGGAGCGATCCAGGGAGCGGGCTGAATGTGCTCAATGGCCAGATCAAGCGCAGCGGTGCGTTGCACGGCGTGCACGGTGCCGCTGAGCCGAACAAGGCCTTGTTGCGCGTCGTGGGCCTGCAGTTGCAGCCGGGCGGGGGCGGCTTTGGCGTTGGCGTCGAGCCCGGCCAGGCTGAGTTGAGCAGGCCCGATGGCGGGCCAAGGTTGCCCGGCGGTGGGCTCGATCTTGAGGGCGTTGATGCCTAAATCGATGTGGCCGATGCGCCAAGCCCAGGGGGCGGTGGCCTGTGTGGCGGGGGCGGTTTTTGTGGCGGATGCGGGCGAGGCTGGGCGCGGCCCCCACTCGGTAGCCAGCCCTTTGAGCACAACGTTGCCCAGGTGAGCCCGGCGCGCCAGGGGCTCGGTATCGAGGCCAGAGAGGCTGAGCGATTGCCAGCGCCAAGCCAGTGCTTGCCGGGGCCAGCGTGCGTCGAGATGGATGATCTCGATTTGGCCGCTGATCTTGAGCCGAGGGGCGGTGGGGGCGGGGGGCTGCTCGAAGCTCAGGCGCAGTTGGGTATCCAACGCCCCTCGAGCCACATCAAGCTGCAACTCGGGCGGCAGCAGTGGGCGCAAGGCCGTGGCCCAATGGGCCAGATCGACGTTGCGCCAGTGGATATCGAGGTGAGCGCGGCGCGTGGCGCCAAACGGCTGGGCTTTGCCGGCCAGATGCAGCGGGCTGCCGTTGATCTGGGCGTCGATCTGGGGCTGCACTTCGGTATCGATCTGGCTGGGCAGATTCGAGATAAAGGGCAGGCCCACATTGAGCGCGCTGATGCGGTGCTCGGTGGGGCGATGGGGATCGAGCACATGATCGCGATAGCGGATCAGGCCATCAATGATGCGGATGTTGTGCAGCGCAAAGCGGGCCGGCTCGGCTTGCGGATCAGCGGGTTGGGCGCGCAGGTGATCGAGCACCGGCGAGATGTTGAATCGCTCACCAGCCGTGCGCTCAAGCAGGATCTGAGGCCGCGTGAGCGTAAGGCGGCCCAGCACTGGCGCCCGGTGCCACAGCGATTGCAAAGACAGCCGCGCTTCGGCCTGATCGAGCGTGATAAAGGCTGCATCCGCCGGGCCAATGCGCAGGCCATCGAGGCGCACGGTGAGCGTCCACGGCGAGATCGATAGCTCGCGCAGCGCCACAGGGGTGTTGAGCGCATGCGTAGCGGCGGTTTCGATGTGTGGCTTGAGCCAGCGTGGCAGCAGCCAACCGGCACCCGCCGTAAAAAGCGCTGCTGCCGCCAACAGCCCGACGATCACGCTCACTCGCGTGCGACGGCTGCGATGCCATAAAGATGCAATGGGCTTGGCGGTATCCATGGCTGGCGATCAGCGCACGATCAACGCGTGATCAGGGTGAGCAGATCTTGTGGGCGGGCGATCACGGCATCGGCTTGCCAGGTGTCGAGCGCGTGTTGGCCGATGTAGCCATAGGCTGCGGCGATGGCGGGCATGCCAGCGGCGTGTCCGGCCTGGATATCGCGCAGATCATCGCCCACATACAGCGTATCGGCCGGGGCGACGCCGATGTGCTCACAGGCGTGAAGCAATGGGGCTGGATGCGGTTTGGCGTGCGGCGTGGTATCGCCGCTCACTGCCACTGCTGCGCGATGGCCTAGGCCCAGGCCATCGAGCACCGTGCCGGTGAACCGCTTGGGCTTGTTGGTTACCACGCCCCAGAGCAGCCCCAGGGCATCAAGCCCGGCGAGCATCTCGTCGATACCTTCAAACAACACGGTATCGCGGCACGAGATGCCTTCGTAGATATCAAGAAACTCTTGTCGCAGGGGCTCAAAGTTGTCGTGTTCGGGTGCAACGCTCAGCCCCGCAAACAGCAGCCCGCGTGCGCCGCTCGAAGCCCAGGGGCGCAGGGCATCGATAGACATCGGGGTGAGGCCGCGGCGCTCTCGCATCACGTTGACGGCGCCGCCGAGATCGGGGGCGGTGTCGGCCAACGTGCCGTCGAGATCAAACAGCACGGCGCGGGGCCGTCGGGCAAGGGCAAAAGAGCTCATGGGCCAAATCCTCATGCCTTGCGGCAGGCAATCATGTAGTTGACGCTGGTGTTGGCCGAGAGCCAGTAGCGCTGCGTGAGCGGGTTGTATTCGAGGCCTTTCATGGCCACGGGTGAGAGGCTGGCATCGCGCGCCCACTGCGTGAGCTCGGCGGGCTGAATAAAACGCCCATATTCGTGCGTGCCCTTGGGCAGCAGCTTGAGCACATGCTCGGCGCCGATGATGGCGAACAAATAAGCCTTGAGATTGCGGTTGAGCGTTGAGAAAAACACCCAGCCGCCGGGCTTGACCATCTCGGCGCACGCTCGCACCACCGAGGCTGGCTCGGGCACGTGTTCGAGCATTTCCATGCACGTCACCACATCAAACTGCCCCGGCTGTTCGGCGGCCAGTGCTTCGGCAGCTACCGCGCGGTAGCTGAGCTGGGCCACGCCGGCTTCGAGCGCATGCAGTTGTGCCACCTTGAGCGGCTTGTCGGCCAGATCAATGCCCAGCACGTTGGCGCCACGCCGCGCCATCGATTCGGCCAGGATGCCGCCGCCGCAACCCACATCGACCACGCGCTTGCCACTGAGGGCCGCCTGGGCGTCGATCCAATCGAGTCGCAAGGGGTTGATTTGGTGCAGCGGCCTGAACTCGCTGTCTGGATCCCACCAGCGGTGGGCGAGTTCGCTGAACTTGGCCAGCTCTTGCGGATCAGCGTTGATCCGGCTGTCGGGGGCGGATGATGAGAAGGTTTCGTGGCTCATCCCGCCATGCTACCCAAACCACGCCGGGGGTGGATGACGGGCATCATGAATCCCAACAAGGGATGCGGCCCGGGCTCAGCCGGCTGCCGAGCGCTTGAGGCGTCGATACAGCGTGTTGCGGCTGATGCCCAGACGCCGCGCGGCTTCGGACATATTGCCTTGTGTGGCTTCGAGCACCTGCTCGATCATGCGATCAGAGAGGCTGCGCAGATCGGTGCCATCGGCATCCACCTGCATTGTTTTGGGTGGCTGCGGCGCGTAGGCGTTGAGGTCTTCGAGCAGATCGTCGGGCATGTGCGGCCACTGAATCTGTGTTTCGCCGGGATCGAGCATGGCACAGGCAGCACGCAGCACGTTGTGCAGCTGGCGCACGTTGCCCGGCCAGTGGTAGCTTTGCAGCGCAGCCAACACATCGGGGTGGATGCCGATGGCGGGCGCGGGCACGATGCTGCGCAGCAGTTGCGCCGTGAGCGCATAAAAATCGCGCCGCTCGCGCAACGGGGGCAGCTGCACCGTGAGGCCGTTGAGGCGATAAAAAAGATCTTCGCGAAAGTGGCCCGCCCGCACTTCTTGGCGCAGATTGCGGTGCGTGGCGCACACCAGATAAAAATCGACCGCCACGGCCTTGCTGCCGCCCAGCGGGGTGATTTCGCGGTCTTGCAGCACGCGCAGCAGCCGCGCTTGCAGCGGCAGGGGCATGTCGCCGATCTCATCCAAAAACAACACGCCACTATGAGCCTCACGGATGCGCCCGGGCGAGCCTTCGCGGCGCGCGCCGGTGAATGCGCCTGCCACGTGGCCAAACAATTCGGCTTCGATCAGCGTTTCGGGCAGGGCGGCGCAGTTCACGGCCACGAACGGGCCTTGGGCTCGCGGCCCGTTGCGGTGCAGCTCGCGGGCGAACACCTCTTTGCCACTGCCTGATTCGCCCTGCAGCAACACAGGGATGCCATGCTCTTGCATGCGCATGGCGCGGTGCTGGGCAGCACTCAATTGCGAATCGGGCTCGACCGCTGGCGTGCGCGATCCTGCCTGGGGGCGATGGGTGCGCTCAAGGGGCGCGTGTGCGCCGGCGTGCGCCGGGGGCTCAGAGGCTGTCGAGGCATATCGATCGCGCGGCGAAGAAAACGCCACCGATACGCTGGCACGCGCTACATCGGCGCGCAGATGCAGCGCCAGCCCTTGCCGCGTGGTGATGTGCCGCGCCAGCCCGCTGGCCACGGCGCCGGTGCGCAATCCCAGCGCGCGCTCAAGCGTGATGGCGCCGATATCGCTTGTGCACATATCGAGCCACACCAGCGCGGTGGCGTTGGCGCCGACGATCCAGCCGTCTTCAGATACGGCCAGCAGCCCTTCGCCCACCGTGCCGATGCCTTCGGGGCTGGGGTGCAGATGAATGCGCAGATCGTTGGCGTGGCGGGTTTCAAACAGCCGGTGCTCGATCATGCGGGCAGCCATGCGCACCAGCGCAAAGGTGTGCGGTTGGTGGTTGCGGTGGTGGCCCGATACATCAAGCACGCCCAGCAGCGAACCGCCGGGATCAATGATGGGGGCGGCGGCACAGGTTAAAAAACTGTGGTGCTCAAAAAAATGTTCGCCGCCGTGGATCACCACCGGGCGCCGCTCAACCAGCGACAGCCCGATGGCGTTGGTGCCGCGTGCGCTCTCGCTCCAGAGGGCGCCGGGGCGCAGTGCCACGCGCTCGGCGCGCTCAAGAAACTCGGCGTCGCCCAGGCTGTGCAACAGCAGCCCGCGGGTGTCGGCCAGCACAACGAGGCTGCCGGTGTCGCGCATTTGCTCAAAAACAAACTCCATCACTGGCCGGGCCTGTGCCAACAGGCCTCGGTGGTGATCGAGCGCCTGCAGCAGATCGGCTGCATCTGCCTGAGGTTGCTCGGGCAGGGCGCTGAGGGGGCGCAGCCCGGCGCGGCAACTGCGCTGCCACGATTGCGCCAGGTTGTCGCGCAGCAAATCGGTTGAGACTTCGCCTGATTCGATCAGGCGGCGACGCGCCTCGCGCAGCAGATTGCCGCTCGAGAGATGCAGGGGGTGGATCTGGGCGGAGTTCACGCTGCAAAGTATGCGAGCAGGCATCACGCCGTGCACGGGGAGACTCCCTGTGTCGTTTCAGGACAGTGCGGCACAAAGCCCGGTTTCGCCAGGTGAAGCTGGTACGCTTGCGCCCACCTTCTTTCCTTCTTTTTTTCTACGCTTTACCCATGTTTACCGGCATTGTTCAAGGCGTGGCCACCATTGCGGCCATTACCGATCGCCCCGGGTTGCGCACGTTCACGCTGGGTTTTCCGGTGGGTTTTGCGCAGGGGCTTGAGGTGGGGGCGAGTGTGGCGTGCGATGGCGTGTGCCTCACCGTTACGGCGTTGCGTGGTGTCGATGCGGCCGATTTCGATGTGATGCAGCAAAGTTTGGCGCTCACCACGCTGGGGGATTTCAAAGCCGGCGATGCCATCAACGTTGAGCGTGCCGCTAAAGATGGTGCTGAAATCGGCGGCCATCCCCTATCGGGGCATGTGGATTTCACGGCCACGGTGGTTGAGGTGCGCCAGCCCGAAAACAACCATGTGCTGCGCATTGCGGTGCCCGCATCCCATCTGCGTTATGTGTTTGCCAAGGGCTACATCGCCATCAACGGTGCCAGCCTCACGGTTGCCGAAGTTGATCGACGTGCGGGCTGGTTTGAGGTGTGGTTGATCCCCGAAACGCTACGCCAAACAACCTTTGGCCACAAAGGGCCGGGCGCGCGTCTCAACGTTGAGATCGAGCGCTCTACCCAGGTGTTTGTTGATACGGTGCGCGAGGCGATCGATGAGCGTCTGGGCCCGTTGCTGCCCGCGCTCGAAGCCCTGCTGCGCGAGCGTGGGCAGAGCCTCGAAGAGTTGGCCCGCCCGGTGGCGCAGCCCAAAAACTGATCGGTCGGATTCAGGCCGATGCACTCTGGGGCCCAAGGCCCCGGTTGTGCCGACGCTGCAAGAGAGGCGCGCGCGAGAGGTTACTCGTCGCCGCCCAGCAGCGAGCCCAGCAGGCCGCCTTCTTCGCCACTGCGGCCGCCGCCACCTTGGCGCATCGGGGCTGCGGCAAAAATGCGCGAGGCCAGACGCGAGAAGGGCAGCGATTGCAGCCACACCGTGCCCGGGCCGCGCAGCACGGCGAAGAACAAGCCTTCGCCACCAAACATCGCCGTTTTGATGCCGCCTACGAACTGAATGTCGAAATCGACATTGGGCGTGTAGGCCACCACGCAGCCGGTGTCAACGCGCAGCATTTCGCCCGCGGCCAACTCACGCTTGAGCACCGTGCCGCCCGAGTGGCAAAACGCCAGGCCATCGCCCTCAAGCTTTTGCATGATGAAGCCCTCACCGCCAAAAAAGCCCGCGCCGAGCTTCTTTTGAAAAGCAATGCCCAGCGACACACCCTTGGCGGCGCACAAAAAGGCGTCTTTTTGGCAAATCATCATGCCGCCGTGCTGGCTCAGATCAAAGGGGATGATCTTGCCGGTGTAGGGCGCAGCAAAAGCCACTTTGCGCTTGCCGTGGCCTTTGTTGCTGTAAACGGTGGTGAACAGCGATTCGCCCGTGATCAGCCGTTTGCCCGCGCCCAGCAGCTTGCCAAAGATGCCGCCTTGCTGCGCCGAGCCGTCGCCAAAAACGGTATCCATCTGGATGCCGTCTTCCATGTACATCATGCTGCCGGCCTCGCCGATGGCGGCTTCTTCGGGATCGAGCTCGATCTCGACAAACTGCATATCGTCGCCGTGCAGGTAGTAATCAATTTCGTCCATGGCCATAAAAAATCCTCGATCTAAAAAGTAGAAAACCGCAGAGGCGCAAAGCATAGCGAAACGCCGCTGCGCCTATCCTTGCGGCTGTGTCGTCAACAAACAGTGAGAGGATCGATCTGCCATGAGCGCCCCCCAACGCGCATTGACGCCCGATTGGTTTTTGCTGGGCATGTTGGCCGCCGTGGGGCTGGCTTCGGTGGTGCCGCAATGGGGGCGCAGCGAGGGCCCGCTGCACCTCGGGCGCGTTACCGATGTGGGCGTGTTTTTGCTCTTCTTATTGCACGGCGCGGCCTTGTCGACAACAAGCCTCAAAAGCGGCGCCTCGCGCTGGCGGCTGCATCTGCTGGTGCAGGCGTGCACCTATGTGGCGTTTCCGCTGTGGTGGGCGCTGCTGGCGGTGCTCGTAGGCCACGCGGTGCCGCACGATCTGTTGATGGGATTTTTTTATCTGGCCGCGTTGCCATCAACGGTGTCGTCATCGGTGGCGATGACCGCGCTGGCGCGTGGCAACGTGGCGGCGGCGGTGCTCAATGCCACCTTGTCGACCCTGTTGGGTGTGGTGCTCACGCCGCTGCTGGTGAGCTTGGTGATGCGCGGGCAGGGGGTTGATATCGATCTGGCGCACACCATGCTCAAGGTGTCAACGATGCTGGTGTTGCCCTTTGTGGCGGGGCATCTGCTGCGTCCGCTGCTGATGGGCACGCTGGCGCGTATCAAGCCCATCACCAATGTGTTTGATCGTGTTGTGATCGTGTTGCTGGTGTGGTCGGCCTTCAGCGATTCGGTGGCCGATGGCTTGTGGACGCGCCACGGCCCGCTCTTGCTGCTGCAGGCGTTCATCGGTGCGGTGATTTTTTTGGCGCCCATGCTGTGGGCCACGCGGCGTGTGGCTCAGGCCTTGCGCTTTGATACCGAAGACGAAATCGTCGCCATGTTTTGCGGCTCTAAAAAAACCCTCGCCTCGGGCATGCCCATGGCCAAGCTGCTGTTTGGCGGTGCGCCCGCCATGGGCGTGCTGGTGTTGCCGATCATGGTGTATCACCAGCTGCAGCTTTTTGTGTGCACGGTGCTGGCGCGGCGCTACGCCCATCGAGGGGGCGATCGATCCAATCATTGAGCAGGGTGTAGCTCACCGCCAGCACAGCCGGCCCCACAAACAGGCCAACCACGCCAAAGGCGATCAAGCCGCCCATCACGCCGGTGAGGATGAGCAGCAGCGGGATATCGGCGCCGCGCTTAATCAGCAAAGGCCGCAGCACGTTGTCGAGCGACACCACCACGAGTGTCCACACCCCCAAAAAAACCGCCATGCCGGTGCGCCCCTCGTAGGCCAGCCAGCCGACGGCAGCAAACAGCACCAGGCCCGGGCCGATTTGCGCGATGCAGCACACAAACATGATCGACGCCAGGATCAGCACATACGGCACACCTGCGATCAGCAGCCCCACAGCGCCGAGTGCCGTTTGCACCAGCGCCGTTACCACGATGCCCATGGCCACGGCGCGAATCGCCTGCCCTGCCAGCACCACAGCCTGAGCACCACGCTCGCCACCCAGCCGTGCGGCAAAACGCTTGAGGCCATTGGCCGCTGTTTCGCCATGCAGATACAGCACAGCCGACAGCGCAATCGTGAGCAAAAGATGCAGCGTGAGCATGCCCAAACCACCGGCCCGTGCGGCCACCCAGGTGGCGAGCTTGCCGGTGTAGGGCTGGATCTTTGCCAACATCACGCCAGGGCCAGCGTTGACAAAGTTTTGCCATTCGCGCACCAAACGCGCGCCCACCACGGGCACGTTTTGCAGCCACTCGGGCGGTGGCGGTAGCGGCCCCGACAGCCAATGGCGTGCATGATCTCTAATGCCCGGCGCGTGCTCGGCAATCGTGCCTACGGCCAAGCCGATGGGCACCACGATCAGCGCTGTGAGCCCCAGCGTCATGAACAACGTGGCCGCCCATCGGCGCCGCCCCAGCCAGCCCTGCACCCGAATCATCACCGGCCAAGTGGCCACCACGATCATCGTGGCCCACAGCAGCGCCGGCACAAAGGGCTGGATGATCCACAGGCTTGCCCCGATCATCAAGCCGATGAACAAAAGCAGGATGAACAGCCGCGCAATATCGAATCGCTCAACAAGCGGCTGGCGTGCTGCTGCAGCATGATCATCAGGCGAACAAGGGGGCGTGGGCATGGGGCAGATCTCCGGCAGGCTCGCCTGGGGCTGTGTGGCGTGGCAACAATGCGCGTTGATTCTGCCGCACCGATTGCTACACCGATTGCCTCAACAGCTGTTAACCGCGCCAATCGGACAATCGCGCGCAGCGCTCGCAAAAATTCAGATGAACACACACCCTTCGATGCACGCCACATCACCGACACTGTTGCTCGATGATTACTGCCCGCCGCCCAACACGGGTTTGGTGGTGTGCCATCTCGATGCTGATGTGATCGTGGTTGATAAACCCAGCGGGTTGCTCAGCGTGCCCGGGCGCGGCGCTCATAAAGCCGATTGCCTTATCCATCGTGTGCAGGCCGTTTACCCCGAGGCACTCACCGTGCATCGGCTTGATCTGGGCACCTCGGGTTTGGTGGTGTTTGCGCGCGGCGAAATAGCGCAACGCGAACTCAGCCGTCTGTTTAGAGAGCGATGCGTGCATAAACACTACATCGCCCGCGTGGCAGGCGATCTGCCCCACGATGCTGCCGAGATCAACCTGCCCCTGATCACCGATTGGCCCAATCGCCCGCTGCAAAAGGTGGATCACGCCATCGGCAAGCCTTCGCTTACGCGCTACCGCGTGCTTGCGCGAGAGGGCGCGGCACCTGGGCGCACCACCCGTGTCGAGCTCGAGCCCGTTACCGGGCGTTCGCATCAACTGCGTGTGCACCTGCAGGCGCTGGGCCACCCGATCTTGGGTGATGAGCTCTACGCTCCACCCGATGTGCGCGCCCAGGCACCCCGGTTGCAGCTGCACGCCTGGCGCATTGAGCTGCCGCATCCCACCCATGGCTACACCATCGTGTGCGAATCGGTGGCTCCGTTTTGAGTGGTGGGGGAGTGAGCGGTGGCCCCGCCGACAGGAATCGAACCTGTATCTAGCGCTTAGGAGGCACTCGTTCTATCCATTGAACTACGGCGAGTGGCGGGCGGGGCGCGATTTTTACACGAATGCGGTAGCGCGCCGGGGGGGCGGCTGCCCGGTTATGAGCGGCACTTGAGGGGCAGGTAGGCGGCGGGCACGGTGGTGCGGTCTTGCCCTTTGGCTGTCATTTTGTCGGGCACTTTGCCCTGGGCGCACACCCACGATACGGGCACGATGGGCGCATCTTCGACCACGGTGGGGCGCAGGGTGAGCACTTTGTCGCGGATGAGGCTGTTGGCACTGTTGCCAAAGGTGAGGTGGATGGCACCGTTTTCGATGGCCACTGCGCGCACATAGGTGCTGACGATTTTTTCGGCTGCAGGCAGATCAGCGGCGGTGTTATCGGCTGGCAGGGCGGCGCTGGCGGCCCAGGCTGCAGCCACCGGGGCTTTGGCGATATCGGCCAGAGGCAGCGCCTCAGTGATCTGGTTGCGGATGATGCGGTCGATCATGCTGGGGGCCGCCAACATGGCCAGCACGGCCAATACGGCAAGCACGGCCAGCAGCTCAATAAACGAAAAACCGCGAAGGCTGCCGCCGGTGCCGCCCGAGGTGTGGCTGGGGCCAGAGATGGGCGTGTGCACAGGGGGTGGGCGGGGTGGTTGGGTGGCAATCAGGCATGCTGCAGATATTGCCCGATGCGTCGGCAGCGCTCGGCCATCACGGCGCGGTCGTGGGTGCCATCAAAAGCCGCACCGCCAAACAGCGAGATGGTTTTGCCGCTTTTGAGCTTGAGCATCACGTCGTAGGCCATGCCGCCGCTGGTGTCGACCATTTCGTTGAGATAGGCGCTCACCACTTCTTTGAATGGAATCGAGCGTTTGCGTTGGCCGACGCGGTTGGTGTCTTCGATGCTGATGAATCCGGTGCGCGGATCAATCACCACCGCGCGCGTGGTGCCCAGATACAGCCCCGCAACGCCAGCAGCCACCAGCAGCATGCCGAGCACGAATCCGGCAGATTCAAACCAGCCGTGGCCAAACGCCGACATGCTGAACACGAGCCACGCGCCCAGGCCGCTGGCGGTGAGCATCCAGACGGTTTGCCGATTGCGATTGCTCTCGATTTTGAGGGGGTTCATGCGGGCAGAGGATCAGCGATGTGAGTGAACAGTGTGATTCAAAACCAGGCGTTGTGCGCCGGCAAGGGGGGATTTTCGCGAGATTTGCACGCCAGAGACACGCGCGGCTGGCGGCTATTCGGCCACCAGAGATTCGACCCACACCACCTCGCAGGCGCCAGCGCCCGAATCGCTGCGGGTGAGTGAGCTGCGCCAGCGCCAGCCGTTGGCTTGGGTGGCTTCGATCAACTCGCCTTCGATATTCACAATTTGCCCTTGCCTGACGCGCGCCAGGGCGCGGCGCACTTCGTCGTTGGCGGGGATGAGGTGCATGTTGGCGCTTGAGTTCACGATTTCATCGCGCGGAATCGGCGGCTCGTTGTCGTAGCGCCAAAAATAAAAACGCCCGCTCTGGGTGATGTGAAGCTGCTCGTAGACATCGATATCCGACATCCGGCCCCAGCCCAGGGCCAGATCGGTGGGCGATAAATCGGCTTCTTTGTCGGTGGCGTAGTTTTCGCGCGAGAGCACGCGGGCGCGAATCTTGAAATGCGCCAGCGGCTCGATGCGATAGCCGTTGAGATCAAACGGTTGCGTGCTTGATCGCGCTTGCTGAGGCGCTGCAACGGCCTCGGCGCCCGGCGATATATCGGTAACGGGCCGGGTTTGATACCAGTGCCATGCACCCCAGGCGCAGGCGGCGATAAAGGCGAGTTTGGCGAATCGCATGGCGTGCTATTTCGGCAAGACGATGGTGGTTCTGAAGAGCGCGCAAGGGCGTTGCGATCGCGGGGGCTGGATTTGGATTCGATCAAGCCGGCTCGACAACGCTCGGTTATCGTTGTCGCCTGCTTTTTTGAAAGGGGATTATTGATGAGCAAGCAACGGATGGTGGCGCGTCGCGGTGCCATGGCCGCAGTTGCGGCGGCGGCTGTGGTGGTGTGTTGGGCCGGATTCGCCATGCCCGCGTTGGCACAGCATGCGCAGCATCAAAAGCAGCACGAACACACACACGCGCCGCAGGCCGCATCGACAGCAGCCAAGAGCCTCAAGGCCGGGCAGAAGTGGCAAACCGATGCCCCCATGCGCGAGGCCATGGATGGCATCCGCAAAGCCATGATGGCCGTGCAGGCCGATGTGGCAGCACAGCGGCTCGATGCCTCGGGTTATGCCAAGCTGGCGGGCACGATCCAAAAAAACACGGACGATATCGTGGCGCGCTGCAAGCTCACGCCCGACGCTGATAAAGCCTTTCATGCAGCGGTGCTGGCGCCGCTCACCAACGATGCCGACACCATGCGCAACTCGCCCAAACTCGATGTGAAGCGCGTGGCGGCCCTTGGCGTGATGCAGACGTTGCGCCACTACGGCACCTACTTCGATCACCCGGGCTGGAGCCTCGACAGCGCGGTGCACTGATCTACATGAGCCCCGCGCCTTTGATCGATGCGCTACCGGGTGCGCAGCCTGGGCGCGTGGCGCTGCGAGCCGATCTGCTTGATTGCGTGGCCGACCCCGGCTGGGGTGTGCCCGGGGTGCCGCTCGACGATGCCCCCGGGGTGCGCGTGCGGCCCGATCACTGGCTGCTGATCGATGGTGGGCGCATCGTGGGCGCGCAGCCGGGGCACACGCCGCCCGATGCATCGTGGCATCGCGAGCTGTTTGCGGGCGGGTTGATCACGCCCGGCCTGATCGACACCCATGTGCACGCACCACAGCTCGATGTGATTGCAAGCTATGGCACCGAGCTGCTCGATTGGCTCAATACCTACACCTTCGTGGCCGAGCAGCGTTATGCCGACCCCTGTGTGGCCCGCGAAGGTGCGCAGCGCTTTGTGCAAGGGTTGCTGGCGTGCGGCACCACCACGGCGGCAGTGTTTGCCACGGTGCATCCGGTGTCGGCTCAGGCGTTGTTTGAACAGGCACATGCGCTGCAAATGCGGCTCATCACCGGCAAGGTGCTGATGAACCGCTGCGCGCCGCCGGGGCTGCTCGATGATGTGGATGGCGCGCGGCGCGATTGCATCGAGCTCATCGAGCGCTGGCACGGCCATGGCCGCCAGAGTGTGGCCATCACGGTGCGTTTTGCACCCACCAGCACACCTGAGCAGCTGGCCATGGCCGGCGAGTTGTGCGCGGCTTATCCGGGGGTCTATCTGCAAACCCACGTGGCCGAAAACCGCGATGAAGTGCGCTGGGTGCGCGAGCTCTACCCCGAGGCGCGCAGCTACCTCGATGTGTATGCCCGCTCAGGCCTGATCCACCCCCGGGCTGTTTTTGCGCACGGCATCTGGCTGGACGATCACGACCGCAGCGTGCTGCGCGAGCGCGGCGCCCAGATCGCGCATTGCCCCACATCCAACCTGTTTTTAGGCAGCGGCCTGTTTGATTGGGCGCAGGCACAAGGGCAGGGCGTGCGCGTTTCGCTGGGCAGCGATGTGGGGGCGGGCACCAGCTTGTCGATGTTGCGCACGGCTGCTGAGGCTTATAAGGTGCAGGCCTTGCAGGGCAGCCGCCTTACGGCCTGGAAAGCCCTGCACACCTGCACTTTTGGCGCGGCCCAGGCCTTGGGGCTCGACGACGAAATCGGCAGCCTTGAGCCCGGGCGCATGGCAGATCTGGTGGTGTGGGATTGGGCCGCTGGCCCGCTGGCAGCGCATCGGCTGGCCCTCGCCAAGAGCTGGCACGAAAAAACCTTTGCCTGGATGATGCTGAGCGACGAGCGCAATGTGGCGCGCACCTATGTTGCCGGGCGTTGCGTTTATGCGCGCTCGCCGGGCGCCGTATGATTTTTGCGAGCCTTTTTTATCAACCCCGCCCGAGGCGCATCTCGCCATGACACAACTGCAACGTGATCTCACCTCTCTTGCCACGCCGGTGCGCGAGCCTGGCCAGCGCCCGCCGGGCCATGTTTGGCACCGCTCGCGCCAGCCGCGCATCGCGCCGGTTGAGCCTGCACGGCAGACGTGGTTGCTGCGTTTTGTGCTGCGGCTCATCCACTCGCGGGCAGGCATCAAGGGCCAGCCTTCGGTGCCGCTCAATGTGTTTGGCACGGTGGCCAATGATCGCGGGTTGTTTTATCGCTGGTTGGCCTTTGCCTCTCGCCTGATGCCCTTTGGCCGGTTGCCGCGCGCCGACACCGAACGCGTGATCTTGCGTGTGGGCTGGCGCACCGGCTCATGGTATGAGTGGGCGCAGCATGTGCGTATTGGCAAAGACGCTGGCTTGAGCATCGATGAAATCGATGATCTGCAGCTCGACAACGCACCGGGCTGGACGCCACGCACTCGCGCGCTCATGCAGGCCACCGATGCGCTCATACGCCATCACTATCTCGACGATGCCTTGTGGGCGCAGCTGCGCGAGCATCTCAACGACAAGCACACGCTTGAGTTCTGCATGCTCGTGGGGCATTACGTGATGTTGGCCATGACGCTCAACACCTTGGGCGTGGTGGTCGAGTCGCCCTACGATTTGCCTGCCTAGCCCGTGAGATCTTTTGATCCCCAAACGCCAAGGATGTTTTTGCCATGACCGCCCAGCCTCAATCCATGCCAGGTTTCGTCAACCACATCGCGTCTGATCGTCTGTCGGCGTTGCTGGCGGCGATGCCTAAGGCCGAGTTGCACATCCATATCGAAGGCTCGCTTGAGCCCGAGCTGATCTTTGCGCTTGCGCAGCGCAACGGCGTGGTGCTGCCCTATGCCAGCGTCGAGGCGCTGCGCCAAGCCTATGCCTTTACCGATCTGCAGAGTTTTCTTGATATCTACTACGCCGGGGCCTCGGTGCTGCTCAAGGCGCAAGATTTTGAAGACATGGCCTGGGCTTATTTTGAGCGTGCCGCAGCTGATCGGGTGGTGCATGCCGAGTTGTTTTTCGATCCGCAAACCCATACGGCGCGCGGTGTGCCTTTTGAGGTGGTGATCGAGGGCCTGAGCCGTGCGGCGGCGCGTGCGCGCGATGAACTCGGCATCAGCGCCGCATTGATCCTGTGTTTTTTGCGGCACCTCAGCGAAGACGATGCCTTTGCCACGCTCGAAGAAGCCTTGCCCTATCGTGATCGGTTCATCGGCGTAGGGCTCGATTCGAGCGAGCGGGGGCATCCGCCCGAAAAATTCGCGCGCGTGTTTGCACGCTGCCGCGAGCTGGGCCTGCACCTCGTGGCACACGCCGGCGAAGAAGGCCCGCCCGAATACATCTCAAGTGCGCTTGATGTGCTGCACGTTGAGCGCATCGATCACGGCGTGCGCTGCCTCGAAGATCCTCGGCTCGTCGAGCGGCTGGCGCACGAGGGCGTGCCGCTCACGGTGTGCCCGCTGTCCAACGTCAAGCTGTGCGTGTTCAATTCGCTCGATCAGCACAACCTGGCGCGGCTGCTGGCGGCAGGGCTCAAGGCCACGATCAACTCAGATGATCCGGCCTACTTTGGTGGCTACCTCAACCAAAACTTTGCCGACACTTTTGCGGCTTTGCCCCTGGGTGCGCCGCAGGCCTACACACTGGCGCGCAACAGCTTTGAAGCGAGCTTTGCCACACCGGCACAAAAAGCCGAGTGGATTGCGCAGCTCGATGCCACGTTTGCTTCGTTTGCGGCCCCCGGGGCGGCCTGATCCCACCCGTGCAGACCCACGCTGTGCCGATGCTGATTTGGGCAGGTCGCCAACTGTGGCGTGATTGGCGTGCGGGTGAGCTGCGTGTGCTCGTGCTGGCCGTAACGCTGGCCGTGGCAGCGCTCACGGCGGTGGCGTTTTTTGTGGATCGCCTTGATCGCGGGCTCACCCGCGACGCCGCGCAACTGTTGGGCGGCGATGGCGTGATGGTGGCCGATCAGCCGCTGCCGCCCGTGTTTGAGCAGCACGCCCGCGAGCAGGGCTTGAGCGTGGCGCGCATGGCGGCGCTGGCGAGCATGGCGCGTGCCGACGATGAGCAGGGCGGCGCTACGCGGCTGGTGGCCATCAAGGCAGTGAGTGCGGCTTATCCGCTGCGCGGGCAATTGATCGTGGCTGATGCTGCCGGGCGCGAATCGGCACACGCTGCCGGGCCGGCGCCGGGTGAGGTGTGGGTTGAATCGGCCGTGCTCGAATCCCTGGGCCTGCAAGTGGGCGATGCGCTGTGGCTGGGCGATGCACGCTTGCGCATCGCGCACCGCCTGGTGATCGAGCCTGATCGTGGCGCGGGTTTTATGGCGTTTGCACCCCGGGTGTTGATGCACGAGGCCGATCTGCCGGCCACCGCGCTGGTGCAGCCGGCCAGCCGCGTGAGCTATCGCCTGGCTGTGGCGGCGCGCCGTGCCGATCACGCGCTCGATCAGTTGGCCGCGCGCCATTTTTTGGCGTGGGCGCAGCACACTGTGCAGGCCCGACAACTGCGTGGCGTGCGTATTGATTCGCTCGAATCGGGGCGGCCCGAGGTGCGCCAGACCCTCGCGCGGGCCGAGCAGTTTTTAAAGCTCGTGGCGCTGCTGGCCGCTTTGCTGGCTGCTGTGGCGGTGGCGATTGCCGCGCGCGACTTTGCAACGCGCCGCCTCGATACCTGCGCGATGTTGCGCGTGTTGGGCCTATCGCAGCGGCGCATTGCCGGCGCTTATGCCATCGAGTTTTTGAGCGTGGCCTTGTTGGCGAGCGCGGTGGGTGTGGCGCTGGGGTTGGCCTTGCATCAAGTGTTTGTGCTGTTGCTGGGGCAGCTTGTGGGGCTGCCGATGCCCGCGCCTGGGTGGTGGCCTGTGGGCTTGGGTTTGGGCGTAGGCGGGGTGCTGTGTGTGGGCTTTGGCCTGCCGCCAGTGTTGCAACTGGCGCGGGTGCCGGCGCTGCGCGTGATGCGCCGTGAGCTGGGGCAGCCGCGCGCGGCCTCGCTGGGTGTGATGGCGGGGGCCGGGCTGGGCTTTGTGGCACTGCTGTTGGGCGTGGCAGCCGAGCCGCAACTGGGCGCCTGGGCTGTGGGCGGGTTTGCAGCGGCAGCGGCGCTGTTTGCGTTGGGCGGCGGGGGTGCGATGGTGGCGTTGCGCCGTGCGCTGGCGTCAGCTGCCGTGGCGCGATGGTCGACACGCTGGCCGCGCTGGTGGCCAACGTGGATGCATTTGGCTGCGCGCCAGATGGCCACACGCCCGACACTGGTGATGGTGCAGGTGTCGTCGCTGGGGCTGGGGCTGTTTGCGCTGATCCTGCTGGTGCTGCTGCGCACCGATTTGATCGACAGCTGGCGTCGGGCCACACCGCCCGATGCGCCCGATCGCTTCGTGATCAACGTGATGCCGGATCAGGCCGAGGCGTTTGTGCAGCATCTCAAGGACCACGGGGTGCAGCGCTTTGATTGGTATCCCATGGTGCGTGGCCGGCTGGTAGCCATCAACGGCCAGGCGGTGCGCAGTGATCGCTACGCCGATGATCGCGCGCGGCAGTTGGTGGATCGCGAATTCAATCTCAGCTACGCCGCGCAGCCGCCTGCGCACAACGCCGTTATCGGCGGGCAGTGGCAGCCCGGGCAGGCGGGTGCCTTGAGCGTTGAGGCCGGGCTCATGCAACGCCTGGGCCTCAAGTTGGGGGATCGGTTGGGTTTTGAGGTGGCGGCACAGCGCGTTGAGGGGCAGATCACCAGCGTGCGCAAGGTGGATTGGGCCTCGATGCGCGTCAATTTTTTTGTGATGTTTACGCAAGCGCAACGGCCCGATCTGCCATCAACCCACATTGCGGCGTTTCGCGCGCCGCACACGGCAGGTTTTGATGCCAGCCTCACACGTGCCTTCGCCAACATCACCGTGGTGGATGTGGGAGCGCAGCTGCGGCAGATGCAGAGCGTGCTCGATCAGGTGATTCGGGCGGTTGAATTTTTGTTTGTTTTTACGCTGGCAGCGGGGCTGGCGGTGTTGCTGTCGGCGCTGCTGGCCAGCCGCGAGGCACGTGTGCGCGAGTTTGCGGTGCTGCGTGCGCTGGGGGCCGGCAATCGGCTGTTGGCGCGCGTGCAGGCTGCCGAGCTGATCGGCGTAGGTGCGCTGGCAGGCGCACTGGCCGCCGCAGCGGCGTTGGGTTTGGGGTGGGGGCTGGCGCTACAGGTGTTTGAGTTTGATTGGCAGGCGCCGCTGTGGTGGCTGCCGCTGGGCGCCCTGCTTGGCGCAGCGCTGTCGTGGCTCGTGGGGTGGTGGGGCTTGCGCGGCGTGCTGGCTCGCCCACTCGGGCAAACCCTGCGTGAGGCGGTGTCGTGAAACGCCGTTGAGGTTTATCAAAAAACCGCCTCTAGGGATAACGCGGGGTGGTGGGCGGCGTATCGAGGCGGCATTGCGGCGTTTTGCGGCTTCTTGGCCTTGGCCTAGATCAACACAATTTCTCCATAAACGGCTCAGGGCTGGTTGGCGCGAGGGCGCCGGGCCTCATGAGCCTGATGGATGGAGATGTGCATGAGTGTGATTTCTGCCACCACGGCCAAAGAGTGGACGGACAAACGCTGGCTGTGGCTGCTCAGCCCGGCCATTCCGGCGGTGTTTTCGCTGTCGCTGCTGGCATATGCCCAAACCGGCCAGTGGTGGTTTTTGGCCTTTGCACCGGTGTTCATCCACTTGGTGATGCCGGTGCTCGATACCGCCTTTGGCGAAGATTTCAGCAACCCCACCGAAGCAGTGGTTGAAAAGCTCGATAAAGACATCTACTACCGCGTGCTGGTGTGGGCCTACGTGCCGTTTCAGTTCGCCGGCACCATTTATGGCGCTTGGTTGGTGGCCACGCACGATATGCCCTGGTATGCCTTTGCCTGCCTGGTGTTTTCGGTAGGCGCCTACAACGGTGTGGGCATTGCCACGGCGCACGAGCTGGGGCACAAAAAAGAAGCCTTCGACCGCTGGCTGGCCAAGCTCACGCTCGCGCCCACGATGTATGGCCATTTTTATGTTGAACACAACCGTGGCCACCACAAGCGCGTGGCCACGCCCGAAGATCCGGCCAGCTCGCGTATGGGCGAGAGCTTCTGGGCCTTTTTGCCGCGCACCGTGTTGGGCAGCCTGCGCTCGGCCTGGGCGCTCGAAAAAGAGCGCCTGAACCGGCAGGGCAAAAGTGTTTGGCACTACAGCAACGACAACCTGCAGGCCTGGGCCATGTCGGTGGTGTTTTATGGCGCGCTGACAGCCTGGCTGGGTTGGAGCGCTCTGGGCTTTTTGCTGTTGCAGGGGGTGTATGGCGCTTCGCTGCTTGAGGTGGTGAACTACGTTGAGCACTATGGCCTGCTGCGCCAAAAAGACGCCAATGGCCGCTACGTGCGCTGCGAGCCAGAGCACTCGTGGAACAGCAACCACATTGTGGGCAACATCATCCTCTACCACCTGCAGCGCCACTCTGATCACCACGCCCACCCCACGCGCCGCTATCAGGCCCTGCGCCACTTTGATGAAGCCCCGCAACTGCCCAGCGGCTATGCCGGCATGATCACCGTGGCCTATTGCCCGCCGCTGTGGTTTGCCTTGATGGATCGCCGCGTGGTGGCCCATTACAAGGGCGATCTCACCCGGGCCAACGTGCAGCCCTCGGCGCGCACCCGATTGTTTGCGCGCTGGCATCAGGCGCAAGCCCAGGCACAGGCTTGAACACGGCGAGGAACGCATCATCATGAGCACCACCCTCACCGCCGAACTTCAGCAATGGCAGTGCGGCAGCTGCCACTACATCTACGACGAAGCCCAGGGCTGGCCCAGCGAAGGCATTGCCGCCGGCACGCGCTGGGCCGAGGTGCCCCACGATTGGCGCTGCCCCGATTGCGGCTCATCGAAAGACGATTTCGATCGGCTGGATTTCTGAGCCGCTGCGGGTGCGAAATCCGTCACTTTCGCGCCCCGCATTTACCCGATTCTTCGGGATTTCAGCAGGCAGATGCTGCACCGCGATCGCCACAATGCATTGCATGAGCACACGCCGCGAGTTCCGTTTCAGCCAAGGAGATTTCTCGGTCTACGCCCTGTTCGACGAGGGTGGATCGGGGTCGGTGCGCTACCTCGTTATGCATGGCCACGACGAGCCGATGGACGAGCTGCCCTCGCTAGGGCAGGCCTCGGCGTTGATGGCGCGGCTGGCACAGCGCGCCAAACTCAAAGAGGTGGCCGAAAGCAGCGTTTCGTCCTTGCTCAACTGAAGGCGCCGAAGCGCGGGCACCATCCGTTCCAAATAAAAAAGGCTCTGCAGCGCGCAGAGCCTTTTTTTGTGCAGACGCCGCCCCGTGCTGTGCGGGCGGCGGCGCGCGTGATCTTTGGGCGATCAATGCTTGATCGATTGATCGATCAGCCCCATCTCGGCGCTGCTCATGAGCGACTCAATATCCATCACGATCAGCAGGCGCTCGCCCATGTGGGCAATGCCGGTGATGTAGCTCATATCGACCGCAGTGCTGATCTCTGGGGCGGGCTTGATGGCCTCGCTGGGCAGTTGCATCACATCGCTCACCGAATCAACCACCGCACCCAGCACACGGCCATGCACGTTGAGCACGATCACCACCGTAAAGGCATTGATCTCGGCCTCACCGCTGTCGTTGAGGCAGTTGAACTTCACGCGCATATCGATGATGGGCACGATCACGCCACGCAGATCGACCACGCCCTTGAGATACGGCGGCGCATTGGCGATGCGGGTGGGCGGCTCATAAGAGCGGATCTCTTGCACGCGCAAGATATCGATCCCATATTCTTCGGCGCCCAACCTGAATGTCAGCACCTCGCGGCCCAGATCACCAGCGCGGGCAGCATCGCGCGTGGCATCGTTGCGCGACAGACTGCGCAGATCCGGGCGGCCTGCAGCATTGCTGGTTTCGGCGGGTCGGGTTTGAAGCGTCGTTTCCATGCTTGATCCTTTTGTCTCTGGACGGGCGCCGTGTGCTTCGGGCGCAGAAGGGTCGCGCCAGACGCGCGTCACCTCTGCCTACTATCGGCGTGCTGCGCACAAACTGAAGCCCCGATCTGTGCCCAAAAAACAGGGCTATCCCGCCCAGGGCATGCCTGTGCCACAGCAGGCGCACGCGTTGGCGTCTGGCGCATCCACGGCAATGCGGTTACCTGATAGCGGTATTAGTGCCGGGCTTATCGGCCTTTCCCGGCTTTTACGACGGATGCATTACAAGCACGATCTGGCAATGCACGGTTTTTCAGCAAGCCGTGCGTTTGCAGTGTGTTTGTAATCAACACGCGCCCATCCTTGAGCAAGACAACAACTTGAGCAAGACAGCCGCAACACCATTGCCGCCATTGGCCTCTCAGCCCCAGGCCGCGTCTGCGCGCGTGCGTGGTCTGGGTGGCGGCTCGCGCATTGAAGAGCTCGAATCCCGCCTGCTGTTTTCGGCTGATCTGGCACCACTGGCTGTGGGTGATATCGATACGGCCAGCGCGCAGCACAGCCTGCTCGACAGTGCGGCAATGAGCGCCACCGATCAGGCGCAATCGACGCGCATCGAAATCGTGGTGATCGACAAAAGCGTGCCCGATGCCGACACCTTGCTGCGCGACATTTGCGCCCAGCTTGAAGCCAGCGGCGCCACGCTGAAGCTGATCGAGCTCGATGATCAGCGCGATGGCGTGCAGCAAATCTCGGATGCACTGGCGGCCTGCCAGCCGGGCTCGGTGGGCGCTTTGCACCTCATCACCCACGGCAGTGCGGCGCAATTGCAAATGGGCGCCACCAACCTTAATGCCTCGACGCTGATCGATCATGCCGGCCAACTCGCCGGCTGGAGCACCCAGCTCGCTCGGGGCGCCGACCTCTTGCTCTACGGTTGCAACGTGGCCGCCGATGCTCAAGGCCAAGCCTTTGTGAGCGATTTGCAACTGCTCACCGGTGCCGATGTGGCCGCCAGCACCAACCTCACCGGCGCCCGATCACTGGGCGGCGATTGGGTGCTCGAGTATCAGGTGGGGCAAATCCAAACCATGAGCTTGGGCGTGTGGGGCGGTGTGGCGCAGTGGCAGCACACGCTGGCCACTTACACCGTGACATCCACGGCAGACACCGCATCGGCGGGCACCTTGCGCTGGGCGATCACGCAGGCCAATGCCAATGCAGGTGCCGACACGATCGAGTTCAGCATCTCGTCGGGCACCGCAGGCGCGGGTAGTGATGCGGGGGCCTATGTGATCACGCTGTCGAGCGCGTTGCCCACGATCACTGAGGCTGTGAGCATTGATGCATCAACCCAAAGCGGTTATGTGGCGGGTGGCCTGCATACGGTGGTGCTTGATGGCAACGATGCAGCAGCGTATGGCTTCAATCTCAGCAATACGTCGGACGGCAGCACGATACGCGGGCTGGTGATTCGCAACTTCACCAGCTACGGCATCTACATGCCTTCGGGCTCAGACAGCCAGACCATCGTGGGCAACTACATCGGCAGCTTTTATGCCGATGGCAGCAATGCCGGCACAGGCAAAGGCAATGCATCGACGGGCATCTACTCGCATGGCGCCAATGCCGTGATCGGCGGCACCACGGCAGCCGATCGCAACGTGATCTCAGGCAACAGCGCTGGCTACGGCATCTATCTGGCCACCGGGGCCAGCGGCACAGTGGTGCAGGGCAACTACATCGGCACCGATGCGGCGGGCACTTCGGTGTTCAGCACCACCAACCCCGATTACGGGATCATGATTGAAACCTCGGCCACCAACATCACCATCGGTGGTTCGGCAGCCGGGGCGGGCAACGTGATCTCGGGCCACACCCGCGAAGGCATCTGGGTGACGACCACGGGCGATGTCGTCATCCAGGGCAACTACATCGGCACCGATTACACCGGCACGGTTGATCTGGGCAACACGCGCTATGGCATCTATCTTGATGATGGCGGCACGGCCACGATCACCGATAACGTGATCTCGGGCAACAACCTGGGCGGCATCTACGCGGCCAATGGTGGCGTAACGGTGCAGGGCAACATCATCGGGCTCAACGCCAGCGGCACGGCAGCGTTGGGCAATGGCGGCGCAGGCATCGAGCTGCGCACGGGTGGCATCTCAACCATCGGCGGCACGACCGCATCCGAGCGCAATGTGATCTCGGGCAACAGCACGTATGGCATCCAGATCGAATCGCATTACGCCCATGTAATCAAGGGCAACTACGTCGGCGTGGCGTCGGATGGCAGCACGCTCATCGGCAATGGCTCGCATGGTGTTTACATCGGCATCGGCGATCAAACCATTGGCGGCACAGGTGCCAGCGATGGCAATGTGATCGCGGGCAATACGGGGGCAGGCATCGCCGTGGCGTCGGGCACGGGCAGCTTTTATTACCGCAATTCGATTTACGGCAATGGGGGGCTGGGTATTGATGTGGATGTCGATGGCGTGTCGGTCAACGATTACGGCGACGGCGATGGCGGTGCCAACTACAGCAACAACTATCCGGTGATCAGCTCGGCGGTGATTAACGGCGCGAGCACCACCATCACTGGATCAATCGAATGGTATGCACACAGCACCGCCGACACGATCTACATCGAGTTTTATGCGAGCCCGAGCCTTGATGCCAGTGGATACGGTGAAGGCAAAACCTACCTCGGCGCAACCACGGTAACCACTGATGCAACCACCGGCGATGCCACCTTCAGCGTAACGTTGACGGGCGCTTCAGAAGGCAACTACATCACCGCTGTGGCGAGTGTGCTCACAAGCTATGAGGGGGCGTCTGAGTTCTCGCCCGGCTTGGCCGTTACCACCGCAGCCAACGCTCCCTCGGGCAAGTTGATCTGGACGGACAACGATCAGTTTGACAGCTGGGTGAGCAATTGGACGGGCAGCGGCTTTACCGCACCGGGCGTTACGGGCCTTGATCTGGGCGACGATGTGCTGATGATGGCTGTGGCCGAGGCGCCAACGCGCGATGAATTCATCATGATTGGTGCGGCGGATGTGTCGGGCGAAATCCAGGCCATCGTTTGGGATGGCAGTGCATGGACTGCTCCATTGGGGATTCCGGTTGCTGCGCCAAGTGCTTCGGCCTCGCAATATCACAGCTTTGCGCTGGCCTACGAAAGCCAGAGTGGCGATGCGCTGTTGGTGTGGGATAACGGCAATACAGGCACGGCAGGTTTGTCGTATGCCATCTGGAACGGAACGGGCTGGTCGTCAATCAACACCATCACCTCACCGGCTTCGGGCGAGCCCTATGAGATGAAGCTGGTGTCGAGCCCTGTTGAAGATCAGATGATCTTGGCTGTAACCACCAGCAGCGGCAACAACTATGCGTTGGTCTGGAACGGCGCAAGCTGGAGCAGCAGCCAAACATTGGGCACCAACACCAGCAATCAATATTTCGAAATCAACGTGGCCTACGAATCGCAAAGCGGCCAGGCCATGGTGGTGTACGACGCATCGGCATCCAACTCGTCGAGCATTCAATACCGCACCTGGGATGGCAGCAACTGGAGTAGCGAGCAGACGCTGTCCGCGCCCTCTGGGATCACGCTCACATCGGATGTCTATTGCACAGCCATCGCGTCAGACACTGGCAGCGACCGCATCGCGCTGGCCGTAAAAGATGCCTCTGAAGATGTCTGGCTGGCCGTGTGGGATGGCAGCAGCTGGGGCGACACACTCGTTGCCACCACCTCGGGCATCGATGCCCCTGATCACCATGCCACGATGGCTGTGGCCTTTGAGTCGCAATCGGGAGATGTGTTGGCGGTGTATGGCAAAGCCAGCGGGCCCAACATCTACTACCGCACCTGGACAAGTGGCAGCGGGTGGTCGAGCGAAGGCACCGGCCCCAGCAACGGCGGCACCGATATCGTTTATGCCACCAAGCTCTGGGCTGATCCGTATTCAGACACCATCATGCTGGGCGTGCAAGATGGTGGGCTCGATCTCAATATGACGGCCTGGGATGGCAGCAGCTGGGGCACCACCACCACGATCGACAGCAGCACGGGCGAGTATTACCGCGAGAACTTCGCCTTTGCATGGAATATCAATCCCCCCCCAGCAATCAGCAATGTGTCAGGCGACACCTTGGCCTATACAGAAGGCGATGTAGCTGCAGTGATTGATCAGGGCACGGGTGCGTCAGTGAGCGATGGCGATGGCAGCGGATTCAATGGCGGCACATTGACGGTGTCTTTGGTGTCGGGCTCAACCACAGCCGAAGATGTGCTGTCCGTTCGCAACCAAGGCAGTGGCGCCGGGCAGATTGGCGTGAGCGGCAGCAACATCACCTACGGTGGCACCACCATTGGCACTTATGGCGGCGGATCGAGCGGTGCCGATCTGGTGATCACACTCAACGCGGCGGCCACCGACGCTGCCGTTACTGCACTGGCCGCCAACATCACCTACGTCAACACCAACACATCTGCCCCTTCAACTACCACCCGCACCGCGCGTTTCGTGGTGAGCAATGCCAGCGGCATCAGCAGCGGCGCAGCAGATGTTTCGATCACGGTGAGCGCGGTCAACGACGCGCCGGTGCACAGCGTGCCTGGAGCGCAGACGACGGCAGAAGACGGAGTGCTGATCTTCAGCAGCGGCAACGGCAACCTCATCACGATGAGCGACGAAGATGCGGGCAGCGGCAGCCTGCAAGTGAGCCTGGGGGTGAGCCACGGCACGCTCACGCTAGCCGGGCTCAGCGGGCTGAGCTTTAGCAGCGGAGACGGCACGGGGGACGCCACGATGGTCTTCACCGGCACGCTGGCCGACATCAACACCGCGCTGGCCGGGCTGAGCTACACGCCCACGGCGGGCTACAACGGCAGCGACACGCTGAGCATCGCGACGAGCGATCAAGGCAACACGGGAAGCGGAGGAAATCTCTCGGATACGGACAGCGTGGCGATCACGGTGGCGGCCTTGATCCCCACGCCTGAGCCTGATCCCACCGATCAGCCGATAGATGAGGTGATACCGACAAAACCAGCCGATCCAGAGAAAACACTTGTCGACGCTGATCTTGGGCAGAGGCCGCCCACCATTGTTGTTGAGAGCGTTGACGCGCCTAAATCCTCGGGGCCCTCACCCGCAATGGATGCAAAAGCGGTGTGGCAGCCGGCTATGCCGCATCTCACCTATCAGCCAGAGCAACGTTTGTCGGTCAACGTTGGTGAGCCTCAGAGCAGCCATGTTCGGTGGGCCGGTTCATCTTCGCCCGACGATGATTCGCCGCATCTCAGCGACGAGATTGTTTTGCGGCTGCTGTCGGTCGATTGGCGCAATACGATCAATGCCGACGCGCAAACAGGCGAAGACCCATTGAGCGACACCCTCATGAAGCGCCCCGTGAAGTGGGTTGATGCCAGTGATGAGTTATTAAGCATGAGCGGCCAGGGCGTGCAGATCGCTGGCATCACGCTTTCGGTGGGTATGGTGTGGTGGGTTTCGCGCGTGGTGGGCTTGCTCACATCGCTAACGGCAAGCGTGCCTGCTTGGCAAAGCTTTGATCCGTTGCCCATTCTGGGGGCAAGCGACGAAGAAAAAGAGACCCCGGTTGCGTTCGAAGAAAGCACCACCGATGAAACCAACGACGATGCGTCGCCAGAAGCCGATGAAGCCGAACACGGCCTCTTCGATGTGGCGCACCAACAGGCCCGCCGCACCGTATCAGCCGATTCGCAAGGGCCCGGTTAGACGTTGAACAAAAAGTTCAACACATCGCCATCCTTGACGACGTAATCCTTGCCTTCAGCGCGCATCTTGCCGGCGTCTTTGGCGCCTTGTTCGCCCTTGTAGGCAATGAAATCATCAAAAGCAATGGTTTGGGCGCGGATGAAGCCGCGTTCGAAGTCGGTGTGGATCACGCCGGCGGCCTGGGGGGCGGTGTCGCCGATATGGATCGTCCAGGCGCGCACCTCTTTAACGCCGGCGGTGAAATAGGTTTGCAGGCCCAGCAGCTTGAAGCCGGCGCGAATCAGGCGGTTGAGGCCCGGTTCGGTTTGGCCCATCTCGGCCAAGAACATGGCGCGGTCGTCGTCGTCCATTTCGGCGAGTTCGGCTTCGGTTTTGGCGCAAATAGCCACGACTTCGCCTTTTTGCGCAGCGGCGTATTCGCGCAA
This sequence comes from uncultured Aquabacterium sp., assembly GCA_964618825.1. Lineage (GTDB taxonomy): Bacteria > Pseudomonadota > Gammaproteobacteria > Burkholderiales > Burkholderiaceae_C > Aquabacterium. The sequence continues at coordinate 60,845 of CAZUCW010000006.1, forward strand.
GCGATCAAGAAAAGGGTTGTTTTCAAAGCCGGTTTCAGACACGTTGCCCACAAACATTGCCGGCTTGGCGGTGATCAGGCACAGCGGCTTGAGGATGGCGAGCTCTTCTTTGCTGAAGTCGATCGAGCGCACGGGCTTGGCCTGATCCAGCACGGCTTGGCATTTTTCGAGCACCTTTACCAGCGCGGCAGCTTCTTTGTCGTTGCCTGAGCGAGCCGCCTTGGTATAGCGCTGCAAGCTCTTTTCGACCGTGCCCAGATCGGCCAGGCACAGCTCGGTCTGGATCACTTCGATGTCGGCAATCGGATCGACCTTGCCAGCCACGTGGATCACGTTGTCGTCTTCAAAGCAGCGCACCACGTTGACGATGGCGTC
>CAZUCW010000007.1:0-55693 GCA_964618825.1 uncultured Aquabacterium sp.
CTCGAGTGCCGAGAAGATGCTGCCGATCCACTGCCAGTAGCCAGGCAGACCGATGAAGTAGAAGTGATGGCCCGTGCCCAGGATGCCTGTCATCAGCGCAAAAGCGATGATCACGTAGAGCCACTTGTCGATCACTTCGCGGTCGACGCCCGTGGTTTTGATCAGCACGAAGGCCAGCAACGCGCCCAGGATCAGCTCCCACACGCCCTCAACCCACAGGTGCACCACGAACCACCAATACATCTTGTCGCGCACCAGGTTGTGTGGGTTGACGAAGCTGAACAGGAACATCAGCGCCAAGCCCCACAGGCCCATCAGCAACACCACCGAGATGCTGGTTTTGCGGCCCTTGAGCAGCGTCATCGAGACGTTGAACAAGAAACCCAGAGCCACCACGACGATGCCGAGCTTGGTGGGCAGTGGCTGTTCAAGGAACTCGCGTCCCATGGTTTCGATCAGGCTGTTGCCGGTCAGTTGGGCCAGCGAGGCGTAGGGCACCAGCAGGTAGCCCACGATGGTGGCTGCACCGGCGAGCAAGAAGATCCAGAACAGCGCCACAGCCAGTTTGGGGCTGTAGAGCTCGGTTTCGGCCTCTTCAGGCACCAAGTAGTAGGCCGAGCCCATGAAGCCCATCAGCAACCACACGATCAGCAGGTTGGTGTGCACCATGCGGGCCACGTTGAACGGAATGGCCGGGAACAAAAAGTCGCCCATCACGTATTGCAGCCCGAGGCACAGACCGAAGACGATCTGGCCCACGAACAAGGCGATCGAGCCGATGAAATACAGCTTGGCGACCGATTGCGATTGGTATTTGAGTGTTGTGCTCATGTTCTTCTCCTCAACCCTCGATGTTCGGTGGCCAGTTCTCGGTATTCACTTCGCTGGTCCACTTCAGGAACTCAACAAGGTTGTTGAGCTGCTCGTCATTGAGGTTGAACTGCGGCATCTGGCGGCGGCCCGGCGCGTGCGTGGGCTGAGCCATCATCCACGCCTTGATGAAATCGGGGCCGCGACGTTTGTAGACGTTGCCCAGTTCAGGCGCAAAGTAGGCGCCTTCACCCAACAGGGTGTGGCAGCCGATGCAGTTGCGTGTTTCCCAGATGCGCTTGCCTTCAACCACGGCAGGCGTGATGTTTTGGGCTTTGGATCGCTCGGGAATCTGTCGCTCGCTATGAAAAACAATGGCCACGAACAGAAAGGCGAAAAACGCCGCTCCGCCGTAGAACATGTTGCGGGCCATCTGCTTGGTGAAGCCACCGCTGGCACCCTGGCTCATGAAAAACCTCCTCAGGTCAAAACTCACCGCACCGGCCACGAGCCAGCGCTCCCAAAAATGAGCTGGCCCGAGTGTCGGGGGGGGGAATATCCTTATCCTTGAACCGCTTCAAGGAAGGTGGGTTGAAAGTGGGCGATTTGACACGAATCAATCCGATCCGGCCAGAGGGTTCAGACCCGATCGCTGGCGTGGGGCTGAGATGATGCCGCTCGCGGCAGGTGCAACTCGACGATGGTGCCGCTGGCCGATGAATACACCGACACTCGGGCGCCAATGCGGGCGGCGCGCTCTTTCATGATGCGCAGGCCGATGTGCGTGCTGTCGGGGGCGCTGCTGTCGGTGTCGAACCCCCGGCCATCGTCGCGCACGCTTACGCGCCAATCGGGCTGGGTGATCACTTCGACCCACACGTTTTGTGCGTTGGCGTGCTTGCGTACGTTGGACAGCGCCTCTTGCACGATGTGCAGCACCTGAATCTGCACATCGGCGGGCAGGGGCAGGCCTTGTCCAGCCAGAGTGAGCTGGGCGTGCAGGCCAGTTTGGTGTTCAAACTTTGAGAGGGTTTCGCGCAGGGCAGGTTCGAAATCTTCGGCGCTGGTGCGCACGCGGAAGTGCAGCAGCAGTTCGCGTACGTCGCTGTAGCTTTCGCGCAGGCCGGCGTCGAGCTCGTTCATGCTGTTGGCAATGGCCGTGGTGTTGTTTTTGGCCATGGCATCGCGCAGCAATTGCATTTGAATTTTGAGAAAAGCCAGCGATTGCGCGATGGAGTCGTGCAACTCTTGGGCGAGCAGCTGGCGTTCGTCGGCCACGGCGGCTTCGCGGTTGAGTGCGGCCGAGCGCAGGCTTTCCATGGCGCCGGCGAGGTGGCTGGCGAGGGCTTCGAAGAGGTCGCGTTCGTCGTCGGACAGCGCCGGCTCGCCGCGAAAGAACAGATCGACTTCGCCCAGGACGCGCTGGTGCAGGCTCACCGGTATCGATACCAGCGTGGCATAGCCTTCGCGGGCGCAGCGCTCGTGCACGGTGCGCGCGGGGGCGGGCAACGAGGGGGCTGCCGTGGCGGTGTGGGCAATCGGGATGACGCGCAAATGAGTGGAGGCGCCGGGCAGTATCGAGGGGCCGCAGTGGCAATCGCCGCTGCTGATGCATTGCTCGGATTCGGCCATGGCATGCGGCAGGCAATCGCTGGCCAGCAGCATGTAGCGTTCGTTGGCCTGATCCGACCATCGGATGGCGGTGGCGTCGGCGTTGGCAATGCGGCGGATCTGGCGTGCAAAGCCTTGCGCGAGTTCGTCGAGGGTTTCGGCGCGGGCGGCGAATGCGGCAACCTCATACAGCGCGCTCAGGCGTTGTTGCTGGGTTTCGAGGCTGGCGGTTTTTTCGCGCACCTTGGATTCGAGGTTGTCGTAGAGCGCTTGCAGGTGTTCGGCCATGCTGTTGAAGCCGTCGGCCAGCAGCCCGAGTTCGTCGCGCGAGGGCACATCGACGCGGGCGCCAAAATCGCCATCTTGGATGCGCCGCAGGCCGCGTTGGATGCGCGAGATGGGCTCGAGCACCATGATGTGTCCAACATAAAACAGTGCCAGCGCGCTCAGGGTGGCCAGCGCCATCAACGCCAGCAGGTAACCTCGCAGCAGCTGCGTCCAGCGAGAGAGGTGGCGCTCAATCGATGAAACGAAAGCATCAATGGCGTTGACGAGTGGCTCGACGTCTTGTCTTTGCAGGGGCGGCGTTTGTGTGGCGCGCACGCGAGCGTGGATTTGCGCACGCAGCCCGTGCCAATGGTGGACGACGTTTTGAAAGTGCTGGCGGGTGTCAGCATCCCAAGGCACCGCCAAGGGCCGGGATTGATCGCCCGTGCGTAGCAGCTCGAGGCTTTCGTCAAATCCATCGAGTTGCGATCGAATGGCTGGCGGCAGGCGAGAGGCGTCGGGCGGGGGGCTGTCTTTTAACGACAAAACGAGCAGGTAGCTGCGCATGCGCATGCGCCCGGCTTCGTTGACAGCTGCGGCGCCTCCTTCCATCTGCCAGGTAACCCATAGCGTGAGGCCAATGGAGATCAGGGCGAAAAACAAAAAGATGCAGCCCACGCCCAGCAGTTTGGCGCCGATGCCTGTGTTGACGACGCGCTCGGTGATGCCCGCCGTCCACTCGCCGGCGTGGGGGCTGTAGTGTGTGGGGTCGTGCGGTTGATCGTTTGACGGCGGTGCGGTGTGGGGCTTGGCCATGGGCGGGTGTGCGGTGGGCGCGTGTGCAGCAGCCCGCATTCTGGCAAATCAGGCGTTCAGCCAGGGGGTTGCAGGCCGCCCAATGCGTCGATGAGGTCGGTGATGAGCGGGCGCAGCTCGCCAGTGGTGAGGGCCACGTCGGCATCGAAGCCGTTGTCGTCTTGTGGGGATGTTTGGCGGGCGCTTTCGAGCACCACGTCGAGCAGCTGGATTTTTTTGAGCGCCAACGTTTCGGTGAGCACAAACGATACGCGGCCCGCCCAGGTGAGCGCGAGCTGGGTGGGGCGTTTGCCTTGGCGGATGTGCTCGCCTACCTCGTCAATGTCGAGCGTGTGGCGGGCGTAGCGCACGGTGGATTTTTCGGCATCGGGCTGTTTGAGCTCGCACTCGCGATCAATGCTGAAGCCTTGCGGGGGCTCTTTGCTCGATAGCCAGTGCGCCATGGCGGTGGCAGGCGAGAGCTCAGTGTTGATGAGGCTGAGCGCCAGGCCGCCGCCGAGCAGTTCGATCAGCCGGGTGGCTACGCCGTCGGCTTTTTTGGTGCTGCCGGTGCCGATCAACACGCGATCTTGGGTCGGGTCGATCCAGATCAGTGTGCTGGTGCGCTTGGCAAAGGCGCGTGGCAGCAGATCGAGCACGATTTCATCTTTGATCTCTTTGGCCGCTTTGCCTTTGGGGCGGTGGCCGGTTTGTTGGGCGATGGCGTCGAGCCGTTCGTCGAGCTGGGTTTTGATCACTGAGCCGGGCACGGCCTTGGTTTCGGTGCACAGCTTGAGGATCAACTGGCCGCCCACGCTCTCGATCATTGCGGCGTGTTTTTCGTTGCGCGGCTCAACCCAGCCCGAGGATTCGGGTTGCGTGGCCCCGCATTCGACGAAGCGGGCCGCATCGAGGCGGGTTTCGAGATCGGCAAGCGCGGGGCGATCCCAGCGATCGATGCGGTAGATGAGCGCGCCTTTGAACATGGGTCGACGAAATCTCGGGTGGGCTGAAGGGCGCGGATTGTATGCATGGGGGGCGGGCGGTATGTCGTTACGATAAGCGGATTAAAAAATATCAAGCCTAACGATGTCTGCGTTTTCATCTGCTGCGCCTGCTGTTTTGCCGGCCGTTTTGCCTGCCGATGATGTGTTGCGCCATGAGTTGCATGATGAGATTCATGCGCGCCCAGCGGCTCGCATTCGCCTGCCGGCTTTGGTGGTTTATGTGGCTGTGCTTAACGATGGGGTGTCGCGCGAGGCCGAGTTGGCGCATTTGCGCGAGCTGCCGGGGCAGGCGGGGCTGACGCTCGATGAGCTCAGGGGCAGTTTTGTGCGGCTGCGCTTTGACGATCACACGATCAAGTGGGAGCGCCACACTGAGTTCACGCGCTATTCGATGGTGCAAACGCTGCCCGAGGCAGCGCTTGATGGCATTGATGATGCAGCGTTGATCGGGCAGCTCAAGGTGTCGCCGGCGTGGCTGGCAACCATTCCAGGACGCACGGTGGCGGCCATCATGATGGCGATGGTGCACGGCGATGTCGATGAGCCCGAGAGCATGCAGCGGCTGGCCGAGCGCTGGTTTGAAGGGCGGGTGACGCTGGCGTCGTGGCTGGGGCTGCGCCGCTCGTGCGTGATGACCGATTTTCGCGTGCGCGACAGCGGCTTCGAGCGGCTGCTGGTGATCTCGCCGCCGCACACCACTGAGCCGCGCGCCGGGCGCATCTCGCAGCGCTTGCTCGAGCTCGAAACCTATCGCCTGATGGCGCTGCGCGGGCTGCCCGTGGCCAAAGAGTTGGGGCCGATGCTCACAGCCGCCGAATCGCGGCTGGCCGAGATCACGGCGCGCATGGAAAACGCCAACGCTTCAGATCAAGAGCTGCTCGACAGCCTGATCCACCTTGCGGCGGGTATCGAGCGGGCCACGGCATCGCATATGTATCGCTTCTCGGCCACGCAGGCGTATTACGGGCTGGTGCAGCAGCGCATTGAGCAGCTGCGCGAATCGGCCATCCCGGGCACACAAACGGTGGGCGAGTTTTTGCTGCGGCGGGTATCGCCCGCCATTGCCACGGTGCAGGCTGCGGCGCAGCGGTTGTCGAATCTCTCGCAGCGCATCGAGCGGGCCAGCGCCTTGCTGCGCACGCGCGTTGATATCGCCACCGAGACGCAAAACCAGATGCTGCTCGAAAAGCTCACCCGGGGGCAAGAGCTGCAGCTGCGGCTGCAAAGCACGGTTGAAGGCTTGTCGATTGCCGCAATCGCCTACTACGTGGTGAGCCTCATCTTGTATGTGGGCAAGGCGGCCAAGGGGGCGGGGGCACCTGTTAACCCCGAGCTGCTGGCCGGGGCGCTGATTCCGGTGGTGCTGCTGGGTATCTGGTGGGCCACGCGGCGCATTCATCGGCGGCTGCATCGAGAGGCTGCAGAGCAGCCGCACAAGCCGATGGGCCGCCGCCCCTAAGCCCCTAACTCAGCGCGCGCTGCGTTGCCGGCGGGTGGCGCTGTGGCCGGCTGCTGCTTCAACCTGGGCGCGCAGCAGCTGCGCGAACTCACGCAGCTGGCTGATCGATTCACGGCGAGCGCGTCGCACGTCGAGCTCGTAGGTTTCGATGGCCTGCTGGCGCAGGGCAACGCCTTTATCGACAGCGGCCTCGAATCGATCAATCGAATAGGTGTTTTGGCTGCCGATGTAGATGCTTTTGATGCGGGGCGTTTTGCCCAGGCGTGGCAGCAGCACCGAGAGCTCGGCCACGGGCGAGCGTCCGCGCCGCGTGCGCACGATGGGGCCCGATAAACCCACGGGCAGATCAGTGGTTTTGTGGCGGGCGGTGTGGGCGCGCAGCGGCGAAGCGCCGGGGGTGGATGCCATGCGGGCGATCAGCTCGCCGACCGCATTGATCAGTGAGGCGCGTGGGTCGCCCAACGGGCCATCGGCAAAAAACTTGGTGCCGTCGCAGCGCACTTGCCAGCCGTGCGTTGAGGCGCTATCAAGGCGCTGAATGCCTTGCGGCACGGTGAAAGTTTCGCCATTGGCGAGCTTAACGGTGCGGTATTTCATGATCTTTTATGTGCAATGGTGACAGCTCGAAATTATGCAAGCGGCAGTTTTTTTGTGTGCAAGCTTTGCGTTTCAAGAGATAACGCTGTGGCACGACGCCCGCAGCGGGTGGGCCGGGCCGCTGCGCCAGGCGCGGGATTTGTGCAATTGACATCTGTTGACAAAGGGCAATAGTTGGGCACGACAGCCGATCGCTGCGATCCCTTGCCCTTGCCCTTGCCACCGGAGGCCGATCATGAGCCTGGAGGATGTGCATTCGGATTCGGATGTGAATCGAGCCACTGCGCCTGGGCGTGGTGATGCGCGCTTTGAAGCAACTTTTGAGGCCACTTTTGAGCACGCTGCCGTGGGCATGGCGATTGTTTCGCTCGAGGGGGCGTGGCTGCGGGTGAATCAGGCGCTGTGCAACACCGTGGGCTACACCCGCGAAGAGCTCTCGACGCTCACGTTTCAACACATCACGCACCCTGATGATCTCGGCCCTGATCTCGAATACGTGCGGCGGATGCTGGCGGGCGACATCCAAAATTACTCGCTCGAAAAGCGTTACATCAAAAAAGATGGGCAGATCGTTTGGATCAAACTCACCGTGGGCTTGGTGCACAAGGCCGATGGGGCGCCGGATTATTTTGTATCGGTGGTTGAAAACATCACCGAGCAAAAGCGGGCCGAGCAAGAGCTGAGCCGCTATCGCGATCATCTCGAAGAGTTGGTGGCGGTGCGCACGGCAGATTTGGTGGCGGCGCGAGCGGCGGCCGAGGTGGCCAATCAGGCCAAAAGTGCCTTTGTGGCCAATATGAGCCACGAGATTCGCACGCCGATGAACGCCATCCTGGGCTTGACGCATCTCATGCTTGGCGAGGTGCACGATGGGGCGATGCGTGATCGCCTGAGCAAGGTGGATAGCGCCGCACGACACTTGCTGCAGCTCATCAACGATGTGCTTGATCTGTCGAAGATCGAAGCCGGAAAGATGACGCTCGATGAGCGGGTATTTGCGCCGCGCGAGCTGATGGCCGATGCGCTTGAGATGGTGGCTGAGCAGGCCAGACAAAAATCCATTGAGCTTGTGTTGGATGCCGATGGCGTGCCGCCGCGGTTGATGGGCGATCCGATGCGGCTGCGGCAGATGCTGCTCAATTTGCTGGCTAACGCGATCAAGTTCACCGATCGGGGTTGGGTGCGCCTGAGCGCGTGCGTGGTGGGTGAGCAGGGGGGGCGGCTCAAGGTGCGCTTTGATGTTACAGACACCGGCCTGGGGATCACGCCCGAGCAGCGCGAGCGATTGTTTGGTGATTTTGAGCAGGTGGATGCCTCGCCTTTGCGGCGCTCGATGGGCACGGGCTTGGGGCTGGCGCTCACGCGGCGCTTTGCGCAGCTCATGGGTGGCGAAACAGGGGTCGACAGCGTTTATGGCCGGGGCAGCACGTTTTGGTTTGGGGTGTGGCTTGCCGGGGCTGATCCGGTTTGCGAGGTTGATCGCCTTGCGCCGTTGCCGCGCATCGAATCGCTGGCCGAGGCTCGCGCGCATGCTGCGGGGCACGCACGTGAGGTGCTGCGGGCAGCCCATGCCGGGCAACGGGTGCTGCTGGCCGAAGACAACCCGGTGAATCGCGAGGTGGCGTGCGAGTTGATGCGCGCTGCCGGTTTGCAGGTGGATACCGCGCAGGACGGCGCTCAGGTGGTTGAGATGGCCAAGGCGGGTCGATACGATTTGATCGTGATGGATCTGCAGATGCCCGTGCTCAACGGCATCTCGGCGGCGCAGCGCATTCGTGCGCAGCAGGGGGTGGGGGTGCCGATTCTGGCGGTAACGGCCAACGCTTTTAATGAAGATCGGCAGGCGTGTTTGGCAGCGGGCATGAACGATTTTGTGTCGAAGCCGGTGGATCCACCGATGTTCTACGCCGCTCTCAACCGGTTATTGCCTGCACGGGGTGCGGCCCATGGCGAGGCTCCACCAGAGGCTGGTGCCGATGCGGATGCAGCGTTGGTTGCCGCCGGGGTGGGGTGGCGGCAGGCGCACCGCACGGGCGAACGGTTTTGGCAGGGGCTGGATCTCGATCTGGCGTTGCGAAACGTGGGCGGCAGCACCGATGCGCTGCAGCGCGTGTTGGGGGCGTTTGCCCAGATGTATCGCTCGGGTGTGCCCGAATTGCAGCAGCCCGATGGGCCCGATCTTTTAAATCGGTGGCGCTCGGCCAGCCATTCGCTGCGCGGTTCGTGCGGCGCGATCGGGGCCTTGGTGTTGCAGTGCCATGTGCGCGAATTTGAGCGACAACTCGATGGCCGGATGAGCGCAGCGGCGCTGGCGACACAGGCGCGCCAGCTCGATGATGAGCTCAGGCAATTGGTGGCCGCGATTGCAAACAGCCTGGAGGATGAGCCCGTGCGGGCCTGAGCTGCTTTTATTGCCGGGTGGGTTTGGTGGTGCGCCAGGGATCGGCGTTGAGCAGCTCTTCGGGCATCAGGATTTCGCCGTTGGGGCCCCACTCAACCTGTGTGATGCCGGGCTCGAGCTCTTCGAGCCGGCGGCGCTCGTTTTCGGCGGCAGAGAGATCGCCGCGCTGCACGCGCATGGCATCGGCGAGTTCGCGTTGCTGGCGCTGGTGCTCGCTGCGGTCGAGCGCCAGACAGATCTGCTCAACCACTTCAGCATCCACCCAGGGTTTGGCGAGGTAGCGAAACACTTCGACCTCGTTGACGGCTTTTTGAATGATCTCGAAATCGTAAGACGCGCTCAGGATCAGACGCACCGCGTGTGGCTGCAGCTCGCGCACGCGGTGCAAGAAATCGATGCCGCTCATTTGTGGCATGCGAAAGTCAGACACCACCACATCGGCGGCGTGATCGATCAGGTGCCCGAGCGCACGGGTGGGGTCGTCGAACGTTTCGATGATGGCCTCGGTGGCGAAGTGCGCGCGCAAGACCCGACGCAAAGCGGCCAGCACGTGGGGTTCGTCGTCGACGAGCACGATGCGTTTCATGAGGAGGCTCCTTTATCGGGTGCGGCGGGTTTGATGGCGATCAGCAGGCTGCGAGCCAGGCGTTTTTCGAAGACGCGGATGCGGTTGATGAGATCGGCGGTGAGCGCGTGATCAGCGGCCAGCAACAGCACGCCTTCGTCGGACATGAAATCGCGTGCCAGCACCATGCCCGGTTGCAACTCGTGGGGATGCAGCATGAGCGGTTTGTCGGGCGGCGGGGGCGCAGCCGGAAACAGCTTCATGAAGGCATCGATCACCTCGGGGTCGAATTGCGTGCCGCGCCCGCGCTGCAAGATCGTGCGCGCCTGCGAGGCTGTCAGCCCGGTTGATCCGAGGTGGCCGCTTTGCAGATCGTCGTAGGTTTCGGCCACGGCCAGAATGCGTGCGCCCTGTGCGATCAGCGGGCCGGCGATGGCGTCCGGAAAGCCTTGTCCATCAAAACGTTCGTGGTGGCCGCGGATGATGCTGGCCACGCTTTGCATATCGTCGAGCGTCATCAGCGTTTGCTCGCCCTGTATCGGGTGCAACCGGTAGCGTTGCAGCTCTTCGGGCGTCATGCGCGGCACCGGTTTGGCGAGGATGACATCGCTCAGGCCGATCTGGCCGATGTCGTGCAGCAAGCCGGCGATGAACACATCGCGCTGTTCGGCTTCGGGCAGGGCCATTTCTTGGGCAGTGCGGCGCGCCAGATCGGCCACACGCCGGGCATGGCCCACCAGTTGGCCGCCGCGCTGCTCAAGCAGGGCAGAGAAGGCTTTGATCGAGTTGAGGTAGTTCTTTTTGAGCCGATCATTGACCACCGAGAGCTCGGCAGTGCGGGCCTCGACCTTGCTCTCAAGGCTGGCGTTGAGCGATTTGAGCTCGTCGTTTTGTTTTTGCGTGAGCGCTTCGAGCCGGCGTTTGTCGTCTTCGAGGGCGCGGCGCTCGAAGGCATCGCGCACGATCAGCAGCAGCTCTTCATCGTTCCAGGGTTTGGTGATGTAGCGCTGGATCTGGCCGAGGTTGATGGCTGCGATGGTGGCGTTGACGTCGGCGTAGCCAGTGAGCAGCAGCCGGGTGATGCCGGGCCAGCGCAGCTTGATCTGCTCGAGCAACTGGGCGCCATCCATGTGCGGCATGCGCATGTCTGAGATCACGAGATCAACGGCTTCGTTGCCCAGCAGCTCGAGTGCAGCAGCGCCACCTTCGGCAGTGAGCACGCGGTAGCCTGAGCTGCGAAACAGCCGCTTGAGCGCCGAGAGGATGTTGGGCTCGTCGTCGACGCACAGCAGCGTCCAGCGGCGTTCAGCAGGGATCGCCACGCTTTGATCGGTGGCCTCGGCGGTGGTGGGGGGCTGCATCGGGCGGGGCTCCTGAGCGATCAGTTCAGCAGGGCGCCGCACAGGGCATCGAGCTGGGTTTCGAGCTTTTCGAACACATGCCGGCAGGTGGGCTCATCAAGCTTGAGCGCCGACCAACACATCAGGTTGAGCTGCGGCACCATGTCTTCGCTCGTGGCGCCGATGTCGAGCGCATGGGCGATGTTGTCGGCCACGTGGATCACGGCGCCGATGCTGGGCAGACCGTCGTCGGGCGGAAAGTGATGTGCAGTGATGGCCTTCACCAGCTGCGGCGAAAAGCGCCAGTGCTCGGCGATCAGCCCGCCGAGTGCGGCGTGATCGGTGTGCAACACGGCCTGCTCGGCTTCGGTAACGAGGCAATCGTGCTCATGGCGATAGGCCAGCGTTTGCATAAACAGCTCAGGCTGTAGCGCAGAGAGCGCCAGCCGCCCAATATCGTGCAGCAGCCCGGCAGTGAAGGCCACTTCTTCGTCGAGTTCGCGCTGCCCGGCGATATCACGCGCGCACACGGCCACGGCCATCGAGTGCCGCCAAAACGCTTTAAAGCTGAAGCCCTGGCAGCGATCATGCGCAATCGTGTTGGTGAGCGCCGCGGCCATCACCATCGAGCGCGTGGTGCGCAGCCCCAGGATGGCCACCGCATCGCCCACCGATTCAACCTGGCGCGGAATCCCATAAAACGATGAGTTGGCCAGCCGCAGCACCTTGGCGGTGAGGGCCTGATCTTGCAATAGCTTGGCCGCGAGTTCGTCGATGCTGCAGGTGTCTTTGCCCATCGTTTCGGTGAGATACACGAGCACGGCTGGCAGCGAGGGCAGCGTGCGTATCGAGGCAACGAACGAATCAATCTGCATGGCCAGATCCCTGCGATGGCGGGTTGGATAGTTTTTCTTGCAGATAACGCATCACGATGCGCTGCAGCGGGTTGATCTGCTGGCGTTGGATGCTGTGGCGAAACAGGTGCTCGAGCCGGCCAACGCCGTCGGTTGCCGGAGCCGATGGTGAGGCTTCGGGCGGTTGCCGTGAGCATTCAGACGACGGCATGAGAAACCCTCCGCAGAGCTGTGGTTATGGGGATGTTCTCGGCAGGGTGGCCCGCCAGATTGAGCCCCGCAAGGGGGGAATCCCGTTGAATTTCGCCAGTATTTCGCTCAACGGACACACGTGGCTTAACGTTTGGCGCTGTGCAGCCGAAGATGCAACGTGATGGGCAGCCAGGGGCAACGTGTATGCCAAAGTTTCGCCGTGCGATTTTTCGAGTGGCCGTGCGCCTGACGCGCCTGGGCATCTTGTTTTGGGTGCCCGTGCTGGTGTGGGGGCTCATCATCACCGTGTGGGTGGTGGCCTTGCGCATGGTCGATGTCGATCAGCGTATTGCCTTGCGCGAGGCGCGTGCCAGTGCGGTCAATCTCACCGATACCTACGCGGCGTTGATGGTGCGCTCGCTCGATCAGATCGATCTCACGCTGGGCATGATCCGCCGCGATTGCGAGCGCAAACCCTGCGCGGCGGCTCTGCATGAGCTGCAGCAAGATGTGCTGGTGCCCTCATCTCTGTTGTTTGAGGTGGTGGTGAGTGATCGCAACGGCCTCGTGATTGCGAGCAACCGTGCCGGTGCGCCGCGCGATGTGCGTGCCCAGGCGTATTTCAAGAACTTTGCCAGCAGCACGGCGCGGTCTGACACGCTGATGGTGGCGCTCACGCCCGAGATCGAGGGGCAGCGGCGCATGATTTTTGCGCGGCGCATGGCGCGCCCCGATGGCTCGTTTGGCGGTGTGATCGCGCTCACGGTCGATTCAAACTACTTCACCAGCTGGTACGACGCCCGGCGTCTGGGCTACAAGGGCGTGCTGGGTATAGCCGATCAGGCCGGGCACGTGATCGTGAGCCGCACGGGCGATCAGGTGGTTTGGCTGGATCCGGCCCAGGCGGCTGGCCGCCGCAGCGTGATGCCCACAGAGGCAGACGATGGCCTGGTGGTGAGCGGGTGGGACGACGTGCAGCGCTTTATGCAGGTTGAGCCGCTGTCGCGCTATCCGTTTTGGGTGTTCGTGGGGTTGGCGGCCGATGAGCAACTGGTGGCCTTTGAAGCCAACCGACGCACGCAGCTGGCTGAAGCCAGTTTTATCTCGCTGCTGCTGTTGGTGGTGGGCACGGTGTTGTGGGCGGCGGGGCTTGAGCAAGAGCGCTATCGCCACACGCAGCAAACGTATCACGCCGCATCCGAGGCCAGCCGCGATGCCAACGTGGTGCTGCACACGCTGGCCGACGCGAGTGGTGCAGCGCAAGATTTCGAGATCGTTGATGTCAACCGGCGTGCACTCGATATGAGTGGACGCTGGCGCAGCGATCTGGTGGGCCGGCGCGTGAGCGATTTGGTGTCTGATTGGCCACACAGCCGCTTGCGCTCAATGCTGGGCGATGCGGCGATCCATAAAACGCTGGCCGAATACGAATGGCGCAACACCGATGAGCGGCTGCAGGCCGAGTGGCTCAGCGTGCAGTGTGTGCCGGTGGCCGATGGCGTGGTGGTGATCGCGCGCGACATCACCTCGCGCAAGCGCGCCGAGGCCGAGTTGCAGCAGCGCAATGCCGAGCTCACGGCGCTCAACGCTGAGTTGTCGAGCCTCAACGCCGAGCTCACACAGGCCCAAGAGCAACTGGCGCAATCCGACAAACTCGCATCCATCGGGCTGCTGGCTGCGGGGGTGGCTCACGAAATCAACAACCCGGTGGGTTTTGTGCAATCTAACCTTGGCACGCTCGACGGCTACATCCAAACCCTGTTTGCCCTGTTAGACCGCTATCAGGCGCTCGAGGCCGCGTTGGGTGATGCCTCGGCCCGGCGCGAGATCGAGCAGCAGCGCGAAGACGCCGAGCTCGATTACTTGCGCGACGACATCCCTGCGCTGATGAAAGAAACCAAAGACGGCATCACGCGCGTGCGCAAGATCGTGCAAGACCTCAAAAACTTCTCGCGTGTTGATTCGCAACACGAATGGCAGGTGGTTGATCTGCACGAAGGCATCGATTCAACGCTCAACATGGTGCACAACGAGCTCAAATACAAAGCCGATGTGATCAAAGAGTATGGCGAGCTGCCGCCCGTTGAGTGCCTGCCCTCAGAGATCAACCAGGTGGTGATGAACCTGCTGGTGAATGCCGGACACGCGATCAGCAGCGAGCAGCGTGGGCGCATCACCGTGCGCACCGGCGCGGCTGGCGAGCAGGTGTGGATCGAGGTGGCCGACACCGGCAGCGGCATCGCGCCCGATCATCTGGCCAAGATCTTTGATCCTTTTTTCACCACCAAACCCGTGGGCAAAGGCACGGGGCTGGGGCTGTCGCTGTCTTATGGCATCGTCAAAAAGCACGGCGGCACGATCAGCGTTGAGAGCACGGTGGGCCAGGGCACCTGCTTTCGGATCACGCTGCCGACGCACCGGCCGGCAGCGGCGGCGTCAGAAGGTCTCCCAGCTGTCTTGGACGCTGGCGGCTGAGGTGGTTTGCGGCATGCTGGCTTGAGGTGGCTTGCGCACAGCGCTGTTTTTTGGCAGCCCCTGATCGACCGTGTTTTTGAGTGATCGCAGTGCCACCACCACCTCGCCCGTGGCGTGTGCGTAAGGCGTGCCGCCTTCGAGCATCGATTTGGCCTGATCGAGGTGCCCGGCGTTAACCACTTGCGCCACCTTGCCAACTTCTTGGTGAAAAGCCTTATGCCGTGCCACGAGATCAACAAACACCGGCATATGCCCCCAGCTGCTCTTGCCGCCGCCATGCAGCCATTTGCCCAGCGGGCAGCAGTCGTCGCGCGACACCGTGGCTACGTCGAGCTGTTCGCCATTGGTGGCCGCGTTGCGCAGCTTCATCTTCCACTGCGAATGCGCTGCGATGGCCTGATCAAAATCGAAGTGGCCATCGTGGCTGAACCCCGCATTGGTGTTTTTTGAGTGTGCGCGCAGCGCCACCGCATCTTCGGTGGCCAGCGATCGATCGCGCTCGCTCAGGCGCAACAACCGCATCGTGCGCGTAACGTGATGCACCTGATCGCGCAGCGTGCCAGCCGAGGCGGCGAGTTGCTCAACCATCGCAGCGTTTTGCTGCGTGATCGAATCCATATGCGTCACGGCCTCTGAGATTTGCGCCACGCCCGATTGCTGCTCGTGCGCCGCCGTGGCGATCTCGGTGAGCAAGGCGCTCACTTGCTGCACCACGCCCACGGCTTGCGTCATGCGCTGCGATGCCTGCGAGGTTTCATGGTTGCCGGCCATCACGCGCTCGGTTGATTCTGAGATGAGCTGCTTGATCTCGCGCGCGGCGCTGGCGGTGCGCTGAGCCAGCGTGCGCACCTCTGAGGCCACCACGGCAAAGCCGCGTCCGGCATCACCTGCGCGGGCCGCCTCAACGGCAGCGTTGAGCGCCAGGATGTTGGTTTGAAACGCCACGCCTTCGATCACGTGGATGATTTCGCCCATCTTGCGTGCCGAGGCGTCGATCGAATCCATGGCGCTGGCCACGCGCGATACCGCCTCTTGGCTGGCATGCGCGATCTCGGCCATGCCTTGCGAGGTTTGCGCCCCACGGCTGGCAGAGTCGTTGGTTTGGCGCACCGTGCCGCTGATTTGCTCCATCGACGCAGCGGTTTCTTCGAGGCTGCTGGCCTGCGATTCGGTGCGTGCCGAAAGATCTTGGTTGCCTGCTGCAATTTCGGCGATGGCGTCGGTGAGGTCGTGCACCTCTTGCCGGGTGTCCGCCACCACCGTGCGTAGGCTGAGTGTGAGCTGGGCCAGTGCGTTTTGAATCTCGCCGGTGATGCCTGATTTGCCCACTTCAAAATCAACGGTGAGATCGCCAGCTGCCAGGTGATTAACGCGGCGGATGAGCTGGCGCACCGGAGTAACGGTCATGCGTGATACGAGCCAGCCATAGCCCAGCGAGCCGCACACGGCAGCCACAGCCCCGGCGATGGGCGACCACCGGCTCAGAGCGGCTGTTGCACCGGCCACGCACAAAGCGCCGATGGCGATGCGCACGGGGATGCCTGGGCGCACTTGGCGAAGCAGGCGGCTCATGGCATTGAGCCGCACCACGCGCCCGGCGTTCAGGCCGATGCGCAAGTGCCCGTTGCGTGCTTCATCGTTCATCTGCGCATAGAGCGCTTGCGCCTGCTGCACGGCCTGGGCATCGGGTGCCGTGCGCAGCGACACGTAGCCGACGATGTTGTCGCCCTCATACAGCGGCGTAGCGTTAGCCCACACCCAATAGTGATCACCATTTTTGCGGCGGTTTTTAACCACGCCGCGCCACGAGCGTCCTGCCTGCACCGTGGCCCGCATATCGCGAAACGCCTCTTCGGGCATATCGGGGTGGCGCACGATGTTGTGCGGCTGCCCGAGCAACTCGGCCTCGGTGTAGCCACTGACCTCGATAAACGCGGGGTTGCAATAGGTGATGCGGCCTTTTTCGTCGGTGACGGACATCAGGTATTTGTCAGCCGGAAACACGAACTCTTGGCCGGTGATGGGTTCGTTGATGCGCATGGGTCGACCTTTTTTTTGCAAAACAAGACAAGAAGGGCGGATCCTGATGAGGCCGGGGCGGGGCCACGGCATACCTGCAACGCAAAGAATGCGCCCAACAGCACGATCCTAAAGACGGTGGGGCAGGGTGATCGGTGGATTACGGCGTGCCGGGGCGTTTACTTCGGGCGTTTGGCGTTCAGCCGCTCACAGGCCGAAGGCGCGAGCCCACAGCAGGCACAGGGTGAGCACCGGCACGGCGTATACCGCCAGCGCCAGCACGCTGCGCCAACCGTTGCTGCGGGCCTGCCGCACGAGGGCCAGGCCCAGCGCCAAAGCAGCGGTGGCCATGAGCGCGAGCACCACCGAGCGCGCCGGCCCGATCCAGCCAGGGGTGATGCCTTCGGCGCGCAACTGCGACAGCGTGAGCATCGACAGCCCCAAAAACAGATTGCCGCCCGCCAGCGGCACCAGCCCCAGCGCCAGCCGGCGCATATCGAGCCGCGCCACGCGGGCCGCGATCCACAGGCAGCCCTGTGCCACCGCGCCCAGCACCAAGGCATGCAGCGCGATCCAGCCGACGATGCACGCGCCGTCGAGCCAGGTGAAAACGTCAGACGCCTGTGGGTAGTGCGTGAGCACCCACCACGGCGCACTGTCGTCGAACGGCCAGAGAATGTCGCGCTCGATCAGCCACTCGGCCAACCATTGCTTGGCGGCAACAAACGAGGGCGCCATGCTCCACTGAAACGCGCCATAAGCCATGCCGATGGTGCCGTAGAGCAGCAGGGCAATCTCGTAGCAGGCGATGTCTTTGATGCGGCTGGCCACGATCTCGCTGCCCGGCCAACGCCAACGCCACTCGACGGCGCCACGGTGATCGCTGCAACGTCCGCACTGGTGGCATTGCGCAGCGCTCGTCATGGCGCCCACGTTGAGCAGCGGCGCGCAATCGGGGGCCGGCACACGCTGCGGATACGCGCGCCAAGCATCGCGATCCACCTTAAAGTGCAGCGGTGATACCCGCGACAGCAGTGCAAACACGCCGCTCACCGGGCACAGGTAGCGACACCACACCCGCTTGTTGCGCCCATACACCAAACCGATGCCGATAGCGGCGAGCGTTGAGCCGCCCAGAATCAGCGCTGCCGGGGCTGGGTAGTCGTACACGCTGAGCATCTGGCCATACAGCGTGGTGCCTGCAAAGCCCACCAGCGGCCAGCCGGGCCAGCGCATCCAGCGCGGAATCGCCCGCCCCAGGCTGTGGCGGCTGGCCCACTCGGACAGCGCTCCTTCGGGGCAGAGCACACCGCACCACACGCGGCCCAGGGCCATGATCGACAGGATCACAAACGGCCACCAAACACCCCAAAACGCAAACTGTGCAAAGCGTGTGAGGTCGTTGAGGATGCGGGTGTGTTCGTCGGGCAGCGGCATAAAAGCCGGCGCGGCCACCAGCACCGCATACACCAAAACGATGATCCACTGCAGGGCCAAAATCACGCTGCGGTGGCGCGCCATTGCGTCGCCCAGGCGGGCCAGAGCACCCCGCCGGCGCGGCAGGGCATCGATGGGAACGATGGCGATGGTCTTCATGCGGTCTCAGCTTGACGGCAGCAGGGTGCCCATCTGGCGCGACGCATGCGCTGGCGATCGATCAGCGCACGACGATGCGCCCTTGCGCGGTTTCGGGATGGAACTCGCCGAAAAAGCGATACGTGCCCGGTTTGAGCGGCGCCAGAACCAAAAAGCTCGACGCGCCCGGGGCCAGCACTTTTTCTTTTTTCAGCTCCAGGCTCTCAAATTCTTCGGCCCCCGGCCCCTCGTTGCGCAGCAGCAGCTTCACGCGGGTGTGGGCCGGGATCACGATTTCGGTGGGTTCGAAGCGGCCGTTCTTCATCACGATTTGAAAGGTGGGCATTTTTTCGTCGGCCCAGCTGGGCGCTGCCAGCCAGGCCGGCAGCGCTGCCAGAGCGATCAGCAGAGCGCGGCGCACGATCAGAATCCCACCCGTGCACGCAGGCCGAACACCCGCACCATCTCGGCAGCATCGTTGGCGCCGGGGCGTTGAATCAGCTGAAAGTCGGGCGTGAGCGAGAAGTTGCTGTTGATGTGCCAGCGGTAGTAGAGCTCGAAATCGCGCTCCGACGCCGCCGGGCTGTAGCCGTAATCGGGCAAGCCATCGCCATCGGCATCCAGCGTTGCGCCGTTGGCCGAAAACGCCTTGCTCGTGCGCAGCACACCCGCAGCCACGCCGATGGCATCAGCACCGCGCCCCCACAAATCGCCGTTGATCTCGCCGCCCAGCGTGATCGCGCGATCAAACAGCGTCGTGCCCGACATCTGCTTGCCAAAGCGGCCAAACACCGTGAGGGTGTCGGTGGCTCGCTGATCAAACGACAGCCCCCAGCCTGCATGCCGAGCCTCGCTGCCATCAATGTTGCCGCCGCGCCCGTTATGCCAGGCATACAAACGCCACTGGCCAGCCAGCGCATTAAAGCGCGTGTTCAGTGAGGCCTGGGCCATCACAAACGGCTTGCTCAAAGGGCCATCAAATGCCGAGCCATTGCCCGAGCCAAACACGCCCAAAGAGAGATCCCACTCGCCGCCCTTTTGGCGCACGTTGCTGTACGACGCAATTGCGCCCGGCGCGAAACCATAGGCGTCCACGCCCGCGTCGCCACCCGAGTCGAGCAGCGGGTTGTGCACGAACACGTTGTTCATGAAGCGCGTGGTTTCGTCGTCGGCAATCGCGTTTTGATCGAAGAACACAAACGGATCGATCTTGCCGAAGGTGAGCGAGGCGCTCTCGCGCGAATCGCGCTTGACGTCGCCCAGCGGCGAACTGAGCCGATACCACGCTTGGGCGATGTGCGCCGCGGCGTCTTCGGGGTGATCGGCCATGCCCATGCGGAACGTGGTGCTGTTGGCCGTGCCCGTATACGTCGGGCGCAGGCCCAGGCCATCGCCCTGCCCGAATCGCGCCTGCACGAAGATGTTGCCTTCAACATCGCCCATCGAGCCACCCGGCAGGGTGACGGCGATATCGCCACGGTAATTGGCACGGCTGCCGCCGGTGGTCGGATCGGCCAGCGCTTCGGATTGCGTTTGTTGCAACACGGTTGTCAGGCTGGCGCTCACCGAAACGCCTTCAACGGCCTCGATCTGGCGGGCCTGTTTTTGCATTGATAGCGTCTGGAACTCAACCGCCTTCAAGCGCGTGATCAATTCGGGCTCGTTTTCGCTGATGCGATCGCTGCTCAGTGATTTTTCGGCTTGTGCCTGGGCAGATTCGAGCGCCTGCACGCGCTGCTCAATACTGCCGCTGGCAGAGGTGGCGGGCGATGCAGCAGCGGGCGCCGTGGCAGCCGTTGGCGCTGCGAGCTTTTGGCGCAAGGCGCGGTTTTCAGCCTCAACGGCTTCAAGCCGCTGCGTGAGCTTTTTGAGTTCAGTCCACAGTGCTGAATCCGATCCAGCAGCCAGTGCAGGCGCTGTCAGCGCAGCGCAGGCCAGCGCCACGGCGCAGGGAGCGAAGGCAAAGGCGCGCATGATCAATAGCCACCCTTCTTGCCCACACCCGCGAAGGTGAAGTCCCACTCGACATCAAAGGGCTTGAACCAGGGGCGCACACCCGTGGCGCGATCGGTGTGGCGGCCGTAGTGCGTCGGGTTTTCTTTGGCGTTGGGCGGGTACACCGTGAATTTCACGTGGTATTTGCCTGGGCCCTTGAGTTTGACGTTGTCGCCGTAGTGTGGGCCGTCGCTGGCCACCATCGGCATCATGTCGCCACGAATCACTTCGCTCGAACCCGTTTTGGTGAGCTCGTACTTCACCAGCAGATACGGGATCCACGAGCCCTCTGAATAGCCGTTCGGGTTGGTGTCGAGCGCATGGATATCTGCCTCGAGGTGGATGTCGGATTCAGCCGCCTTGGCCATGTGGCCTTCGGGCTCCATCTCGACGGGTTGCAAATAGACCGCTGCAACCTCCATCCCTGCAACGTTTTTGGGCGCCCCGATGGGGTACTCAACGGCTTGTGCGATCAGAGGCAGAGCCAGCGCTGCCACAACGAATGGACGAAAGTTGAACATGGCGGTGTGTTGAAAGTTGGTTTGAAAAAAGGGGGGGGATGCCCAAGCTTTGTTTCGCGAGGATAAAGCGATTGTGTATGTTACAGCAAATGCGAACGATTTTTAATTGCCGATGATCAAGCAAAAACCGCTTGGGATTTGATGCGGAAGGTGCGGTCAATCCCCCCTAGGTTGAAACGTTGCTTCGCACCTAACGCTAGGGATGTTGATGGCCTAGAGGCTCCTTCTACATTGAAAAAACCGCTGCTGGCGAGAGGCCGTTCAGGCTGCACAAGTGGCGGATGTGTGGGCGGAGGAGATCGCATTGACCGCAGGTGTGTCGCCAGAAAATCACGGTGTGTGGGTTCACGGACAGTCGGTGAGCGTGGCCGCTGGGCAGTGGCCTCAGGGGCGCACGCCGCGGGCCCTCTTGCGTTTGGCCGGGCCTGTGTTGCCGGCGTGGCGTGTGGCGTTGCGGCGGGCCGGTTTGCGCGTGCAATTTTGGTGTCCCCCTTACGGTGTGTGCGTTGCACTGCCCCGGGCTTATCGGCAGGTGGATGGCGCTCAGGCGCGCTGGGCGGCGCTGCCTTTTGTGGTGGGTGGATGCGATTACACCGAGGCCATGTGCCAGCGCTTTGCGCAAGCCCCAGAGGCCGTGCGGGCGGCGGCGCTGCCGGGCGATCTGCTCGACATCATTTGCTTTGATCGCACCCATGCCAAGGCGGTGCGGCATGAGCTGGATCGCCTGGGTATTGCTGTGTTGGGCAGTGGCACCACCAAGCTGCGGGTGCGCTATGCCGGCGATCCGGCGCGTTTGCGCGATCTGCCTGGGGTGAAGCTGGTTGATGCGCCGCGTTTGCCCACACTCTTGAGCGCAGCGCCGTTGCGTGTGAGCGTGGGCGCGCAGCCAGCGGCGCCGGGCAGTTGGGGGCTCGATGGTGCAGGTGAGGTGATCGCCGTGGCCGATACAGGGCTCGATAGCGGCGATGTGCAGCAGGGCATGCATCCCGACTTTGCCGGGCGCATCAAGGCGTTGCTGTCGTTGCCCATGAACGAGAGTTGGGTGGGGTTTGCGCAGCCGCATACCGACGACGCTGCCGACCGCGCCAGCGGCCACGGCACGCATGTGGCAGGGCTGGCGCTGGGTGCCGGCACGGCCAGCGCCGGGGTGCACGGCGGTTTGGCGCCGGCGGCGCAGTTGGTGTTTCAGGCCATTGAGCAGCAGCTTGAGATGCTGCCCGGTGCGCCGGCGAGTTTGCGCTCGGGGTATTACCTTGCGGGGCGTCCGGTCGATCTGCGTGAGCTTTACCGGCAGGCCGCCGGGCAGGGGGCCACGCTGCACAACGTTAGTTGGGGCGACGCCACGCAAGGCGCATACAGCGACGATTGTTTCGAGACCGATCTGTATCTCAACGAGGCGCCTCAGGCGTTGATCGTTTGCGCAGCGGGCAACGATGGCGTTGATCGCAATGGTGATCGGCGTATCGATAGCGGCTCGCTGTATGCGCCCGCGTGTGCCAAGAACACATTGGCGGTGGGTGCCACCGAAGGGCCGCTGCAGGGGCAGGGCTCGCGGGCCACGTGGGGGCAGATTGATCCGCAGGCTCGGCGTTGGCCGGCGCTGGCTGATCGCAACGATGCCGTATCGGGCGAGCCTGATCGCATCGCACCTTTTAGCTCGTGCGGGCCCACGCGCGATGGCCGCGTCAAACCCGACCTGTGCGCGCCGGGCACCAACCTGGTGTCAACGCGCTCGCGTGTAACGCCCTACACCGGCTGGGGGCTGGCCGATCCGCTGCCGCTGTATATGTATGACGGCGGCACCTCGATGGCGGCGCCCGTGGTGGCGGGGGCCATGGCGCTGGTGCGGCAGGCGTGGCGCCGCGAGTGGCGCAAATCGCATCGCACCCCAACAGGCGCGGCACTCAAGGCGCTGGCGGTGCTGGCGTGTGTGCCTGTGCGTGCGCGTGGTGCAGGGTGGGCCACACCAGCCGAGGTGGGGTTCGGACGGCTCGATGTGTCGCGTGCTCTGCCGCCCTCGATCAAGGCGCGCCAGGGTTGGCAGGTGTCGGTGCGTGATGCGGCCACGCAGCGGCTCGACACCGGCGGCCATCGCGATGTGGTGGTGCGCTTGACGCGCCCGGCGCGGCTGCGGGCGGTGCTGTGTTGGTACGACCGGCCAGGCGAGCGGCTGATCAACGATCTCGATCTGGCGTTGCTCGATAGCGCAGGCCAGGTGCTGGCGTGCGGCGGTGCCGCTCAGGGCGTGAGCCTTGTGCCCGATCGCGCCAACACGGTTGAGTGTGTCGATGTGATGGGGCTGGCGGCGGGGCGGTATGTGCTGCGCGTCAGTGGTTTCAATGTGATGGACGGGCCGCAACGCTACGCGTTGGTCTGGGCCATCGATTCTTCAACTTCATAGCAAGAGGACATCATGGCGAAAACTTCTCATCGCACCACCACCACGGTGCGCAGCAACAAGCGCACCCCGCCGGTGCCGGCACGGGCCTCGTCGGGCGGCGTAGCCTTGCGGGGCGGCAGCGCGTTATCGGCGCCCGTGGGCGGGGCGTCGGGCAGTGGCCTGCTTGATCTGGCGGCTGACGCGTCGGGGCAGCTTGAGGCGGTGGCACCCACGTTTGGCAACATCCTCTCGTCGGTTGGCCTGGGGGTGGCCAACTCTCAGGCAGCGCTCGATAAAGGGGTGATCGATACCGTTAAAAAGTTGGCGGACACCAAGATCACTGTGGTAACCGAAGTGGTTGAAGAGCTTAATGACGATGGCTTGCCCAACCCCAGTGCGACGCAGCTTGTTACCAACGAGCTGTCGGTGCTCAACTTCGTAACGCCCACAGTGCATGAATGGAAGCACGTGGCGTTGTCGATGGATATGAGCGTGGGCGCCATGGACAACGAAACGGGCGTGAGCTATTCGGTGAGCCGCAAGAGCTCTGGCGTGGGCTCTTATGGGTTGTTTTTTGGCGCGGTTGGTGTGGGCTACCTGAGCAACAACAGCGACTTTCGCAGCATGTCGGCCAACAGCGATCAAGAGGCGCAGTGGTCTGAGGGCTCGGTGCGGCTCGATGCCACGCTGGCGCCGCGTCGCACGGGCAAGTTTCCGGTGCCGGCCAGTGTGTCGATCGGCCCGCAACTTTTTGTGAGCCAGGGTTCTTTGGTTGAAACCAAAGTGGGCAGCGTGGTGACCGAGCGCAGCGTGGATGTGCTCATCACGGTGCTCAAGGCCAATGGCGCGGTTAACCCGAGCAAGCCCATTGAGCTTGAGGCTGCCGGTTTGCTGCCGTCGTTTTCTAGCGTGGCGCCGTTCACCGGCTCGACCACCAATGCCGATGGACAGTGCAAGGTGACGCTGCGCCGCTCGATCACGCCCGGCTTTGGCCAAACCTCGAAGCGCACGCTCACGGTGCGGCTGGGGCAGATCAGCAAGCGCTTTGATCTCGTTATTTGAACCCGCAAAAACATACACGCAAGGAGCCCATCATGGCCAACACTCTTCTTCCTTTGGGGGCGGGCAGCACGACCCTCGGTTTAACCGGCACGGCAGATGTGTCTGATGAGATCAAGCGCGCAGGCGTGAGCTTTGGCAAGCTGGTCGAGTTCACCGGCCAGGCTGTGGCCGAGACGCAGCTCAAGCTCAACCAGACCGGCGCTGCCATGGCTTCGACGCTGGCGACCACGCAAGTGGATGTGATCGCCGTGCAAGAAAACATTTACGACGACGAAGGTTCGCTGCAAGAGTCGAAGACTTTTACGCGCAAGCTGCCGCTGATCAACTTTATCGATCCTGTGTTTTACGAGTGGTCGGCTGTGCGTCTGCAGGGGCAGTTTTATGCGCGCGAGCTGGTAACCAGCAATGAGGCCAATTCGTCGAGCTATACGTCGAGCACGGGGTATGGCAACGCCGGTATTGGCATTTTGTTTGGCGCGGGCTATATCAGCAGTCGCTCATCAAACACCAAAACGTCGTCTGATGTCGACACCAGCTCAGACGTGTCGCTGGGCCATGTGCGTGCCAGTGCATTGCTGCAGCCCAAGCGCGATATCGGGGTGCCGCCGCCACGCCAGGTGGTGCGCGGGCCGAGCCTCACGGTGGTGGCCGGCGAGATCAAAGACATCATCGTCGGCACCAAGCTTGTGGGCCGCACGATGTCGGCCTTGCTTGAGCTGCGTCGGCGCGATGGCTCGCCGATTCCCGACAAAGCCATCTCGATTGAAACCGATGGTGCGCCCTGGAGTTTTGCTTCGGCTGCAGCCACCAAGACCGATGCCAGCGGGCAAGTAGCCATCGTGCTGCGCCGCGATTTTTTGGGGGATGCGCCCGATACCTCGCCGCAGGATGTGGTGCTCTCGGCGCGGTTGGGGCTGGTGAGCAACAGCACCACGCTGACGTTCTGATGGCGTTGAGGCGAGTGGTATGAGCACGGCGTCGTCGATGCTGCTGGCGCAGCAGGCGGCGCTGGGCGCAGTGCTGGCCGAAACAGCGGCGGGGGTGGTGCAGGCTCAGCGGCGTCTGGATGAAGACGCCGTGGGCCGCACCACGGCTTATGTGATGACGCCTCAGGGCGAGATCACGCTGCCGCCGCTGTGGTACACCTTTTCTGAGGTTAACGTGCAGCTCGAAATGGCCGCCACGATGACGCGCGTGGCGGCCGTTGGGGCGTCTCGTGCTGGCGTGCGCTTGGATTGCCGTTTGGTGAACCCGGCAGCGGTTGGCTTGTTTGGCTATGCAGCCTCGAGCGGCGTGCGGGTTTCGATGACGTTGGCGCCGCGTGAGGTGGGCGGCGGGTTGGATGTTTGATGGTGATGTGATGCCTAAGCCCAAGTCTTTAAATTTAAAAACACCCCAACTGCCGGTGGGTGCCGATACGGTTGCTGCCGATGTGGCACTGGCCAACGTGGCCCGGCTCGATTTGAGCGCGTTAACCAAAGCCGATTTGGCCTCGCTCAAGCGGCTGGGCAATGACACGATCGTGTCGGTGAATGGCGTTACCGGAGTGTTCACGCCGCTCACGGGCGCCGATAACGCACCGGTGTCGGGCGATGAACGCAAGAATCTGCTGTCGATCATCGATCAGCTCAAAAAAGAGCTGGCAGCCCGGCATGCCGAGGTGCTGATGCTGCAGCAAGAGCTCGCCACCTTGCGCGATCTGCCCTCGTCGGCACCCGAAGATTTCGCCACGGCGGTGCAACAGTCGCTCGATGAGTTGCAGCAGCGCATGGCCAATATGCACAACGGGGTTTCGAGTTTCGCCGTGCGCGATTTCAAGCTCGATGCGAGTGTGTTTGTGCAGGTGACACCCACCGGTGGCATGGCGTATCGCTTTGTGCAGCCGGGCGAAGACATCGAAGCGGCTGCGGTGTCGCGGCTGTCGCTGCAGGTGGTGCCGATTCCGAAAAACGATGCGCGTGGGGTCTGGACGAGCGATCTCTTTGCACCCGATGTGCCGGTGTCGGCCATGCCCGAGGTGGATGCCACGGTGGCGGCTCGGCTCGAAAAAGCCGGCGTGTATTCGATTGGTGAGTTTGTGCAGGTGGCCACGCGCGCACGCGCGCAGGCGCAGTTGCAGGCGCTGTTGGGCGTGCAGCGTGAGCGCATTGCGTTGTGGGCCCAGCAGGCAGCGTTGATGACGCTGCGTGGTGCCAATGGAGCGGCTGCTGTGGTGTTGATGCGTGCAGGGCTGGGCAGTTTTGATGCGCTGGCTGCCACGGCGCCGGCGCTGGTGGCACAACGCTACGAGCAGGCGCGTGCGGCCCTCACCTCAGTGGTGGCGCCGGCGGTTGATGATGCTTTGGCTGCGCAGTGGGTGCGTGCCGCACGGCAGTATCTGGGGCTGCCTGAGCTGGACATTGGAACGGCAGGCTGAGCGTGTTTAAAACACAAAAAACTTGAGCCCCAGCGTGAGGCGGCTTTGCACTGCGGCACCGAACTCGGTGCGCCGGCTGCCGCCCATCTGGTTGATCACGGCGAAGACCGAAACTTTGGGCACGAGGTTTTTTTCGATATAGAACATTGCCATCGCGCTGCCGTCGGTGATGTTGGTGGTGAGCTCAGTGCGCCAGATCAGCTGCGTATCTTGCGGGTTGCTTTGCCAGCCCAGCCACACATAGTTGCGGCCCAGCAAGCGCGGGGTTTGCGCCAGCAGTGGGCGCATGCGCTCGTCGAGCCACGCATCGCCCAGGCTGCTGAATTGGCGAGCGAGCTGCGCGGCTGCTTCGGCCTGGTCGATGATGGCGGCCATTTGTTTGGGACGCAGCCCGCCATTGTTGTGCAGCCATTCGGCGGTGAAGGTGTGGCCGTTTTCGAGCGTATAGCTGGCACCGCCCAGCCAGGTGTGGCCGCTGGGTGCAGGCCGGCTCGACATGCCGACTTCGCCGTAGAGCAGCCAGGCATCGTCGGGCGTGAGCTGCGCAAAGGCGCCGACGAAGCCGGGTTCGTGATCGCGCAGCGCCACGTTGAGGCTGATGAGATGGCTGTCGCCCTGGTGGTCGACTTTGAGAAAGCGCGTGTGCGGCATGCGGATGGCCGGCGTGATCTCTGAGGTGGCAAAGACGTTGCCCAGCGTGGCGCGCCACGGGCCGATGCCGCGCGTGAACCGCAACAGATCGATGCCCGGTGTGGCGGCCAACGGTTGGGTGCGCCCTGCATCGAAATAAAACGGATTGCTGGGTGAGCGGAACGTGCCCGGCCCCCAGGTGAGCAACTCGCGCCCGGCCACAAAAGTGTCGGCCTCGTGTTTGATGCGTGCAAAGCCTTGGGTGAGGTTGATCTGGCTGTGGTTTTGCGTGCGTTCGGGCACGCGCGCATCGCTGTGTGGCCCGAGCCAATCGCGCTGGGCCCAGGCGCGGGTGTCGATCACGGCATCGAGCGAATCCAGCGTGGCGCGCAAACTCAACCGGGCTTCGGCGTTGGCCTGATTGGCTGGCACACGCAGCAGGCGGTTGCCGGGGTTGAGCAGGCTGTCGGCATACAACTCGGTTTGTGAGCCGTAGAGCCAGGTGTCGAGCGAGGCGCTGGTGCGCACCTCGGGAGGCTCGTCGGCGGGGGCGTCAGCCCAGGCGGTGGCACTGGCGGCCATGAGGCCGGCAAGCATGCCCAACCGCCGCGCGGCAATCAGCATGGCTGCGGGCCGCGAAGGGCGGTGCGTCATCGCAGGTTGGCAACATCAAACTCGGCAGCGGGCACGGCTTTGACGACGATCTTGCTGTAGCTCATGGTGGTTTTTGCGTCGGTTAGGGCATCGCTGATCTGCATGCGGCTCACAAAGGGGATGGTGCGGCCATTGATGATGATGCGCGCGTCGTAATCAAAATCAGCCGACTTCATTTTTTTGCCCGAGAGCGAGAGAAAGTCGGCTTTGACCGCCACACCTTTTTGCGCGGCCACCCAATAGATGATGCGGTCGTAGGTGGCTTGCCGCGAGGTGGCCGTGAGTTCGAGCACATGGCAGGGGGTGCCGTTGATGGTTTCGTCGCGCAGATATTTAGCGTCGTAATCTTTGGCGTAGTTGGTGGCGGCAATGTCGCCGATGGCCGCTTGCCCGCTCAAGCGTTGACGCGGCGAGATGGCTACGGGCTTTTTGAGGCCCGGTTTGGTCATCCACATATTGCGGTCGACCTGCAGCATCTTTGAGCCTTTGACATTGGGTGGATCGAGCACTTCGGCCAGGCTCGATGTGGCGGTGGCCATCACGCGGATGCGCTCGTCGGGTTGTTCGTCGATGGTGCTGCCGGTGTTGACGAGATGCACCTCCCACACGAGGCCGGGCAGGCCGCCGCCTCGGGCCTGATCGGCGCTGCGCACCAGCGCTTGTGCATCGGGCTCGGCTTGCACGGCGCGGGGTGCGGCGCTCAGGGCAACGCCCAATACAGCGGCCAGCGCGAGGGCCGCCATGCGTTGGCTGGAGCGGGGTTGTGGGGCAGATGTGGCTGCGGTGTTGATGCGGTTCATACGGTTTTATACGTGTCCGAGTGATTCGATGATGAGGTTGCGTGCGGCGCGGCGTGCGGGCAAAAAGGCAGCCACGATGGCCAGCGCGGCAAGCACCAGCGCCACGATGGCGGTGCGTGCGACATCGAAGCCGATGTAGAGCGGCACGGCCAGTGTGCTGGCGGGCGGCACGTAGCGGAAGTCTGCTGCATTTACCCCCCAGCGCACCACGCCCGTGAGCGCCAGCCCGGCGAGCGAACCCACCACCACCAGCATCACGGCTTCGAGCACAAACAGGCGGATCACACCCCAGCGGCGCAATCCGATGGCGCGCAGGGTGCCGATTTCGCGCGTGCGCTCAACCACCGCCATGCTCATCGCGTTGAAGATCGAGAGCACCACGATGGCCAGCACCACCGACAGCATCAGCGCAAAAATCATGTCGTAAAGCGTTTTAACCTGCCGATAAAACATCGACATGTCTTGCCAGGTGCGCACTTGCACATCGAGCCCGGCAGCCTTGAACTTGGCGTTGAGCGCATCGCGCATCGCGTTCGATTCGTCTTCGCTGGGCGATTTTTGTTCGTAGGCGAGCAGCAACTGTTGCGTGATGTCGAGGTTGGCCGAAGGCGGGCGTGCCGATGGCAGCAGCAGCGTCAGCACCTCGGCGCGGCCCTTGGCATCCATCAGATCGCGCACGAGATCGAGCGGCATGATCGCGAGCTTGTCGTTGGTGGCCACGTTGCCAGTGTTGACCGTGCCGGTGATGTCGATATCGGCAGCGTTGGCTTGCCCGTGGATGGTGCTCGACAGCACCGAGGCGCTGTCGCTCACATGCAGCCCGAGGATGTCGGCCAGCCCTTGCGAGAGCGACACGCCCGCTGCGCGCTTGGGATCGAGGGCGCCGGGGGCATCGCGGAACGGCCCGCGCAAGATCAGCTGATCCGCCGGGTGGATGCCGAATGCCACAAAGATGGTGCTGGTGCGCCCGTTGGAGAGCAGGCCCGAGGCCGTCATGCGCGGGATCACATGCGTGCCAGGCAGCGTTTCGCTCACGATGCGCGTGATCTGCTCGATCTCGTTGGCCTTGAGCATGTAGCGCGAGGGGTGCAGTTTGCCTTCGGTAACCCAGCCGTTGCGGTTGATGGTGAGGTGGCCCACCGTTTCGGCATGAATCGCCGAGTTGGCCAGCACGGTGTAGCTTGCGTGCGTGTAGCCCGCAAAGATCGACACCGCTGCAAAGCCAAAAGCCAGGCTGCCCAGTGTTACCAGGCTGCGTCGGCGGTTGCGCCACAGGTTGCGCCACGCCATGCTCAGGGTGCTTGCGGTGATGCTCATGCCAGCACCTCGCGCACGTCTTGGTAGCGGTCTTCGGAGATCAGGCCGTCTTCGAGCCTCAGCTGGCGGGGCACGCGGCCCAGCAGGCGCGGATCGTGTGTGGTGAAGATGCAGGTAACGCCGGTTTCGTGGTTGAGTTGCTCAATCAAATCAATCACCTCATGGCTGGTGCGCGAGTCGAGATTGGCGGTGGGCTCATCGGCGATCAGCAGCCGCGGCTCGCCGGCCAGTGCGCGGGCGATGGCCACACGCTGGCGTTGTCCGCCCGAGAGCCGATCGGGCCGAAAACTCTCGAACGCCGACAGCCCCACTTTGCCTAGCCATGCGCGCGCGCGTTGCTGCGCTTGCGCTGAGGGCACGCCCTGAATTTGCAGCGGCAGCATCACGTTTTCGAGTGCGGTGAGCACCGGCACCAGGTTGAAGCTCTGAAACACGTAGCCCACTTTGTGGTTGCGGCGATCAGACAGCGCGTTGTCCGACAGCGCTCGCACCTCTTCGCCATCAAAAACAATGCGTCCGCGCGTGGGGGCATCGATCAGGCCCAGCAGGTTGAGCAAGGTGGATTTGCCACTGCCAGAAGGCCCCCAGATCGCAACGAATTCGCCGCGCCCGATGGTGAGATCAATGCCGCGAAGTGCGCGGATCAGGGTTTGGCCCAGCGTGAATTCGCGCTCGATGCCCGAGAGCTCGAACAGCGCAGAAGTTGAAGATGAAGCGGTTGTCGTCATGATGGTTTGAGGTGGATGGTGCACGGGCGAATCAGGGATCGGGCCAGCGCGCCGCGATGCTAGCCATGCATGCCAGCGCGGTATTGAACGTTTGCGACACGGCGGGCCCAGGGCTGCCCCTCGTTTTTTTCTACACTTGGCACTTATGTTGCACGCCACCGCCCCTGCTGTCGAGCCGGTTGCCGCGCCGCACGGGCCCAGCGTTGGCACCGCGCGGTTGTGGTTGCCGCGCATGTCGCTGGCGCATTGCATGCGGGGATTTGTGGTGCGTGACACGCGAGCCGTGGCGCTGCCCAGCGAACAGCGCGTGAACTACTTTCCGGCGATTCCGCATTGCACGCTGTCTTGGTTTTTTACGGGCACGGCCCAGCTGCGCACATTTGCTGCCGATGGCACGCCGCATGGCTCCGCGCTGCCGATGCCGGGCCGGCTGGTGCTGTGCGGCCCGCAGACCCGCCCGCTGGTGTCGAGCAACCCTGGCCCGGTGCATTGCTTGATGCTGGGCCTGATGCCCGATGCAGTGGCCTTGCTCACAGGCATCAATGTGAACAGCCTGATCGACACCATCGTGGATGCCCGCGATGTGCTTGATGCCGAGTGGCTCGCTCTGTGCGATAGCCTGTTTGAGCTGGCGCACGATGAGCAGCGCATTGCCTGCATTGAGCGCTTTCTTGAGCCCCGCTGGCAGGCGGTGCGGCCCGGGCGCACACGGGCTGCACATGTGCTCGAAGATTGGTCTGATGGTTTGGCGCTGCGTGCGGCCAACTCGGGCCTGGGGCGCAGCCTGCGCCAGATCGAGCGCCGCATCAAGCAGTGGACGGGCCAGCCGCTGCGCGAGCTGCGTGGCTATGGCCGGCTTGAACGGGCGTTTTTTGATGTGGTGCTCGCGCAAGAGGCCGGCGATGTTAATTGGGGCGATGTGGCTTGTGGCGCGGGCTTTGCCGATCAATCGCACCTGTGCCGCCAAACCCGCCGCATCACCGGCTTTTCGCCCGAAGAGCTGCGCCGCCGCATCGCCCAAGAGGAAGGTTTCTGGGTTTACCGGATCTGGGGTTTTGGTGAGTCGGGGCCGTCGGCTCAGGCGGCGCACTACAGTTTGCGCGCCTGAATATCTGCACCGATGGCGCGCAAGGTTTGCGCATAGCTCACGTGCGGCATCCACCCCAGCGATCGCGCTGCGGTGGTTGGAAAGCGGTTATCCCACGCGATAAGGTTGAGCGCTTCGCGGGTGACGGGCGGGCGGTGGCGGGGCAGCCAGGCGCGAAACACAGGCTCGCTCAAACGCGCCGCTGCATAAGCCACGCTGCGCGGCACCGAGCGCGGCGCCGATGTGCCCAGCAGCCGGGCCAGATCCTCGAAGTAATCGCACCAGCGCTGCGGCAGATCGTCGTGGACATTGAAGGCGCGCCCCTCGGCCTCGGGGTGCTGAGCGGCCATCCTCAAAAAGCTGGCCACGTTATCAACCCCCGCGAGTGCTGCGTTGCCGAGCCCAGCGCTGATCAACACGGGCAGGCCGCGACGCAGCGCCTGTGCCGCATCGTTGAGCCACGGCCCGCAGCCTGGGCCGATGATGTTGGCCGGACGCACGATCACCACGCGGCCACCTTCGCGCTTGAATTGCCACGCCAGAGCCTCTTGCCCTTGTTTGGCGCGGCTGTAGGGCCCCTGAAAACGCCCCGGGGGGGTGTCTTCGGGGCAGACGCCGCGCTGGATGGCATCGCCATAGGCGCAGATGCTGGTGGTGAGCACAACGCGCGCGCCCTGGGCGCCTGCCGCCCGCAACACGTGCGCCGTGCCGCCCACGGTGATGCGCTCGTGAGCGTCGTAGCTGGCGCCGTCGCCCACCAGCGCGGCCAGATGGAACACCGTTGTGCAGCCGCGCACGGCCTCATCCACATCGTGTGCCGCCGTGATATCGCCCCTGATCACCGTGACGCGGCCCTGCCATGCGGGCGGTGTGCGCTCGTTGGGCAGGGCAAGCACGCGGATCTGCGCTTGCGGGTGGTGTGCCAGCAGTTGATCTACCAGATGGCGCCCCAAAAAACCGCCACCGCCCGTAACCAAAAAAGCCCCAAACATTGCGCACCTCACTTTTGTGGTTTTGTTTTTTGCGTTTTTGTTTTATTTGCGCAGACGCGCCAGCACGCGCCGCGTAACGGTGTCGCTGATCAGGTGCATCAGCGCGGGCAAGTGGCGGGCGTTCCAGGCCGACAACCTGGGCATCGCGCCCGGCACGATCACAAACTGGCGCCGGGCCATGCGGCGCAGCATCTCATTGCAGGCCGGCACGAGGGGCAGCGTGCCCACCACATCCTTGAGCGCAGCAGATACCGGGTGCAGCGTTTGGCGCTCGCGCTCAACCAGCGGTGTCGGCAGCTCGCCCGGACAGCACACGCTCACATCGATGCCGCGCGGCTTGAGCTCGATGCGTAGCACCTCGGCCAAGCCAACCACGCCGTATTTCGAGGCGCAATAAGCCGCGTAGGCGTAGTTGCCCAGCAGGCCCGCCAGCGAGGCCACGAACACCAGATGCGCGCCCGGCCCGAGGTGCGGCAGCACGGCGGCAGCAAAGTTGCGCGAGCCAATGAGATTGGTGTCGATCACACGCCTGAAATCTGTGGCGCTCAGGGTATCGAATGGCGCTGCAGCCTGGATGCCCGCCGAGTTGATTGCCAGATCAGGCCTGCCGAGATCGCGCACCGCCTGATCAATGGCGGATTGCAGCGCGGCGTCGTCGGCCACATCAGCGCGATAGGCCGCAAAACGTTGCCCGGCATCGCGGGCGCAGGCGCGCATCTCGGCGATCAGATCATCGGTACTTGAGCGGTTGAACACCGCCACGCTGGCCCCCTCGTGGGCCAGGTGCAGCGCAAACTCTCGACCGATGCCACTGCCACCACCACTGATGAAAACGCAGCGTGGGCGGCCATGTGGCCAGCGGATGAAAGGGCGGGTGGTGGACATCATCATCGGGCCTCTTCAAGCATCAAATCGGCGGCCTTTTCGGCCACCATCACCGTGGGGGCGTTGGTGTTGCCGCCCACCAGCGTGGGCATGATCGACGCATCAACCACCCGCAGCCCGCTCAGGCCATGCACGCGCAGCCGCGCATCAACCACCGCCAGCGCATCGTTGCCCATCTTGCAGGTGCCCACCGGGTGGTAGATCGTTTCGGCGCGCTGGCGGATGTAATCGGCCAGAGCCGCATCGGCTTGCCTGGCCTCGCCCGGCCACACCTCGGCGCCACGGTGGGCATCGAGTGCGGGCATCGACAAAATCTTGCGGCACAAGCGCACCCCCGCCACCATCACCGGCAGATCGCGCGGATCGCTCAGATAGCGTGGCTGAATCACAGGCGCATCGGTGGCATGTGGCGAAGCCAGCCCGATGTAGCCTTCGCTCCAGGGGCGCAACTGGCACACATGCAGCGTCATGCCATAGCCCCACACCTGCTCGCGCCCATGCTCGCGCATATAGGCCGGAATGAACTGCAACTGCACATCCGGGCGCGGCAGGGTCGGGTCGGTTTTTAAAAAACCGCCCACCTCAACCGGCCCATTGCACAGCATGCCGGTGCGGTGCACGTTGTAATCCCACAACCCCTTGAGCAGGCGCGGCACCATGGCCGGCCCGATGCCATGCGTGCGGTGCGAGGCACAGCGGTGCTGCACCATCACATCGAGATGATCGAGCAAATGCTTGCCCACCCCCGGCAACTCGTGCAGCGGTTGCACCCCGGCGGCATGCAGCTCACGCCCGGCGCCGATGCCCGACACCATCAACAACTGCGGCGAGCCGATGGCACCGGCGCTGAGGATCACCTCGCGCCGTGCAGTGAGCGTGCGCCGTTGGCCATGGCACAACACCTCGATACCCGTGGCACGCCGCTGCTGCAACACGATACGCAGCGTGTGCGTGCGCTCAAACACCGTCAGGTTGGATCGCTGCAGCGCCGGCTTGAGATACGCCCGCGCCGTGCTGCAGCGTTGGCCATCTTGCCGCGTCATCTGGTAGTAGCCCCAGCCCTCTTGCTCAACGCCGTTGAAATCTTGGGTGGCAGAGCACCCCGCCTGCAGGCCCGCCTCAAACGCGGCGGGTGATACGGCGTTCAGGTGCCCCAAATCACACACATGCAGCGGGCCGGCATCGCCATGCTGCTCACAGGCACCATGCTGCTGCCGCTCGGCGCGACGAAAGTAGGGCAACACCTCGGCATGCGACCAACCCGCATTGCCCAACGCCGCCCAATCGTCGTAATCACTCGGGTGGCCGCGCGTATAGAGCATCGCGTTGATCGAGCTGCTGCCGCCCAGCACCTTGCCGCGCGGCCAAAACAGCCGCCGCTGTCCCAGCTCGGCCTGAGGCTCGGTATGAAAGTGCCAGTTGTAGCGCTTGCCTGGCACCAGAACGGCCAGACCCAACGGCGCGCGAATCAGCGGCGAATCATCGCTGCCCCCCGCCTCGATCAGCGCCACGCGGTGGTGGCCATTGGCGCTCAGGCGATCCGCCAGCACACAGCCCGCCGAACCCGCGCCCACGATGATGTAGTCGAACTCCAAACCGCATCTCCTTGCAGGCTCTCAACCATCGACAGCCCGGCGCGCAGCTTAGAGAGGTCGGGTCTGTGCGGTCTTGACCGTAACAACCGGGCCTTTGACAATTTCGACCATGCTGTCGTCTGCATCACCCGCGCCACCACCTTCGCCGTCGCCCGATCTGCAGCGCCTGAGCGTGCGCGATGCCGTGCCGGGTGTCGTGCCGCTGACCCTCGTGCACCTGCTGCTGCGTTACGTGCGCGAGCAGGGGCTCGAACCCCATGGCCTGATCCCCCCCGACATCGAAAACATCGAGCCCGGCGAATTGGGGCGCTACCCGGCCGAAGCGTTTTGCCAGGCGCTGCTGTGGGCTGCCCAGCGGCTCAATGATCCCCTGCTGGGCCTGCATCTGGGCCAAACCATCCGCACCGAGCACCTTGGTGCCCTGGGCTATGTGCTGCAAGCCTGCGACGATCTTGGCGCCGCCTTGTTGCGCATCGAGCGCTACCACCGGCTCATTCACGATATCAACCCCGTTGAACACCATGTGAGCGATGGCGCTGTCGAGCTGCGCTGGGGCATCACCCAGGGCCGGCCCGGCGCGCTGTTTGACGAAACCGGCATCACCGCCATCGTCAAACTCGGGCGCGAGCTCTGTGGCCAGCGCCTGCCCCTCACGCGCGTTGATTTCGTCAACCCCAAGCCGCGCCACGTGCAGCCCTACGCCGATTTTTATGGCTGCCCCGTGCGCTTTGATCAGGCCGTAACGCGCCTGATCATCCCCCTGAGCAGCTTGCAAACCCCGCTGGCGCAGCCCGATCCGCTGCTGCGCCGTCTGATGGAGCAAAAAGTTGATGCCGCGCTGGCCCAACTGCCCCAGGCCGGGGATCTGGCCGAAGCCACGCGCCGCGCAATCGCTCATTTGGCGCCACACGGCATGCCCGAGCTCAACCACGTGGCCCGCGAGCTGCAGCTCTCGCCGCGCGTGCTCTATCGCCGCTTGGCCGCGCAAGGCCACAGCTACCGCCATCTGCGCGAAGCCGCCTTGCAGCAAGTGGCCGAAATGCACCTGCGCGACCGCCGCCTGACCCTCGCCGAAGTTGGGCTGCTGCTGGGCTACTCAGAGCAAAGCGCGTTCACGCGCGCTTTCAAACGCTGGACGGGGCTGTCGCCTCAACAATGGCTCAAAAAGAGTCTCTAGAATTTTCAAAAACGACGAATTGGTGGAGTTTCGAAAATGAAGTCACTGCGCACAATGGGTTTTTTGAGCGGCGTTATTGCGGCTGCGGTTTTGGCGTCTTGCCAAGCCACGGCGCCCAAACAAGACAGATCCATTTCAAATGGGGCGCCAGAGCAAAAAACCTCAGCGACAGCGGTTAAAACATCTTCTGTTGCGAAGCCGCCCAAACCCGAAGACCTAAAAAAAATGAGCCCCACCGAGCAATTGCGGGCATTCAACGAACGCGAATTCAACAGACGCTACAACACGGTTACCGATACGCACGGCTGCAAAGCGCAAATTGCCAACCTCTATCGCAACGCTGTCAGCACATGGCGCTTCATGCACAACTGCCAAGGTGGCGTGGCGCAGGGCGACGGCTGGGCCGTGGCGGGTGATGCCCAAGGCTACCCTCTGGCGGCTGAGCATTTGCGCATCACCCATGGCTTAGAAGATGGCCGCCGCGACAAAAACAGGCCGAACAACTGGGAACCTCGCTACGAAGAAGATCGTGACCGCAACATCCTAGAAGCGCTGGCTGGCCCAGATGCCCTTGCGCCTGATTCACTGGGTGCTGCGCTGCTGACGGCATTGCTAGAGGCTGATGCCCGGGGCAGCGCCCGCGCCAAGGCTTCGTTGGCTTATTTGGCCGACAACGGGGCGCCCCAAACACTGGATCGCATCAAACTCTTCGTAACCCAGTGGCAGGGCGATAAACCCGATGCGCACCCGCTGCAGCAACGCTTGGCCCAGCGCAGCCAACCCAATGCTGCGCAGTGCGATACCGCGGCGCTCGAAACCTTTATGTCGGACTACCTGAGCGTGCACCGCCACATGGTGCTCAAGGGTGAGCAGAAATACGACCAACTCGCCCTCTATGCCCAGGAGCAATTGATGAAAGAGGCGCGCAAAGATGCGATGCAGCGCGACCTGAAAGAAGCCCAGGCAAGCCAAAGCGCCGAAAAAATCCGCCCCTGGCTGCGTAGCGCCAAGAACGCGCCGCCGCCGCCGATGCTGGAGTGTGGCTTTAATACACGCTACATCAAGCGTTACAAGAGCCTGGGCGGCACCAGCGAAACCTACGAATCCTTTGACAAAAACGGGGCGATATCTGGCCGCTTGAAGCTTCCCGTTTCGGGTGATTGGCTGGGGGGCGCCAACCTGGCCGTGCGCTCGGTGCGTGTGAGCCACCCTACGCATGTGTGGGTGCAGCAAGCACGTGAGAAAACGGGTGTCGATCTGCAGCCCGATTACTTTGCCTCTCGGGGCACGCGGCAATTCAGCTATCCCGTTGAAAGTTCAACCGGCTGGGTTGTTATCGAACCCATCACACCGGCACAAATGCGCAACATCGTGGGCATAGCCGAAGCTGCACAGGGCCGATTGGGGGTTAAAACATGGGGGCTGCCCACGCCGTTTCTTGAAACCCAGCAGGTTGAGCGTGTGCTGATCTTTAACCCCGACAAGCCCGATCAGCAGGTGAACCTGCCCGGTGCCAGCATGAAACCATACTGAAAGACCACCCGACATGACGCAGACATTTCGTGCCGCAGCTGTGCGATGTGTGATGACCGTCTCAATGGGCCTGCTCACCATGGTTTCTGAGGTGCAGGCAGCCGAGATCGATCTGGATGCCTTTTTGCCGGCGTTGCTCAAACACATCGGTGCCCATACATGCAAGGCCAGAGCAGATGCTTTTGAAGACGATGACGATCCCAAGCTCAAACGCAAGCCTCGTGCGGTTTCTTTCACTCAAGGCGAATGGGGGTGGGAGCGCGGTGCGGGTTCTGTGGCGTGGGTAACGGCCAATGCCCGTTTTGAGTTTCCGGATGGTCAGGCCGCCGATCACATCATCAGCGTCTACATCGCTCCGGTTGGCGATCCCAAAGGGCTGTGGGCTTTTGATGGCGACATGAATCACGCGCGCATCAACGCCAATGGCAGCAACCCAACCATCACCTGCTCTTGGCGCACCCTGATTAACCCAATGCGCAAAGACCCGAGCGTGGATCTGCGCATTCCGCGCTTCACGTTCAATCCGAAGTACAAATCCTGAGCGACGGATGTCGATCTCACCCCATCTCATGCATCACCCACTCACCCTCGGCCTGATCGAGCGCGCTCGCTTGGCGTGGGGCGGCGCGTGGGTTTTGGCGTGCGTGCGGTGGGGGGCACTCATTGGCGCCATCGTGCTGGCCTTGAGTGTTGGCCTGGCTGGCTTTTTTGTTTTGCCTGCCAGCGCCCAGGCGCCATCCACCTCGGCCCAGCTCGCTTGTGCGCACCACCTGCAAGGGGATGCCACCGAGGCGCGCCAGCACGAGCTGCTGCAAACACCCCAGGCCGCGCGCGCAGCAGCGCACACCACCGACGGCTGCGCCGCCTGCCACTGCCCTTGCGGCCTGCCCGTGCCCGGCATGGCACCGCTACCTGCCGATGCACGTGAGCACACCCTGATTGCCACCCACCCGCGTGGCACGCTGGGCCAGCAGCGGGCGCCCGACACCCCGCCGCCCATCGTCTGATCGGGTGTCTGATCGGGTGCACCTTCGCGCTGCACCCACCTCATCCCCTTGTTGGTTTGTGCACGCCCGCCGCGTGGGCGTGAGCGCGTGCGCAAGGCCAACCTCACACACGTCAGAGACGATAGGAAACAACATCATGAACATGACCCATTACATGCAACTGCTGGCCGACAACCAGCCCTGGAACCTGCTGCTCTTCATGGCCGTGCCGGTGGTGCTGGCCGAAACCGTGGCCATCACCGAACTCTTTGTGCTCTACCACCGTGCTACGGGCGGGCTGCTGGTGGCCATCAACCGTGGCGCCAGCGTGCTGGGCGGGCTCTACTTTGCGGGCGTGTTTGGCTACCTGCTGCACACGGCAGTGATCCCCATCACCCGCGACGGGCTGTGGCGCGGCCCCGCCGACGTGATCGCCGTTGGCGCCTATCTCGCCGGCCTGGGGCCTTTGCTCACCATGGCCCTGCTCGATGCCCGCCTGCTGGGCCGCCACTGGGCCCCCGAACGCCGCCTGTGGTGGCACGCTGCCTGCGTAGCTGCCTTTTTGGTGGTGGCCCACGTGGCCATGATCTTCGGCATGCTCGATCCGGGCCTGCTCACAGACCTCGCCGGGGCAGCCAATACCCACGGCGAGCACGGTGCTGAACATTTGGCGCATTGAGCTCAGCGCCTGAGCTTGTGAGCTCCACCGTTGCCCCTTTGAGGTGCAGCGGTGGAGCTTAACGGCGCACCGTTGAACCCCCAAGGGGCACGGCTGAACCCCAAAGCCTCATGCGTGCTGCAAATTTGAGCAGCGATGCAGCCCACAACCTCAGCGATGCTGCAAAAATGGGCAACGACGCCCCTCAGCGCTCATGAAGCGCCGCGCAACCAGCCCCAGTTTATTGACTTTTATTCTGATTTCGATAAATTATCGCCAGCGCAATAATTTCCAATAATCCGGCATGATCGCCTTCCCCCGCACCGCCCTGGCACAGGAACTGGTCGCCGCACTGCAAGGCCGGGCGCTGCTGGGCGACGCCCACAATGGCCTGTTCCTGGCCGCGCCGCGCCGCACGGGCAAATCCACCTTCTTGCAAGGCGATTTGCGCCCCGCTTTGCATGCCGCTGGCGTGGTGGTGGTGTATGTGGATCTGTGGGCCGATGCCCGGCGCGATCCTGGCGCACTCATTTCCGAAGCCATTGCCCGCGCACTGGCGCCGCAGCTCGGCCTGGTGGCGCGCACCGCCCGCAAGGCCGGGCTGGACAAGGTCAAGCTGGGTGGGCTAGAGGTAGACACCAGCAAAATTGGCAAGGTTGATGGCTTGACCTTGACTGATGCCTTGCGCCTGTTGCACGAGCACGCGGGCCAGCCCGTGGCGCTGATCATTGACGAAGCCCAGCACGCGCTCACCAGCGAGGCCGGTGAAGCAGCCATGACTGCCCTGAAATCGGCCCGAGACCAGCTCAACCAACCTGGCCGAGTCAACCTGATGCTGGTGATGTCGGGCTCAGACCGCGACAAGCTGCTGCGCTTGGTCAACACGGCGGGCGCGCCGTTTTATGGCTCGCAGATTCAGCGCATGCCGCACCTGGGGCCCGACTTCATCGCCCATGTGGCGGCGCTCATCGAAGCGCAACGGCCTGACCTCAAGCCGGTGGATCAAGCCCAACTGCAACAAGCCTTTGATGTGTTCGGCCACCGTCCCCAGTTTTTCATGGCTGCACTGGGCCAGGTGCTCAGCCCTCTGGCTGACCTGACGGGGCGCTTTGAGCCTGCCTTGCTGGAAGCCGCGCAGCAACAGCAAGCACAAGACGAGGCGCAGATGGAATCTGACTACTTGGGCCTCAAGCCGACCGAGCAAGCCGTGCTGTGGCGCATGTTGGAGCAAGGTCCGCGATTTCGCCCTTACGACGCCGAGGCCTTGCGCTTTTACCGTGACAAAACCAGCCACCCCGTGAACAGCGCCCAGGCGCAACGCGCCCTGGAGGCCTTGCGCCAGCGCATGCCCGCCCTGGTGTGGAAATCAGCCCGAGGTGAATACGCGGTAGAAGACGCCGCCATGCACCGCTGGTATGAAAAACGCAGCCAGGCAGGCCAATGGCCACCGGCGCCACCCCAGGGGCTGCTGCCTCTGGAAGACGACTGAGCCACGCCCAGGGAGGGCAGCATGAGCAGCAGCATCAACAAACCCGAACGCAGCACCCAAGAC
Organism: uncultured Aquabacterium sp.; assembly: GCA_964618825.1. Taxonomy (GTDB): domain Bacteria; phylum Pseudomonadota; class Gammaproteobacteria; order Burkholderiales; family Burkholderiaceae_C; genus Aquabacterium. Next base: position 40,936 of record CAZUCW010000007.1, read on the forward strand.
CGGGTGATCAAGCTGTTCACTGACACACTGAAGTACCGGTAAGGGATGTCTGCCACAGCGACCAAATGGCGACGAGCGCCATCGTCATGCAGCACAAGAACCAGCGGCCAGTTCAGTTTGAAGTTACGCAGACAGACCAGCTTGCAGAGCTCGGCGAAAAAAGTCCTTTCGCTCTACATCACATCACGCGGCCAAGTGTCGAGAGCCCTTCGGCAACAGGTCATGCTTTCCTGCCCATTCATCTATTGCGGCAAGTGTCGACGGCATGAATCTGCCCACCGTCATCATGTGATCCGAGCCTTTCAATTCAACATAGCTCGCACTCTTGCCATAGTTCTTGGCCGTCGCACGGCACATGCCTGGCGGCGTGCATTTGTCTTCCGATCCCCCAACAACCAGGACAGGTGCTTTGACCGCTGCGTGATCCATGCGAGAAGCCTGCTTGGGGTCGAGGAACCAGAGGACCATCTCGCGATAGGCCGTGCCGGACTCCGCACATAGAGTCGCGTAGTAGGACGTTGCGATTTCCTCCGGTTGGGCGTTGCAGATGAGTTTCTGCCAAGGGCCCCATGAAACTGGATACATAGGCTTGCTCATTAACCACTGCGGCAGATAACGCGCCCAAAGGCGAACGGCCGAGGGGTACAGACTGAACATGCCGGCAGTCGGCGCGGGCCCCAACAGCACCAGCCCCTTGGTCTGTCGACGCGCGCCAAGCAGTTGCGCCAGCAGTGCCCCAACCGAGTGGCCAACGACGATAGGCGGGCTGTCGAGCGAGTCCACCAGGGCGGCCAGATCAGCGACGTAATCCAGCAGGCCAAGCTTGGCCACCCCACACCTCCAGGGTCTGGCCCTCCCTGGGCGTGATGTCGGGGTAAGTGGCATTGGCCGCGCGCAGCTTCACACGACCCGCACGCTGGTACAGCTGTTTGACGGTGAACTCACCATCGACCACCGCCACCACGATCTGACCGTGACGTGGCTTGAGTGCCTTGTTGACCACCAGCATGTCGCCATCGAAGATGCCGGCGTCACGCATGGAGTCCCCGCTGACCCTCAGCAGGAAGGTGGCCTGCGGTCCTTCGGCCCCGGCTGCCCAACGCACGCCACGATCGCCTTAGCGGTCATTGACACTACGAAACCACGGCAACATGAATGACCGGTTCCAAGCGCAAGTCGGCCGTTAAGGAAGGGTGCTGCTCAAAGCGACATCAAACGCAATCGTGCCGTCCGAGCATGACACCGACACGGTGCCCGCGTGCGCTTCGATGATCGACTTGACGATGGCCAAACCGAGACCGGCGCCGTCTCCATTGCGCTGGCGCGACGGGTCCACGCGATAGAAGCGGTCGAACAGGTGTGGCAGGTGCAAGGGATCGATGGGCGCACCGGGGTTTTCAACGCGGATGTGGACGAGCGCTCCCGCTTCGTGGAGCCGAACCGTCACCGCCTTACCAGCCTGCGTATGGCGAATGGCATTGGCGAGCAGATTGCTGAGTGCGCGACGCAACATGAGTCGATCACCGAACACCGCGCCAATCCGCCCCTCGCGACGCAAGGGCACCTGGCGCTCATCTGCCCAGGGCTCGAAATACTCCATGAGGTCATCGACTTCCTGGTTCAGGTCGACCTCAGACCACTCTGGCTTGATGAGCCGGTTGTCGGTTTGCGCCAGGTACAGCATGTCGCCAATCATCTTGGCCATGCGCTCGAATTCTTCCAGGTTCGCGTAGTGGACTTCCTTGTAGGCGTCGGCATCTCGCGGCTGACTGAGCAAAACCTGGGTCTGGGTGATGAGGTTGGTGAGCGGCGTTCGGAGTTCGTGCGCGATATCCGCCGAAAAATTGCTCAGGCGGCGGAAATCCTGCCCCACCCGCTCCAACATGGCGTTGAAAGACTGTGTCAGGCCCTCCAGTTCGACAGGCACCCGTTGGGGCTCCAAGCGGACATGCAGTTCGTTGGCCGAAATGTGGCTGATCCGTTGGCTCATGTCCGAAAGCGGCCTCAAGCCTTTGCGTACAGCCAACCAACTGACCAGGATGGCCAACAGCGCCGTGGCGATGGTGCCGAGCCACAGCGTCTGACGAAAACTGCCCAGGAAATGCTCGTGGAACGACATGCCGGTGGCGATGACGGCCACATAGCGTCGTCCCTTTCCGGCTTGCAAGCCGAGGACGGCGCCTCGGTAGCGATCCTCACCCTCTTGCCAGACCCGCAGCGTGTCCGGATCGATCTTGGCAACGGCCTGTTCGCTCTTGGTCAGGGGCGCCAGCTTCGGCCCCGGCATGGTGAAAATCGGTGTGCCGGATGCCTCGGCCACGAAGTAGTACATCCCGTGGTGCCCCTGCACGGCGCGGGCGAGCGCTGCCCGCTTGTCCTCGGCAGGAGCCGTGTCTGGCATGGCCTCCAGGACGCGCAGCAGGGCGTGGAAGACAACGGCCAGCTCCTCGGCATCCTGCTCAACGAAGTGCCGCTCGATCGCGCGGACATTGCGCCATCCCAGGGCGATCAGCAACACGGAAATGGCCAAGCCAATGAGCAGCGTCAGCCGCAGCGTCATGGACATGGGGCGGCTCGACGAGACGTCAAAGCTCATCGGGCGCCTCGATGCTGTAGCCCATGCCACGTACCGTGTGGATCAATTTGACCTCGTAGTCGTCATCGATCTTGGCTCGCAGGCGTCGGATGGCGACATCGATGACGTTGGTGTCGCTGTCAAAGTTCATGTCCCACACTTGCGATGCAATCAGCGATCGCGGAAGGACTTCACCGCGTCGACGGACCAGGAGTTCCAGCAAGGCGAATTCCTTGCTGGTCAGGTTGATGCGATGCCCCGCCCGAGACGCTCGCCGTTTGGGCAAATCCAGAACGAGGTCGGCCACCTGCAAACGATCCGACTGCATCGGCAGGTTGCCGCGACGCAAGAGCGTGCGCACGCGCGCAAGCAATTCGGCAAACGCAAAGGGCTTGACCAGGTAGTCGTCTGCGCCCAGCTCCAGCCCTTTGACCCGATCTTCGATGCTGTCTCGTGCGGTCAGGAACATCACGGGCGTGCGGGTGCCCGCATCGCGCAGGGACTGGATGATGCGCCAGCCATCCACGTCCGGCAGCATCACATCCAGGATGATCAGGTCGTAGGTCTGGGTCATGGCCAGATGGTGACCATCCAGCCCGTTGTGGGCCAGATCCACGACGAAGCCTGCCTCCGCCAATCCTTGTCGGAGGTAGTTTCCGGTCTTGCTTTCGTCTTCGACCACCAACAGCTTCAATTGGACCTCCATGGTGCAAGCGCACTGAGCCGACGTCACCCAAGTTTGTAGTCTGGCTTGGCGAGCGTGCCGCGAACATGACGGCAACATTACATGATTGTCATCTGCCGGTCAGCCTGCTGTAGAGCTCACCTTTGCATGATGTTTTCCATGCGACGGAAAGCTCAGCAAAGGAACCACATGTCGGTGTTCGGACGATCCCTCTTGAAGCCGGGCGGCATCGCTCTGCTGCTCTGGGCCGCGCATCTCCAGGTAGTGCACGCTCAAACGCTGGGTCAGGCACTGGATGCCGCGTGGGGCCGATATCCTCCAGCTGCGTCCCTGTCGTACAAGCATGATGAGGCGAAGGCTCGGCAGGCGTTGGCAGAAAGCCCGACGCCGGCACCGTCCTCCCTGTCTGTGGCACACGTCAATGACCGTGCGGCCAGCAACGCGGGGAACCGAAGCTGGGAGATTGAGTGGTCAACGCCCGTCTGGCTACCCGGCCAACGACGGGCGCGCCTCCAGGAAGCGGCAGCGACCGGCGTCGAGGTGACCGCTCAGGCCGACCTGTGGCGCTGGCAATTGGCAGGGGAGGTGCGTGAAGCGTGGTGGCGCGTGGCAGCAGCGCGGCAAGCACAGGCGCTCGCCCAGGCGCGTTTTCAGGCCGCGCAGGAGTTGACTGCACTGGTGCAGCGGCGCGTCAAGGTGGGCGATCTGTCTCGAATGGATGGGAACCTGGCTCAAGCCGAAAGCCTGGCAGCGCAGTCTGAAGTCGTGGATGCCACCAGCGCCGTGAGAGATGCCGAGAGCGGCTACCGCATGCTGACCGGCGTGGATGCACCCGCTCAGTTGCCTGCGGAGCTGGCGCCCGGCGATGGCGCCGATCTGAACGCGCATCCGTGGGTGAGGGCTGCGCAGGCCAGCGTCAACGTGGCACACGAGCGTCTGGTCGTCGTGGACGCCAGCCGTCGGGACGCGCCAGAGTTCGCGCTGCGCTGGACCACCGAACGCAGCGACATGTCGCAGCCCTATGCGCAGGCGGTGGGCATCAAGGTGACGCTGCCCCTCTCATCGGACAACCGGATGAAGCAAGAGGGCGCCGCAGCGCGTGCCGAGGTGGCACAGCGTGAGTCGGAGCTGACCCAGGCGCAAAACCAGGTGGCACTGACGAGGGCGAGAGCGCAGGGTGAACTGGACGCAGCCAAAGGCCAACTGGCCCTCGCGCAAGAACAAGTGCGCTTGACGCGAGACAACCTTGAATTGGCCAGGCGTTCCTTTGAGCTGGGGGAGTTTGATCTGCCCACCTATCTGCGAGCGCGCATCGCTCATCGGGACGCGACCGTCGCACTCAAGCGCCAAGGCGTGGCCCATGACCTGGCTGTCTCGCGGCTGCTGCAAGCCCAGGGCGCCTTGCCACACCCATGAGCCAGAGGAGAGAACCTTGACCAAGACATGCCGCGTGTACCTCATCGCCTGCTTGACCGCCTGGAGCGCGACTGCCGCCTTGGCGCACGAGGGCGAAGATCACGATGTGCCCCCCCCTGCGCCAGCCGTCGTGCAGACCGCTCCGCGTGCGACCGCCCAGACCGATTTGTTCGAGATGGTGGCCGAATCCAGCCAGAGCACCTTGACGCTCTATCTCAATCGCTTCGACACCAATGAGCCGGTGGACAAGGCGACGGTCGAAGTCGAGTCTGGCTCCTTCAAGACCTTGGCGAAGGCGCAATCCCCCGGGGTCTACGTGATCGCCGCGCCGCCCCTGTCCAAGCCAGGCGACCACCCCCTCACGGTGAGCGTGACGTCTGAGATGGGTTCGGATCTGCTGGACGTGCGTTTGAAAGTGCCACCGGAAGCGGTTCAGGGCAAGGCGTCTGGCGAAGGGGCGGTGGCATCGCGAAGCTGGATCTGGTGGCTGGCAGGGCTGTTGAGTGCCCTGGGGCTCCTCACGGTGACCGTCCGGAGACAACGCGCGCACCGCCCATGAACACAGCATCAAGAAGGCAATCGATCATGCATCCGAGTTTGAACAGTGCGCAGACAGGCGCTTGCCAGCGCAAGCTGAAGCGGGCTGGGGCGGCGATGCTGCTGGCTGGCGTGATGGCGTCGTCGGTGCATGCCCATGGTGACGAGGACCATGGCACCGCCCCTGCAACGCCTGCGACGGCACCTCAAAAGGCGGTGGCCGTGGGGGCGGCCAACCCCACCGCAGCTCAGCGCCTGCCTGACGGCAGCCTGTGGATGCCCAAGGCGGTCCAGTACCGCCTGGGCGTGCGGACCACGCTGGTACATGACGAAACCCACGTCGTGGGCGTGGAGCTCAATGGGCGTGTCTTGAGTGACCCCAATGCCGGAGGCCGTGTACAAGCCAGTCAAGGCGGGCGCATCGAAGGCGGCCCGCAAGGCTTGCCGACCTTGGGGCAAAGGGTCCGCAAGGGCCAGGTGCTGGCCTATCTCCGCCCAGTGGCGAGCACGCTGGAGCGGGGCAATCAGGTGTCTGCATTGGCCGATCTGGACGCGCAACTGGCCGTGGCCGAACGCAGGGCCAGTCGGTACGATCAGTTGGAAGGGGCTGTGCCTCAAAAGGACATCCAGGCGGCGCGCGATGAGCGAGACGGCTTGCGCAAGCGCCGTGCTGCCATCGCAGGAAGCCTGTCGGCGTCTGAAGCGCTGGTCGCGCCTGCATCGGGGGTCATCTCCGCAGCCAACGTCACGCTGGGACAAGTGGTGGACTCGAAAGAGGTCCTGTTCGAGGTGGTGGACCCGTCCCGTCTGATGGTCGAGGCACTGGTGTACGACCCGCGTCAGGTGGCAGGCTTGAGCGACGCATCCCTTGCCTTGCCTGGGGGCTCTGTGAGCTTGCAGTGGGTGGGCGGCAGTGCCCAACTGAGGGAACAGGCGATGCCGGTGCTGTTTCGCGTCCAACAGGCCCATGCACCCCTGGCTGTCGGCCAGGCTGTCAAAGTCATTGCCAAGACCACGCAATCGGTCACAGGCATGGCCCTGCCCCGAGAAGCGTTGGTTCGGACACCAGCTGGGGAAGTGGCGGTGTGGGTGCATCAGGCCGCCGAACACTTCAGCTCACGCGTGGTCAAGGTGGTCCCGCTCGATGCGGCGCGGGTGGTGATCACGGCCGGGCTGCACGACCGTGACCGCGTCGTGACGGTCGGTGCTAGCCTGTTGTCCCAGGTCCGCTGACGAGGAGATCCGTGATGTTTGATCTCCTGATTCACAGCAGCCTGCGCCAGCGCCTGATCGTGCTGGGTGCGTCGCTGCTGCTCGTGCTCTATGGCCTTTGGACCGTGCGTCAGATGCCCGTGGACGTGTTCCCGGATCTGAACAAGCCCACCGTGACGCTCATGACGGAAGCCGGCGGCATGGCGCCCGAAGAGGTTGAGCAACTGGTGTCTGTGCCGATCGAATCCAGCATGAATGGCATGCCGGGTGTCACGCGTGTGCGCTCGGTCTCGGGCATTGGTCTGTCCGTCATCAATGTCGAGTTCGAGTGGGGCAGCGACATCTATCGCAACCGCCAGCAGGTCAGCGAGCGGCTCAACCTCGTGCGCGACCAACTCCCGCCCGGTGTGGTGCCGCAGCTGGGTCCGATTTCGTCCATCATGGGCGAGATCCTGCTGATCGCGCTGCCGGCCGACCCGAGCAAGGTGAGTCCGATGCAGGTGCGCGAGTACGCGGACTGGGTCATTCGCCCGCGACTGCTCACGATTCCCGGAGTGGCCCAGGTCATCCCCATTGGCGGGGAGGTTCGGCAATACCGGGTGCAAATCAGGCCTGACCAGCTTCAGGCCCTGGGCGTCGACAAGGAGGCGGTCACCGCCGCGTTGCAGGACTTTGGCGCGAACACCAGCGGCGGCTTCCTGGAAAGCCAGGGGCGCGAATACCTGATCCGTCAGATCGGCCGCTCCACCAGCATCACCGACCTCCAGAACCTGGCCATCGGCACGCGCAATGGCCAAGCGCTGTTGCTCAAGCAGGTCGCCGATGTGCAACTGGCTGCGGCGACCAAACGTGGCGACGCGAGCTACAACGGCAAGCCCGCTGTGATCATGTCGGTGCAAAAGCAGCCGAGCGCAGACAGCGTGGCGGTCACCCGCGAGGTTGACAAGGCGATGGAGGCCTTGGCCAAGTCGCGGCCGGCGGGCATCGAAGCGCCGAAGTTCCTGTTCAAACAGGCGGACTTCATCGAACACTCTGTCAGCAACGTTGAAGAGGCCTTGCGCGATGGCGCGGTGCTGGTGGCCGTCGTCCTCTTCCTCTTCCTGCTCAATGTGCGAACCACCGTCATCTCGCTGGCGGCCATCCCGCTGTCGCTGCTCGTCACCGCCCTGGTGTTTCACTACCTGGGGCTGACGATCAACACGATGACCCTGGGGGGCCTGGCGATCGCCATTGGCGAGCTGGTGGACGACGCCGTGGTGGGGGTGGAAAACGTCCTGCGGCGCCTGCAGATCAATCAGTCCCTTGCCGAGCCAAGGCCGGCCCTCGAAGTGATCGCCAAGGCGACGCTGGAGGTGCGTTCGGCCATCGTGTACGCCACGATGATCATCGTGCTGGTGTTCGTGCCGCTGTTCGTGCTGCCTGGCATTGAGGGGCGGCTGTTTTCGCCACTGGGGGTGGCCTACATCGTCTCGATTCTGGCCAGCATGGTGGTCTCGGTGACGCTGACGCCGGTGATGGCCTATTACCTCCTGCCCAAGCTTCAGCTGAAGGAGCATGGAGACACGCCCCTGGTTCGCTGGCTCAAACGCGGGGACACGGCATTGCTGCATTGGTCCTTCCGGCATGGCAAAGCCTTGCTGGCGGTGGCCGCCGTGGCGGTGGCCCTCGCCGCCGTGTCGATGACGAAGCTGCCGCGCGCCTTCCTGCCGCCGTTCAATGAAGGCACGCTGACCCTCAGCTTGCTGCTCAATCCCGGGACCTCCCTGGCGGAATCTGACCGCATCGGTGTGATGGCGGAGCAGCTCATTGCGAATGTGCCGGAAGTGATCCAGGTGGGGCGGCGAACCGGGCGCGCCGAGCTGGACGAGCACGCCGAGGGAGTGCACTCGTCCGAGATCGACGTGGACCTCAAGCCGTCCGAACGATCACGCGAAGCCATCATTGCGGACCTGCGCGCGCGCTTGTCGGTGTTGCCGGCCGTGACCAACATCGGCCAGCCCATTTCGCACCGACTGGATCACCTGCTGTCGGGGGTGCGGGCGCAAATTGCCTTGAAGATCTATGGCGATGACCTTGATACGCTGCGCGGACTGGCGGCCGACATGCAGGCTCGCCTAGGCCAGATCCCGGGTGTCACCGACCTGCAGATTGAGAAGCAGGTCCTGATCCCTCAGGTCAAGATCCGCATCGACTACGACGCCGCAGCGCGCTTGGGTGTGGCCCCGGGAAAGCTGCTGCGAACGCTGCAAGACATGATCGAAGGCGAGCGCATCACCCAGGTCGTCGAGGGCAATCGCCGCTTTGATCTGATGGTGCGGCTGAGCGATGCGCAACGCGATCAGGCCGCGCTGTCGAACCTGCTGGTGGAGACGCCGACTGGGCGCGTGCCGCTGTCGCAACTGGCCCGCATCGAAGACAGCGACGGCCCCAACCAGATCAGTCGCGAAAATGCACGGCGCCGCATCGTGATCTCTGCCAACACGGACGGACGGGATCTGGCTGAAGTGGTTCAGTCCATCCGAGCCGAGATCGCGGCGAAGCCCTTGCCCGAGGGCTACTTCACCGCCCTGGAAGGCCAGTTCCAGGCGCAGGAGCAGGCCTCGCAGTTGATGGCCGCGCTGGCCGCCGTGTCGCTGGCCTTGATCTTCATGGTGCTGTACAGCCGCTACAAGTCGGTTGTGCTGACGGCCATCATCATGGGGAACATCCCGCTGGCCTTGGTGGGCAGCGTGGTCGCGCTCTGGCTGTCAGGCCAGCCCCTGTCGGTGGCGGCCCTGGTCGGCTTCATCACGCTCACGGGCATTGCCACCCGAAACGGCATCCTCAAGATCAGCCACTACATCAACCTGTGCACGCAGGAAGGCGAGCGCTTCGGCATCCCGATGATCGTGCGCGGCTCCCTGGAGCGCCTGACGCCGGTGCTGATGACCGCCCTGGTGGCCGCCTTCGCCCTGATTCCCTTGCTGTTGTCCGCCTCGGCGCCGGGCAAGGAGATCCTGCACCCCGTGGCCGTCGTCATCTTCGGTGGCCTGATCAGCTCGACCTTGCTCGATACCGTGTTGACCCCCGTCATGTTCTGGCTGTGGGGCCGCCCGGCGCTGGAGCGCCTTCTCGCCAGCCACGATGGCGAGGCCTTCTGACCCTCTTCATCCACCTTGACCCATCTGAGGACGACCATGAAACGATTGAACGCCATCATCCTGGCTCTGGCGGGCGCCCTGAGCGCATGCATCAGCCTGGCCGCTTACGCGCACGATGACGCCACCCTGGACGCGATGAAGGCGCCACATGGCGGGCAACTGCGCATGGCCGGCGCACAGCACCTGGAGCTGGTCCTCGTCAAGGGCAGTGCCGCCGCCAGGGACAACCCGGTTCTGGTCTATGTGACCGATCACGCCGGCACACCCGTGTCGACCAAAGGCGCCACGGGCAGCATCACGCTGCTGAGCGGCCAGAACAAGGTCACGACCGCGCTCAAGCCCGAGGGGGTCAATGCCCTGCGGGCCACGGCGCGCTACGCATCCACACCTGACATCAAAGCGGTGGTCACCGTGACGATACCGGGCCTGGATGCCCAGCAGGCCCGCTTCACCCCCTTGGCACCTCGCGCTGCGGCAAAAGAGGGTCATGGGGGAGAAGGTGCCGCCCGAAGATGACAGCTTTGTAATTTTCGCGTCAGGTTGGGGAAGGAGACGCCGCTCTATGCTTGAACTCAACTGATCGGACGACATCAGCTCGTTCAACTCCCACTGCAAACAAATCGGAGAAAGCCATGACCTTCACTCGCAACCTGATCTCCGCCCTGGCGCTGTCCCTCATGGCCGCTGGCGCCATGGCCCAGCCCAAAGCAGATGAGCACAAGGCTCACCATCCCGAACAAGCCGCATCGGCGGCACCGGCCAAGGCCGCCCCCGCAGATAGGCCCGCATCGGGCATGCATGGTCACATGAGCAAGCACCGCCGGGAAATGCAAAAGATCATGGCCATCAAGGATCCTGCCAAGCGCCTCAAAGCGATGGACGCCCACATGAAGACCATGATGGAAGGCGACTGCGACATGATGAAGGACGGCATGATGGGCAGCGGCATGAACAAGGGAATGGGTGGCGGCATGGGCGCATCGGCCCCCTCCGACATGAAGCCTGGCATGGGTATGGGCCAGTGAACCAGCGTTGACGCGCCCACATTCGCACAACCGAGCACGAGGAGTCGCCATGGACCACCCACAACATGATCACCCCAACGGGATGGGCCGCCCACCGTTCTTCAAATCGCCCGGCGGGATTGCGCTGGCGATGGTGGGGGTCATCGTGGCGTTCTTTGTGGTTCGGGAGCACTGGGCACATATCGTGGGCAACCTGTCGTACCTGATCTTGCTGGCCTGCCCTTTGATGCACCTCTTTGGCCACGGGCATGGTGGTCATCACCACAGTGGCGGAACACCCTCGCAACGGAGCAGTGATTCGGATTCAACACCGAACAAAAAGGACTGGTGAGAACGATGGATCCGCACGACGATCATCAACACCCGCACCACCATCAGGCGCCGATCGAGGGCGCGGACCAGCACACGCATCCCAGCGGTGAGCACCACGGCGAGGAACATGCGCATCACCATCATGCGCACACCGTCCCGAATGCTCAGCCTGAGGAAGAGGTGAAGGACCCCGTATGCGGCATGACCATCTCACGCAAGACCGCCCTGACGGAAAGCTACGCCGGCAAGATGTTCTTCTTTTGCAGCGACCGATGCAAGAGCAAATTCCTCTCCGATCCTGCTCGATACGCCTCGGCTGAGGCTCCCACTCAGCCCGTCGCCGCAACGTCTCCTGCACCAGCTCCCGCAGCCGATCAGCCTGCCGGCACCGTCTACACCTGCCCCATGCACCCAGAGGTGCGACAGGACCATCCCGGCAACTGCCCCAAGTGCGGCATGACGCTGGAGCCGATGCTGCCAGATCTGGATGACGACAACCCGGAGTTGCGCGATTTCCAGCGACGGTTCTGGTGGACGCTGCCGCTGACCGTGCTGGTATTCGTCTTGGCGATGTTCGGCCACGATCTGGGCCTGATGAACATGTCCACGCAGAGCTGGGTGGAACTGGTGCTCGCCACGCCCATCGTGCTGTGGGGCGGCTGGCCATTCTTCTATCGAGGCTGGCAATCGGTGGTGCTGCGCAGCCCCAATATGTGGACCTTGATCGGTCTGGGCACGGGCGCCGCCTATTGGTACAGCGTGGTCGCAACGGTTGCACCAGGGGTCTTTCCGGCCTCCTTCATCGCCATGGGGCGCGTGGCGGTGTACTTTGAGGCGGCCGCCGTCATCATCTCACTGACGCTGCTGGGTCAGGTGCTGGAGCTGAAAGCGCGCTCACAGACGTCGGCGGCCATCAAGTCGCTGCTGGGCCTTGCGCCCAAGACCGCCCGGCGACTCAAGGACGACGGCACGGAAGAAGATGTCCCGCTGACACACGTCCACGTAGGAGACAGACTGCGCGTGCGGCCCGGCGAGAAGGTGCCGGTAGACGGCATCGTGGAGGAAGGAACGAGTGCCGTGGATGAATCCATGCTGACCGGCGAGCCCATCCCGGTGAGCAAGCGGCCAGGTGACAAGGTGATTGGGGCAACGCTCAATACCAACGGCGCCCTGATCATGCGCTCGGAACATGTGGGCTCAGCCACCATGCTGTCCCAGATCGTGCAGATGGTCGCGCAAGCACAGCGCTCCAAGGCGCCGATGCAGCGCATGGCCGATGTGGTGGCGGGCTACTTTGTGATGGCCGTGGTGGGCATTGCCGTGGCGACTTTCTTCGGCTGGGGGCTTTTCGGCCCTGAGCCCAGCTGGGTATACGGCCTGATCAATGCGGTCTCGGTGCTGATCATCGCGTGCCCATGCGCTCTGGGCTTGGCCACACCGATGTCCATCATGGTGGCGACCGGTAAAGGCGCCACACAAGGGGTCCTGTTTCGGGATGCCGCGGCCATCGAACACATGCGCCAGGTCAATGCCCTGATCGTGGACAAGACCGGCACACTGACCGAAGGCAAACCGGCCTACGACCGCGCCGTCGCTGCCCCCGGCTGGGATGAAGTGGAAGTTCTCAGGCTGGCGGCCAGCCTCGATCAAGGCAGTGAACATCCTTTGGCCGATGCCATCGTGCGGGCAGCTCGGAACAAGGGCCTGGTGCTGGACAAGCCTGAGAACTTTGAATCGGGCACGGGCATCGGCGTGCGCGGCGACGTTGCGGCGCGTCGTCTGGCCCTGGGCAACACCACGCTGATGCAGCAGATCGGTGCATCGGTGGACGCGCTCGTGCCTCAGGCGGAAGCGCTGCGCAAGGAAGGCGCCAGCGTCATGTACTTGGCCGTCGATGGGCGACTGGCGGGCTTGCTCGCCGTGTCGGATCCCGTCAAGTCCAGCACCCCCGAGGCGCTGGCTGAACTGAAGGAGGCCGGCATGCGCATCGTGATGGCCACTGGGGACGGGCAGACCACGGCGCAGGCGGTCGGCGCACGCCTGGGCATCGACGAAGTGCATGGAGAGGTCAAACCAGCCGACAAGCTGCACCTCGTGGAGCGCCTCCAGCAAGAGGGGCGTGTGGTTGCCATGGCAGGCGATGGCATCAACGACGCACCGGCGCTGGCCCGCGCCGATGTGGGCGTGGCGATGGGCACAGGCACCGACGTGGCCATGAACAGTGCGCAAGTCACCCTGGTCAAGGGCGATCTGCGCGGCATTGCCACCGCACGCAGATTGTCCATGGCGACGGTGGCCAACATGAAACAGAACCTGGCCTTTGCCTTCGTCTACAACGCGCTGGGCATTCCCATCGCAGCAGGCTTGCTCTACCCGGTGACAGGCTGGTTGCTGTCGCCGCTGATCGCGGCCTTAGCCATGAGTCTGAGTTCAGTGTCGGTGATCAGCAATGCGCTGCGTCTGCAACGTCTCAAGCTACGCTGACGATGTTGTCATCACACGGACAGGCCGGGAGATGAGCATGCCCGGCCGCTCGCGATCCACTGGCTTTGTGCCGGCAATTGCTCTAAACAGGAGTCCACCATGGAGCACCTTGAATTCACCGTCCACGGCATGACCTGCGGATCCTGCGTCGCCAGAGTGACGCGAGCACTGGAGTCACTACCCGGTGTCGAGCATGCCAATGTCGATCTGAGAACAGGACGCGGGAGCGTATCGGGTGAGTTGCCCTCCAAGGAGTTGCTGCGCTCTGCCGTGCAGGCTGCGGGCTACGAGGTGGACATGATCCCCGTCTCCTCTCCCGGCGCGGAGAATGAGCCGACTCCCACAACGTCGAAGCGCAACGCGTCTGTCGGCGGTTGTGGTTCCAACAGCCCCGGTAAGGCGGGCGGTTGCTGCTGCCACTGAGCCGCTGAAGACAGCAGAGCTTGCGAGGGGAAACTCGCGCCTTGCCGGCTTGTGGAAACCGACGGTGTGTTCACAGTGCCCGTTCGACTCGGGCCCCACCCATCGCTCACAACTTGGTCGCCGACATGGTAAGCCGAATGCCCTGTAACGAAGGTACAGCGGTCTGCCGTGCTCCGGTACGTCGAATGTCTGGTGATGATCGGTTGCAGTCTGACTGACGGGCAAGCATGAGTGATTCAGTTCAGCCTTTAGCGGTCAAACACAACTGCCCGTTTCCCGATCTAAGCAATCCGACACACAACGAAAAAAGCCAGCCCCTCTCAATGAGACGCCGGCTTCCTTGTTTACGACTTTGGTTGTGGAGCCCTCGGCACCACTCTCCTAGGCAGGTTGTTTACGACTTTATTTGCGTGTTTACGACTTTAATTGCCAAAAACAGCTCGCTTCGTTATTCAACCGTCACGCTCTTGGCGAGGTTGCGAGGTTTGTCGACATCGGTGCCTCGGGCGCAGGCGGTGTGGTAGGCCAGCAGTTGTAGCGGCAGGGTGTGCAGGATGGGGGAGAGGGCGCCGTAGTGTTCGGGCAGGCGGATGACGTGGATGCCGGGTTCGGCCTGGATGTGGGTGTCGGCGTCGGCGCACACGTAGAGCTCGCCGCCGCGGGCGCGCACTTCTTGCATGTTGCTTTTGAGTTTTTCGAGCAGGGCGTCGTTGGGGGCCACGGTAACCACGGGCATCTCGGCGGTGACCAGCGCCAACGGGCCGTGTTTGAGCTCGCCGGCGGGGTAGGCTTCGGCGTGGATGTAGCTGATCTCTTTGAGTTTGAGCGCGCCCTCGAGCGCGATGGGGTAGTGCAGGCCTCGGCCCAAGAAGAGTGCGTTTTCTTTGCGCACGAATGAATCGGCCCACGCAATGATTTGCGGCTCGAGGGCGAGCACGGCTTGTAGGGC
>CAZUCW010000008.1:0-55420 GCA_964618825.1 uncultured Aquabacterium sp.
GGATGGCGTCGTGCTTGAAGTAGTCACCAAACGAGAAGTTGCCCAGCATCTCGAAAAAGGTGTGGTGGCGAGCGGTGTAGCCCACGTTGTCGAGATCGTTGTGCTTGCCCCCGGCGCGGATGCATTTTTGCGAGGTGGTGGCGCGCGTGTAAGGGCGCTTGTCGAAGCCGAGAAAAACGTCTTTGAATTGGTTCATCCCGGCGTTGGTGAACAGCAGCGTGGGATCGTCGCCCGGCACCACGGGGCTTGAGGCCACGATGGTGTGCCCTTTGGATTCGAAGAACTTGAGGAAGGTGGCGCGGATCTCGGCGGCTTTCATGCGTGTGCTCTCTGGATCTTCTGAGGGCTCGACCGGCGCTCGACCGACAAAACGGGCGGGCGCTCAGCCGGGGATAAGTGCTTGATTTGGCAAAGTTTTTGATTATAGAGAGGCCGTATGGCAACGCCCCGCCCGGCGCGCGCGGGCAGCAATCGGGGGCTGCGATTTGGTGAGGCGATCAGCTCACCGTGGTGACGCGATCGAGCAGATCGTCGATCACCTTGAGCGCTTCGGCCACCTGCAGCGGTTTGGTAAGGTAATCGAGCGCGCCGGCCCCCAACGCCTCTTGAATCTGATCGGCCACCACATCAGCCGACACCACCACCACCGGAATCGATGCAGTGTTGGGGTCTGATTTGAGACGCAGCAACACATCCATGCCTGAGAAATCGGGCAAGTGCATATCGAGCAACAACAAATCGGGGCGCTCGCGGGCGATGGCATCCAGCCCTTCGATGGCGCTGCGACAGATTTCGAGCGACACCTGAGGGCGCTGCGCAAACACGCCAGCCATCACGTTGGCGTTGGCTTCGTTGTCTTCGATGTAGACGACGCGGCGGCGGTGGTAGCCCGCCGTAGGTGCGGTGGTTTCGGTGCCAGCGGGTGGTGCGGCCTCGGCACCCACCGGCTCAACAGGGGCCAGGGGCAGGATGAGCGAGAAAGTGGAGCCTTTGCCCACTTCGCTGTGCACATCGAGTGTGCCGTTCATGAGCTCGACCAACCGTTTGCTGATTACCAAACCAATGCCCGTGCCTTCAACGCTGCTGCGTTCGCGCCCCAGGCGGTTAAAAGGCTGAAACAGCTCGCGCAGCTGCGCCGGGCTCATCCCCATGCCGGTATCGGCGATATCGATCGACACCCGTTGATCGGGCCGCACATGGGCGCGCACGCTGATCGATCCCCCTTCGCGGTTGTATTTGACAGCGTTGGACAGCAGGTTGCTCAAAATTTGCCGGGCGCGTGTGGCATCGGCCAGCACGGGCGGCACGGCCAGATCCTCGCGCGAGCAGTTGAGTGTGATCTTGCGACGCTGAGCCTGTGTATCAACAAGCTGGCGGGCGCTGTCGACGAGATCTTCGACATCAAGCGAGCGCAGCTCCATGCGAAAAGTGCCCGCATCGATGCGCGAGAGGTCGAGCACATCGTTGATCATTTCGAGCAGATGCCAGCCGGCGCGCTGAATCTCGCTCACCCAGCTCTTGTGCTGCACGGCCAGAGGTGTTTGTTGATCGAGATCGAGCAGCTGCGCAAAGCCCAGCATGGCGTTGAGCGGTGTGCGCAGCTCGTGGCTCATGCGCGAGAGAAATTCGCTCTTGGCACGGTTGGATGCCTCGGCGGCTTCGCGGGCGCGTTCGGCATCTTGCAGCCGCATGCGCTCGGTGATGTCTTCGACCACGCCTACCACCCCCAGCGGGCGGGCTGCACCGTCTTGCAGCAGCCGCATGCTCAGATGCACGAGCCGGGTGCGGCCCCCTCGGGTGAGATAGCGCAGACGCTGAGTGATCACGGTTTGCTCGTGGCCCAGCATCTGTTCGCGCAGCGATTGGCCGGCGCTGCGGTCTTCGGGGTGAGCCAGAGTTTGCAGCGACATGCCCACCAGATCGGCTTCGGCGTAGCCGGTGAGCGCACAAAACCCCGGGTTGGCCTGCCGGATCGAGCCATCAAGATCGGTGTAAACAACGCCAATGGGCACACCATCAAAGATGGCTCGCAAACGCTGCTCACTCTCACGCAAGGCCTGCTCGGTGTGGTGGCGCTCGCTGATTTCGAATTCGAGCCGCGCGGTGCGATCCTTAACCGCCACTTCGATGCGCCGCGCGCGGCCTGTGATGGCAAGCAGCAGCAGCCCCAGCGCTGCAGACAGTGCCATCCCCACAGCCCCCAGCAGCCAGTGGTAGCCCTCGATGGCCAGTGGCACGCGATCACGCGTCCACAACTGCAGCTGCCAAGTGCGCCCCATCAGGGGCAGATCGATGGCGTGGCGCACCATGGCGCGATCAAAGGTGTGATCGGCGCAAGAGGCGGTGTTGATCAGGTGGGCATGATCGCCAGAGCGCTGGGCGTCGATGTCGAGCAGGCAGGCATCCATGTAATCGGGCACGCTTTTCATCAGCTCGTGCATCACGTCGTCGACCCGCAGCACGGCAAACAAATAACCGCGCGCCTCGCCGGTGGTTTCATTAAATACAACGCGCGCGAGCGCCACGCCATATTCGCGCTCGGGCAGGATGAACAACCGATAGGGCTGGCTGACCGCCACCCGGCCCGTGAGCTGCGAGCGCCGGGCAGCCTCGAAGAGGCCCGGCAGGGTCTGCACATCCATGCCCAATACAGTGCGGGCCAGTGGCCGCGGCTCGGCAAAGCGCACCACCAGCCAATCACTGCCATGCGGCTCGCCACGGTTAGGCGCGGCAAAGATGCGATACCCGGGCACCCCTTCAGCCTGCTGGCGTGCCTCGAAAGATTGCCGATCAACCGCCTTGAGCGGCTCGGCCCAGGTGAGTGCCTGCAACCCCCTGAGCTCAGGCAGCCAGCCCGCCACGGCACGGCGAAACTCATCGCGCGTCACCTCTTGCGATGCCACATAAACATCGTGCAGCGCTTCGATGGCATCGGTGTAGCGCAACAGGCGCAACCTCAGCTCATTGAAGGCCACGTTGGCATCGCGCTCAAAAACGTTGCGCTGGCGCTGGGCGTCCCACTCGCGCACCTGCAGCAGCGCCAGCACCATCAGCAGGGTGAGCATGGCCAGCGGCATGGCCACCGTCCAGCGGCGCCCCAGCCAGGCCAAACGTGGCTGGCCAATAAAGGTGAGCATGATGGGCGCGGCAATCAGCACGCCCATGGTGTCGCCACACCACCAGGTTAAGAAGATGTTGCCGGCGGATGCGCCGGGCATGGCCCCTGCAAAGTGAACAAAAAGCGCCGCTACCGAAGCATTGAGCACACAAGCCAGCGGCCCGGCCAGCGCAAAAAAGCTGAGGATGTCGCGCGGCTCTTCGAGCGTGAGTGGCTGCGACACAAAACGCCGCACCAGCATCGCCCCCAACGCCGCCTGGGCCGCGCCCCCCAGGCCTTGCGCCACGCTCTGCACCCACACCATCAACGGCACCGAGGTGTGATCAAAGAGATGCGCCAGCGGTGTCATGGCCGCGCAACCCAGCGCCACGGCGGGCCACATGGCGTAGCCCCACACCAGCATGGCCACCAGAGCAACGCCGGTTGAAAGATAAAAAGGCGAGACGTGATCGACGTGATACGACAGGCCAAGGCTCAACGCGCCCAGTGCCACGTAGGCAAGCAGCGTCAGCAGCAAGCGGCTCAGATGCGTCGGCGTGAACGTGGCAAGGAGCATGAACACCCACACGTCGGTTCGAAAAGGAAAACCGCAGCGTAGCACCGGCACCCTCAGCGCGCCAGACGCATCCCCCGCGTAAAAACGCGAGGGCGCGAGCTCAGCAAGCCGCGCTCACCATGTGCAGTCGCTGGGCCAGATCCCGCCCGCCTTGCAAAACACAACGTTGACGATCTGTTTTTGGGTGTATTCAGGGCGCTTGTTGGCATCGATCTCGGGGCAGCTTGCCCCCACCAGCGGCGCGCAAGCCGTGGCGGTGATGGTGTAGCGGTAGAGGCTGCCGGCACCCTCGGTGTAGATTGAGGCATCTTGCCGGCAATTAACCGTGGCGGTGATGCTGCCCGTGCTGAACGGCACCACAAGGTTGCTTGATACGCCCGCCACCGCCGTTGAGCACAGGGCAGCGGGTGCAGGTGATGCGTTGCGCAACAGGCGGTAGCGCTGCCACTCAAGCGCGGTTTGCGCCGCGCGCTCGACACGGCCCATGGCGAGATCGAGGGTTTGCGTGCCACGGGCGCCGCCCACGAAATGCAGCGTATAGCCCGTGATGCTCGCCAGCAGCACCAACATGCCGATGAGCAACACCGCCGAAATACCCCGTTGCGCGCGAGGCATGGCCGTTGCCCTCGGCCCGCATGGATGAACACTGATCGCCGGCATCGCTCAGGGCTCCCTCACGACGAACTGCATTTCAGATTGCGTCTGCTCGGCTGCCACGCCATTGGCCACGATCGCCAAGGCCAGCTGCACCGACAACACTTGGCGCACGTTGTCGGGCGCGTTGGCGGCGGCAGCCGTGGGCGCCGAAAGATTGAATTGGCACGATTGCACCTTATTCGACAACGTGGCACTCGCAACCCCCGCCCCAAAGACCGTGGGCTGATTGGCTTGCAGCGCGTAGCCCGTGCGCTTGATCAGCGTGCGCGCTGCAGGATCGCACACCACGCTCACTGGCCGACGGATCAGATAAAAACGCCGTTGTGGATGCTGATCCCTAAAGGTATGTGCAGCAAAGCGCAGCCCCCAGCCATCGCTCACCGCCGCTGCAGCCGTGAGGCGCACCGTGGGCGAGTTGGCGGTAGTGACGTAGGCAAAGTTATTGAGGGGCAAGGTGAGCGCCCCCGAGGCCGGCATGATCGCCACGTAATCACCCACCGCCGGCGCTTGCGCCGTGCCCGAGGCATCAACCGGTGAGCCGATCGAGGTAAAGCAGGTTTCAGCAGCGCATGCAGTGGCCAGCGCATCGCCCCCCTGGCAGGTGGTGGCCGGACAAAACCCGGGGCCGCCAGTGCTGTTGGTGCGCACCCGGCCCACGGCTTTGGCTTCGAGGTATTCGAGATACCGGCGAGCGCCTACTTGCCTCACCCGCAAACTGCCGGGCACGGCGCGCGCCAGATCGGCTTCGAGCTGGCTGCGCACCAACGCCATCTGCGCCTGCAGCTCGGTGCGCCGCTCGGCATCCACATAACCGCGCATGGGCATTTGCAGCAGCGGCACGAGCACGATGGCGATGATGCTCATCACCGTGAGGCTGATGATCATCTCGATCATCGTGAAGCCGCATGCGTGGTGGTGCTCGATGTTGCCGGGGCGCTTGCGCTGCATGGCTCAATACCCCACCGTGTTGGGCGCATAGCGCACCCGAATCGCCTCGGCCACAAAGCGTGAGCTGCTGGCCACCGGGCCGCACTGCACGGTTGCGCGCACACGCAGCGCATCGCCCGAAGCCGCCGAGATGCCGCCAGGGCCCCCCATCGCCACGGCCTGCACGGCCACACTGGCTGTGCAGTTGCCCAACTGCGACAAGATGCCGGTGATGGCCCCGTTGGCCGCATCACGCAGCGCCGCACCACTCATGGTGTAGCCGTTGAAATCGTTGACGTTATCAAAGCGCGTGGCAGCTGTGGCGCCAAAGCGCGTTTCGCCAGCCTCAGGGCCGATGGCCTCGGGCAGCCCGGCGCACCCGGCCACACTGAGGGCACTGGCAACGTTGGCATCTTGCGGATCGCAATACGTAAAGGGCCGTGCCATCACCTCAACCAACAGCGCATCGGCCAGGGCCTGCGCCTGTTGATCGCGCAGCATTTGCGCCGAGGCCGTGCTGCCGCGCATCGATAGCTGCGTGAGCGTAACGGCGGCAATGCCCAACACCACAATCACCACCAGCATCTCAACCAGGGTGAAGCCGTCGTGATGGCGTGAGAGGCGCCAGAGGGTTGGCCGCGGGCTTTGCATCGCCATGCCCTCAGCAAACAGCGCCGCCGTTGCAAGCCACAAAGCCGGTATCACTGGTGAGCGTGAACACCGGATTGGGCAACGAGCCGATGTTGTTGACGATCTGCGTGGGGGCGTTGAGTGCGCCGGTCGATTTGTTGTAATAAATCGTGGCGGCCCCCACGATGAGGCCACCGGGCACCGTGAGCGCCAGCGCCTGGCCATTGGCCAGATCCGCCACGGGTTGCGCGGGCAAACAGGCACCACCCAAGGCGTAGACCACGGTGATGTCTGCCCCGGCAAGCTGCACACACACATCGCGATCCTGCACGATGGCCACCCGGCGAGCATGCCGCAGCAATGTGCGCAACTCGCTTCGAAAGGCAAGCTCATCCACCGGCTGGCGTTGCATCAACCGGGGTGCTGCCACCGCCGCAATGATGCCCATCACGACAATCACCACGATCAACTCGACCGTGGTGAAGCCGTATGCGGCACGGCGGCAAGCTGCAGGCATGGCGTCAGCCGCTTTGGGCTGCAGCGATCAGCAACCGGCAGTGGTGGCTGCCGACACGACAGCGGCTTGCCCCAGCACCGCCGGAGCGGTGTAGGTAAAGAAGCACTGAGTGACATCGGTGCCACCCGTTACGCGAACGGTCAACACCGCACCCGCGCCGTTGCCGCCACCCGCTGTGGCATAGCCCTCAGTGGCCACGGCAGCGCCAGGGGGCACCAGGCCAGCTGCAAACAAGATGCCGCCGCCCTCGGCTGTGCCGGCGTTGGCACGCGGGTACAGGCTCAACACGTTGACGCGACCGTTTTCGGTGCAAACCTGGCCGGTGCCGGTGTTTTGGTTAACGGTGGTTACGGCGCCAAAACCATTGCAGTTGGGCTGCGCCACACCCTGCCGAGCCATTGCGGCACCATGCACCATTGCAGCGGCAGCGGCCACCGAGCCCCGCGCAGCGTTGAGTTTGGCAATGCGCGCATCACGCTGCATATTGGTGAGCCGCGGCAGCGCCACGCTGGCGAGAATGCCGAGGATCACGATCACGACGATGAGTTCGATCATCGTGAAACCACGTTGTGCCATATGTTTCATGTGAGGTTCTCCGTTCATGGCGCTGCGCGCCGCCCAGGCGTGAAACGAATCACGCCAACCACAAAGCTCGATGTCGGAGTTATCGACCCCTCGGGCCTCAACTTAAATTCTGTTACGCGTTGATATCGACAAAGCCGTGAAAAACACAGCATGCGCACCCCATACCGAGGGTTCTCAAAACCGTGGATCAAGCCTATGGACGCTCAGTGCAGCGCTGCTTTGCCCAAATCCCACATCGGCATGAACACCCCAAGGGCCAGCACCAGCACCATGGCACCCAGCACCACGAGCAAGATGGGCTCGATCTTTTGCGACAGCGTTTTGAGGCCGTATTCCATATCGCGCTGATACATCTGGCCGATCTCATCGAGCATCTCACCGATGGCGCCGGTCTCTTCGCCCACCATCACCATCTGCAGCACCAGCGGCGTGAACACCCCGCTGCGCTGGCAAGCAGACAACAGCGAATCGCCCCGCTCAACATGGCTGCGCATGTTGTTGAGCGCCTGCCCCACGTGGGCGTTATCCACCACATGCGCGGCCAGCGTGAGCCCCTGCACCACCGGCACGCCACTGCGAAACACCAGCGATAGGCTGCGAGTGGCCTGGGCCAGCACGCCTTTTTCGATGAGATCGCCCGCCACCGGAATACGCAGCTTGGCGCGATCCCACACCATGCGCCCGGCATCGCTGCCCACAAAAAAACGCCAGCCGATCACCGCCAGCACCACCCCCGCCAGCATGGCTGGCCACCACGTGAGCGTGAACTGCGAGGTAGCCATGAGGATGCGCGTCATGAGCGGCAAATCGGCGTGCAAATTGGCAAACACCTTGGCAAAAGCAGGGATCACGAAAATGTTGATCACACCCATCGCACCGATCATCGCCATGATCACGAAGCTCGGATAGCGCAATGCCGACCGCACCTGCTCGCGCATGTATTTTTGAAACTCAAGATGCCCGAAGAGGCTGTTAAAAATCTCTTCGAGCCGGCCCGTGCTCTCGCCCACGCGCACCATGGCCACATAAAAGCTATCAAACACATCTTCGCGCCGCGCCATGGCTTGCGAGAGCTCGACACCGCTTTCGAGCGCGCCGGCCAGCTCGTTGTAGAGCGCTTTGAGTGCAGGCGTTTCAGCCGATTGCTCAAGGCTGCGAAAAGCACGAATGATGGGCACGCCCGCTTTGGTGAGCGTAAAGAGCTGGCGTGTGAACATCATCAGCTCGACATCCGACACGCGATCGCGCCCCAACAATTTGCCGATCACATCGGCCGCCTCGGCCACGGGCTGCATCTCGGTGATGCTCACCGGGGTGATGCCGTTTTGAGCCAGCCAATCAACCACATTCGACGGGCTCGATGCCTCGAGCGTGCCCTGCACGGCCTCTTTGCGAGCGTTACGTCCGTAGTAAGAAAACTGAGGCATGGCGGTGCGTTGGGTGGCGGCGTCGGCGCGAGATCAGTGATCAGCTCTGCGTGCTGGCGCGCATGGCTTCGGCCACGGTGGTTTGTCCGGCCATGGCCAAACGCAAGGCATCGCGCCTGAGGGTGAAGGCCGCAAACTGCTCGTGCGCGGCACGCATAAAGCCGGTGTGATCGCCCGTGGCGGCGGCGTGGGTGAGCTCGGGCGTCATCTCGATCATTTCGTAGATGCCGGTGCGGCCCCTGAAGCCGGTGTTGTGGCAACTGTTGCAGCCCGTGCCTTTCATGAAGGTGGCTTGATCGAGCGACCACCCAGCGGCGGCGAGCTCGCTGGCCATCCACTCGCGTTCGTGGGTGGCGGGCTCGTAGGGTGCCTTGCAGCTATCGCACACGGTGCGCACGAGGCGTTGCGCGAGCACGAGGCGCAAACCCAGCGCCACCATATAGGGCGGCACGCCCATATCGGCCAGGCGCAGCGCCGCACCGGCGGCATCGTTGGTGTGCAGGGTCGAGAGCACAAGGTGGCCGGTGAGTGCCGCTCGCAAGCCGATCTCGGCCGTTTCTTGATCACGCATTTCGCCCACCAGCAACACATCGGGGTCTTGGCGCAAGCACGAACGCAGCACGCGCGCAAAGGTGAGGTCGATCTTGTCGTGCACCTGCACCTGATTGAGCCCGGGCAGGCGGTATTCAACGGGGTCTTCAACCGTGATGATCTTGGTTTCGCTGTCGTTGCGCTCGGTGAGGGCAGCGTAGAGCGTGGTGGTTTTGCCCGAGCCGGTGGGGCCGGTAACCAGAATGAGCCCCGAGGTGGATGCCAGCGCCGCACGCAGCCGCGCAAGGATGGCTTCGGGGATGTGCAGCGCATCGAGGCTCATGCGTTGGTTGGTTTGCACGAGCAGCCGCATCACCACCGATTCGCCATGCTGCACAGGCAGTGTCGAGATACGCACATCTACCTGCTGCCCCGCCACCACGGTTTGAAAGCGCCCGTCTTGCGGCAGGCGTTTTTCTGAGATGTCGAGGTTGGACATCAGCTTGAGCCGCTGCACGATGGCGGCGCTGACTTTGGGGTCGTAGCTGCTGTGCTGGTGCAACACACCATCGATGCGGTAGCGGATGACGGTTTGTTTTTCTTGCGGCTCGACGTGCACGTCTGAAGCGTTTTGAGACAGCGCAGCCTCAAAGATCGAGGCCAGCAGCTTGACGATGGGCGCGTCTTCATTGGCCACGGTGAGCTCTAGCCCCCCCAGGGTGGGGCCAAGATCTGCGGCCACTTCATTGGCCAGACCACTCACCTGCTCGCGCCGCTGGTAGATGCGGTCGACCACATCAAGCAAGGCTTTTTCGGTCACCACCACGGGGTTAACTTGCGTGCGCAATGCGCGGGCCACTTCGTCGAGAGCGAAGGTGTCCATCGGATCAGAAAACGCCACCAGCAAGCCGTTGTCTTGCTCGCCGATCACGAGGGCGCGGTGGCGCCGGGCCAGCGTTTCGGGCAGCCGCTGCACAAGCTCGGGTTTGAGCTCGCGCCGCGTGAGATCGAGAAACGGCAGCTTCATCTGCTCGGCAATGGTGAGCCCGATGGCTTGATCGGTTACCAGATTCAGATCAGACAACACCCGCCCGAGTTTGCGCCCGGTGCGTTTTTGCTCGGCCAGCGCCTGCTCAAGCTGGTGCAGGCTCAACAGCCCTTGCTGAACGAGGACTTCGCCGAGGCGGAATTTGCGAGGCTGGGCGTTCACGACAGCGGTTCCTTGGTGTGGTGTTGCGGGTGCAGCGCTCAACGCTGGGCGGCGATTTTTTGTTCGATCCAGCCTTGCAGATCGGGGCGCAGCGTGCCCAGAGCATGGGCACGCGCAAAGGCCTGACGCGCCGGCTGCGTTTGCCCCTGAGCATCAAGCGCCACGCCCAGGCCCAGCCACCAGGTGGCGTTGCCAGGCTGCTCGCGCAAGGCCTGCTCATATGCCCGCACTGCCTGCGGATAGTGCCCATCGCGTGCCAGCAAACCGGCCTTGAGGCCCAGTGCATCGGCGCTGGGGCGCTGCAGCTCTTGCAGGGCAGCCAGGGCTGCATCGCCCTGCCCGCTTGCAGCGAGCAAGCGGGCGCGCAAAGTGGTGAGCTCAGCATCGCCCGGCTGCATGCCCAAGCCGGCGTTGATCAGGGCATCGGCCTGCTCAAAACGGTTGAGATTGATGGCCAGCGCCGCAGCCAGCCGGTGCGCAGCCATGTGCCGGGGCTCGATGCGCAACACATCGAGTGCGGCATCGAGTGCAGCCGTTTCGCGGCCCTCTTCGGCCAAATCCAGCGCATGCCGGTGCGCCGCCGCCGCGCGGGCCACCGTGCTCGACGCAGCACCTGCCGCCGGTGGATCGATCATCGTGAAACGCTGCACGGGTGCCGCTGCAACGGCAGCAGAGGGCGCTGCGTTCGTGTGTGTATCGACTGCCGCATCGGTTGTCATATCCTCTGCCGCTTTGGCGATCAAGGGGGCCGACGGCTGCGCGGCGCTGGCGCGGGTGGGACGCGCTGTTGAGCGCGGTGGATCGATCACTGCCGACAGCGATGCATCCATCACCAGCCCACGAACCACCACCGGGCTTGCCGGCGGCTGATCTGGCGCAGCCACGGCCAGCATCGGCGTGGCCGCTGCCGGGCGCTGAGCAAGCGCATGAGGCGCGCGCTCAGGCCAAAAGCTCTGCACATTGCGCACCACTTTTTGCCACCCGTGCTGCAGTGCCTCGGGCCGGGTGTGCTGCGCAGCAGCCCAGGCCAGCAATGCCGCAGCCACCACGGCCCACAGCCGCCATGATCCCGGCAAGCGTGTGCCCAGCAGGCGCGGCAGCAGCTGCCATCGCGCAGAGCGACGCGCCGTGCGGCGGGCAGACGCGCGCCGCTGCGGCATCACCGGCGGGCGCGTGGGTTGCGCTGCGCCACGCGCATCCAGCTCTTGAAGCATGCGATTGATCACGCTCATGAGGGCTCTCCTTGCAGCGCACGCAATGTGTCGTGTTCCCGCGCGGGTGCGCCCAGCAGCTTGCGGCGTTCGCGCCACACGGTGAGCGCATCGCCCAGCCCCACTTCGTGTTCGCCTCGGCCAAAAGCCAGCATCAAACACTGGTGCGCCAGCAAATTGGCCGTGCGTGGCACGCCGCCGCTGGCTCGCCACAGCAGCGAGGCCGCCGCGAGCGAAAACACCGGGTGGCCCCGCCAGCCCGCCACCGTCATGCGGTGGTGCAGGTAGTGGCGAAAGTCGATAAAAGGCATGCCTTCGAGCCGCGCACCAAAAGCGATACGGCTGGCCAGTGAGCGCAGCGCTGGGCGGCGCAGCAACTCATCGAGCTCGGTTTGGCCAAACAACGCGATCTGCAGCAGCTTGCGCTTGCGTGTTTCGAGGTTTGATAGCAACCGCAAGGCTTCGAGCGTGCGCCCCGGCAAGGCGTGAGCCTCGTCGATGCAACACACCACGCGCTGGCCGCGCGCAGCCAGTTGCAACAGCTCGCTCTCGATGAGTTGATACAGCGTGTGCTCGCCATCATGGGCATCGGGGTGCAAACCCAAATCGCGCGCCAGCGCCCGCAGCAAGCCGGCAGGATCCAGCCGTGGATTGAAGATGTAGGCCGTAACGACATTGGCCGGCAGCGCCGACATCAAACGCCGGCACAGCAGCGTTTTGCCAGTGCCCACCTCGCCGGTAACCTTAACGAAGCCCTCGCCGCTATCAAGCGCGAGCAGCAGTGTCTGCATGGCGGCCTCGTGCTGCGCATCAAGGTAGAGGTAATCAGGATCAGGCGTGAGGCCAAAGGGGTCTTCGCTCAAACCGAAATGCTGCAGATACATGGCTTACTCCCCGCCCAGGCGTTGGTTGACGGTGTTGTTTTCAAGACGCATGTTGCTGATTCGCTCTTCGGTGCGCGCCAGATCAGCACGCCAATCGGCATCGGTCTTGACGATGGTGGGCTTGATCAAAAAAACCAGCTCGGTTTTTTTGAGGCTGCGCGTGTTTTGCTTGAACAGATTGCCCACCACCGGCGCATCACCGGCAAAAGGCACCTGATCTTTTTCGCTGCTTTGGGTTTGCTGCATCAGGCCGCCGATGGCAACGATGTTGCCGTCTTGCACCCGCACCACGGTGTCGGTTTCGTTCACCGTGCTCGAGGCCAGCGGCAGATTGAAGTTGCCCAAGGTGCCAAGGTTGACGACGTGCGCTTTTTCAACCACGTTGCTCACCGAGGGCCGCACATGCATCGTCACCATGCCGTCGGCATCGATTTGCGGCGTCACATCAAGTGAGATGCCCGAAAAAAACGGCTGCACCGTGATCGACGGCGTGGTAACGGTGCTGGTGGCGCTGGCGGTGGTGGTGGTTGAGATGTTGGTAACAAAGAAATCGTCGGTGCCTACGCGCAACACGGCTTTTTGGTTGTTGAGCGCGGCCACACGCGGCGACGACAACACATGCACCTGCCCCTGCGTTTCAAGAAACGACAACAACCCATAAAAGTTGTTGGTGGTGAACGCCATGCTCAGCACGCCGCCCGTGGCGTTGCTCAGGGGCGTGCTCACGATCTGCCCCAGCGTGCTGGGCGTTACGGTAACCGGCGTGGTGCTGGCATCGACCGTGGTAACGATCGAGCCGTTTTGAATGCCGTATTGCCGCCCGATGCTGCCCGGCACGTTGATGCGCGACGGATCGGATCCCACCGACAAACGATGATTGCCCGAGCCAGTGAGTGAGGCCCAGTTGATGCCCGATTCGTAGCCCTCGTTGAGCGTTACCTCAACAATCTTGGCCTCGAGCATCACCTGCCGCTCAATCGACAGCTTGGATGAACGCAAAAACGCCTCGATCTCACGCAGCTCTTTAGGCATGGCCCGCACCACCAGCACCCCTGAGTGCTGCGACAACACGATCTGCCGTCCACCCTCGACACCCACGATGGCCTTGAGCGAGGCATCGAGCTCGCGCCAAAAATCGGCATCGGTGGATGTGGTTACCTGGCTGCCCTCGGTGATGGTCGATTGCTGGCCCGTGGTGGTGGCCCCCGACGCGCTGGTGCTGGCATTGACGTTGGATACCGATCCAGAGATCACGCGCGTGTCGCTCGAACCCACACGGCGACCGCTGGGGTAAGACACCTGAAAGATGCGCGTTTGCAGCACCGCCGGCTCAACAAAGATGCGATTGCCCGAAACGCGGTATTCAAATCCATAAATCTCTCTGAGCACATCAAGCGCCTCAACCGCCGTAACGTCGCGCAGATTGAGCGCCACGCTGTTGTTGATGCCAGGCGGCACGATGAAGCTGCGGTTCGATCCCGCTGCGATGGCCTCAAACACCTGATAGATCGACGCGTTGTTAAACACCAAATCAAAGCGCTGCTCGGCACGGCGCGCAGCGGCAGGTTTGCCCTGCCCACCCCCTGGCACCAGCGCCTGCATCACGTTATCGGGCGCCCGTGCGGCCTTGCGTTGTTCAACAGCGGCTTTCATCTCGGCCTCGATGGCGTTGCGCGTTTCGGGCTTGTGCTGCGGCGCCGTCTGGCACCCAGCCAGCAGCACGGCAGCGCTGCTCAGGCCGATGCAACTCAGCGCACTCAATGCTGGCTTGCGATGAACGGTCGTGGTGGCGTGCATGGTGCGCGCTCCCTTCGGGCAGGTGGATGAATGAGACAAAAAACGAGGCACGGCGGTCTTCATTTCGGTGGCTTTTGCAAAGACGCAGCCGGCGCGCTGGCTGCAGTGCTGGTGTGTGCGCCAGCGCGTGGTGGCTCAAACAGTTCGAGCGTTTCGGTGCGCCCATCAGGGTGCCGAAGTTGCGCCTGGCCTCTGCGCACCGACACCAGCCGCGCCCCACGGGCCTGCCGGCCCACCGGCACCCATGCACCATCGATCACCGCACCTGCGTTGGCCCCCAGGCGCAAGCCCGCCAGCCCTTGTGTGATCACGGCAGCGGCATCGGGCGAAGGCGCATTGGCTACCTGATCGCTGCTGGGCGCGGCAAACGGCGCATCGGGCCCCATGGCGTGTGCCAACGGCATCACCAAACACAACACCCCGGCCCAACAGCAAGCCTGCGCTGCGCGGGCGAGTTTCAGAGTTCCAGCCATGTGGGCTCCTCGCTGATCGCCACGAAATTAAAGGTGGCCACCACCTGCCCGTCGGCGGTTTCGGTGGCATCGAGCCGCACGCGCTCAAGCCGCAACCCGCGGTGGTTTTGCTCCATTTGCGCCAGCACTGTCGCTACCGTGCCCAGCGGGCCGCGCACGCGCAACTCGGCGCGGTGGCGATACAGCGTGGGCGCCGGCTTGGCCGCTGGCGCGGCGGCGGCACCGGTGGCAGCGCCTTGATCAGCGCCGGTCGAGCCCTCATCATCAGGCTGGCTGGATTCGTCGGGCTCGGGCTGTGCCGCTGCATCGTTTGATGCCAAGGGCTCGTGTGTTTCGTCGGGCAAGGCGCGCAGCGCATCGATCTGCACACCGGCCAGCAACAGGCTCTCGCGCAACTCAGCAAACAGGGCCTTGGGCGCATCAACACGCGTGCGGTGCACGGGCGATTGCTGCCGTTGGCTCCACTCATCGCGCAAGGCATCAAGGCGCGTCTGCATGGCATCGATGCTGGCCTGCTGCGCTTGTGCCTGGGCCTGATTCGCATCTGTTTGCTGCGTCTGCATGGCCACGCGCTGCTGGCGCAGCGGCCACACCATCTGCACCTCAAGCGCAGCCAGCACCGCCAGCCCACCCAGCAACAATGCAGCACGATCACGCCTCGATAAGGCATTGATGCGCTGCAGCCAGCGCTCGGCGGCGGGCCACTTCATCGCGCACCTCCGGCTGATTCGCCCGATGCGCCTTCTGCAGACTGCGCATCGATGCTCGACAACTCAAAATCAAACGCCACCCACGTGGGGATGCGCTGCTCGCCAGCGTCGTCGCCACCGTTGCCGATCTCAGGCTTAACCTCACGGCGCACCAAGCTCAACACGCGCACCGGCAATCCACCAAACGCCTCGAGGCTGCCCAGCGATTGCGCCAGCGCGGCCACATCGGCGCTGCGCAGGCTGCTGCCGGCAATGCGCACCTGGCGCTGTCCTACAAATTCGATTTCGCGCAGCCACAAGCTCGATGGCAGCACCGCCACCATGGCCTTGAGCCGCTCTTCGCACGCCTGGGGCGGATCGAGCAGCGCCTGCTCAGCCTGCCGCAAACGGTCGTCCGCCGCGATCTGCGCCTGCAGCTTGGCCAGTTGCTCGCTCATTTGCTGCGCTGCTTCGCTGCTGGCCTGCTGCGCGCTTTCGGCCTGTGCCGATGCGGCGCTCACGCGCTGCCACTGCCACTGCTCAACGCTGTAGTGGCCCACCAGGGCCAGCACGGCAACCCCCAACGCTACCGCCACGTTGAGTGCCGACAGCAGATCGCGACCGATCTGCGCGGTCTTGTCGATCAGGTTGATCTGCTGCGTCATGCTGCGGCCCCCTGGGCTGCGATCACGTTGCGCAAGGCCGCGCCCACGGCCAGCAAACTGAGCGGACGCTTGCTCGGCCCACCACCCGCAGCGTGTGCATCGATCTCGAGGCGCTCGCCCAAATCAAAAGCATGCAGACGCAAGCTCACGTGCGGAGCCAGTTGTTGCACCAGATCAACATCGGGCACCGATTGCTCCACCCACACCCGCTCGATCGATGAGCCATAAAACTGCCGCTCAAACGCATCGGCTGTGCGCTGAATCTCAAGCGCCAAACGCTCGATCAGTGATTGCCGCTCGATCAAATCGGCGGTTTGCAGGTGCTGCACATTCAGATCATCAAAGCGCCTGAAGCTGCACAGCTCACCGCGCCACGCCACCACCAGCGCGCCACCCGTTGAGCTCAAACGCAGCAGCGCCGTGGCTTGCGGCATGGGCTCGATGGCCAGCAAATTGCGCAAAGCCATCTCGGGGATATCGATTGAATCAAGTTCGATACGGGCTTGCCGGGCGCGCTGCATCCAATCGCGCACCCGAGAGCGCTGCGCCACCACCGCCCACGAATGTTGCTCTTCTCCCTCGCCATTGGGCGGCGGGATCGCGATGCAATCCACGCAAGCATCTTCAACCGCGAAATCGAGCATGTCTTTCACGCGCCAGCGCGCCGCCTCGGCCCGCTCGGCCACCGGCACCACGGGCGTTTCGATCGAGAGCATGCGGTAATCAGCCGCCGGCAGCAGCAGGTTCACCGAAGCCACCGCCAGCCCCCGCTGGCGCAACCACGCCCGCACCGACGCAATGGATGGGTCGTCGGTAAACGATGCGTAGGCGATCAACTTTGGGCGCCCCTGCGCGCTCAGGCGCACCACGGCAGCAGCCAGCCGCCCAGGGCTGAACACCAACCCCAGGTGGCTCGATCCTCGTGGCCGCATCCGCCATCGCGGCAAGTTCATGCGAAAAAGCATGGACGCATCTCCAGACATTTCGATCGAGTCTAGAAAAATGCGAGTGGCCACCAACCTCAAAAATAAGGGCGTTCAGGGCGCTACTTCTTCACGTTTGGCGCAATCCAAGCTAGGGGTGCCCGAGACACAGGGGCATCGATAGACTGCCGCCTCGCTTCAAACAACACCAGCGAGGAGATCCCCCCCATGCGCCCTCTATTGAAATGGCTGTTTGTGGCCTGCAGCCTGCTGACGTTTTTCTCGCCCCCCGCACGCGCGCAAAACAACGTCGACACCCCCTGCGTGGCTCCCGCCGAATCGGGCTACTTTCCGCAGCGTGATCCGGGCAATAAATCAGTGATCGTGTTTGTGCACGGCGTGATGGGCGATGCGGTGTCCACCTGGCAGCACAAACCATCTGCCCTCAATTGGTGGGGCACCGAAACCTTCTGGCCCTGCCTGATCCGCGATGAGCCCCTGTTTGCAGGTGCCAACCTCTATCTCTACGGCTACCGTTCGGCCAAGCTGGGCTACAGCCCCAAGATCGGCGAGGCGGCTGATCAGCTTTTTCAGGATCTCGAGGCCGACGGCGTGCTCTCGCACGGCCACATCACCTTTGTGGCGCACAGCATGGGTGGGCTGATCGTGTCGCGCATGCTGCTGTCGCACCTCAACCGTCCCGATGTGCTTGATCGCGTGCGGCTGGTGATGTTTTATGGCACCCCGGGCCTGGGCGCCTCGATTGCCAGCGTCGGCAAGACGTTGTCCTGGAACGATCAGTTTTGGGATATGTCCGAAACCGATGCCCTCGATCAATGGCGCCAGCGCTGGATGAGCACCTTCAAAAACACCCCTCACGTTTGCGCTGCCGAAATGAGCCGCATGAGCTGGTTAACCGGCGTGATCGTGCCTGCCGAGAGTGCCAGCGCCTTGTGTGGCGGCACGTTTACCCCGCTCTACGGCCTCAACCATGCCGACATCGTTAAGCCACAAAGCCGGCAAGATGAGCCCTTTCGCGTCTTGCGGCGCAGCTACAACCTGTGCGTGGCGCCCCTGCTGCGCAACCCCGCCGCACTGAGCGAAGCTCACACGCCCCTGGGCCAGACGCTGCTCGAGTGGTTCTACGATTTGCAACAGGCCAGCGCCCCCGGCAACACATCGGGCACCGACATCTCGGCCACGATCAAGATGCGGCTGTATCTGCGCCCCGGCAAGATGTCGGATCGCTTCGTGGCGCCGCGCAACCATGCGCACACGCTGGCGCCTGCAGATCACGACATCCTCGATGCCAACTCGATCTCGTTGTTTGCCCGCGATCGCCTCTTGCCCACCCTGAACGCTCAGCAAGTTGAGGCCGTCATCGCGCTCAAGCAGCTTGACACCTACACCCGCGACAGCCTGGCGGCCGATCTGCGCGACGCCATGCTGGCCAACGGCACGTTGGCACCCAACGACCGTGTGCTCGTGCTGCGCCCGGCGCCATCTGCCGACAGCGCTGCCGACACCCCACGCACCCTGTTGTTTGTGAGTGATGACGCCACCGCGCAAAACCCGCTGGGGCGCCTTAAAGGCTGGGCGCGGCTGCCGCCTCTGGCCTCATCCTGCCGTTAATCAGCAGGTGCAACGCCCTCAAGCGCCCTCAAGCGCCATCAAAAAAATAACGTTTGAGCCCGGCCAGAATCATCTCGACCGCCATGGCCGTGAGCACCAGGCCCATGAGCTTTTCGAGAGCGTTCACCACCGATTCACCCAGCCAGCGGTGCAGCCGATCGCACGCCAGCAACACACCGCCGCTCACCGCCATGGCCACCGTGAGCGCACCCACCCACTCGACAAGCTGCCCGGGCTGGCGTGAAGCCAGCAGCAGCACCGTGGCCATGGCCGAAGGGCCGGCCAGCAGCGGCACCGCGAGCGGAAACACAAAAGGCTCGCGCCCGCCCAGGCCGTGGCCATCGTCGTCCGCAAAGATGTGGTGCCCCGACGAAAAAATCATGCGGATCGACACCATCAGCAAGATCACCCCGCCCCCCACTTCGAGCGATCGCTCGCTCAGCCGCATCAGGCGCAAAAACGCTTCGCCGGCCAACATAAAGCCCAGCAGCACAGCAAAAGCGATGCACGCCTCACGCAAGGCCACCCGCGCACGCCGCGCGGGCGCCACCCCCCGCATCACCGACAAAAACACCGGCAGGTTGCCGAACGGATCCAGCACCAGCAGCAGCAACACGAAGGCAGACCAAAAGCTGTGGCTCATGCCAACGATTCTGAGCGCACAAAACCACCTCAGCTAGGCAGGAAAGTGCCAAGCCTGCGCACGCACGGCGCCAAATCGATCACACCCCACGCGGGTGGTGCTGTGCATGCAACTGCTTGAGCCGCTCACGCGCCACGTGGGTGTAAATCTGCGTGGTTGAGATGTCGGCATGGCCCAGCAGCATCTGCACCACGCGCAGATCGGCGCCATGGTTGAGCAGATGCGTGGCAAAGGCGTGGCGCAAGGTGTGGGGCGACACATGCTGGGTGATGCCCACGCGCAGCGCATATTTTTTAACGAGCTGCCAAAACATCTGCCGCGTCATGGCCGTGCCGCGTGCCGTAACAAAAAACGCATCGCTGCCCTGCCCGGCCAAGATGGCGGGGCGAGCCTCTTCGAGATAACGCCGCAGCCAACCATCGGCCTCGGCACCAAAAGGCACAAGGCGCTCTTTGCTGCCTTTGCCGGTGGCGCGCAGCACACCTTCACTCAGGCTCAGGTGCACACTCTTGAGATCAACGAGTTCGCTCACTCGCAAGCCACTGGCATACATCAACTCAAGCATGGCGCGATCACGCACACCCAGCGGCGCGGCGGTGTCGGGCGCAGCCAGCAGCGCTTCAACCTGGGTTTCGCTCAGCGTGCTCGGTGTGCGCAAGGGCAGGCGCGGTGCATCGAGCCGCAATGTGGGGTCGGCCTGCACCAACCCTTCGCGCAGTGCCCAACGAAAAAATCGTTTGAATACGCTCAAGCGCCGATTCGCTGTGGCAGCGCGTGTGCTGCTGTGGCGCGCGCTGATGTAGCCGCGCAGATCAACCTCGGTGGCGGCATCAAGCGCCCGGCCTGCCTCACGCGCCAGCCAATCGCCCAGCTGTTGCAGATCTTGTCGATATGCGGCCAGCGTGTTGCGGCTCAGGCCCTCTTCGAGCCAGAGCGCATCGACAAAACGATCGATGCACAGCACCGTGCGCTCAAGATTGGATGAGCCAATTGCCACGGCCGGCTTCAGGGCTGCGCGTTGGCAACGCCGGGTGTGCTGGCCGCATCGGCAGAGGCAGCAGCTCTTGCGCTGCCCAGCAAACCCTGGCGAAGTTTTTTATCAACCGCGCGCTCGCCGATGAACATTTTGAGAATGGCGCGATAAAGATCGTCGCCCGCAATCGCCGCGCCGCGAGGCTTGCCATTGAAGCTGAACACCAACCCTTGCCGCGGCAAATAATCGAGATCGATGCGATCACCCGCGCGCACTTCGCCCACCGCGCTCACGGTGTCTTGAAACGTCTTTACCCGATCAGCCATCGCCGCCTGCTCTTCGGGCGTGGTGTTTTTGCGCACGCCGTTGGTGATGGCCGCCACAAACACGCTGGCCGGTGCCGTCATCAAAATCGTCAAACTCAGCCGCTTGGGGCCTCGATCATCGATCAGCGCAGTGGGGTCGTTTGATGGTTTTTCAACATACAGCCCCGCCGCAAAAGCACGCAAAAAATCCACCCCACGCACCCCCACGCCGTTGAGCGCCAGCGGCGTGCGCGCGAGCTGGATGGCATCGTCGAAATGATGCCCTTCGATGGTGGTGGCTTGTGCCGGGGCGTTAAGCAGCAGTGCTGCAGCGGCACATAGCGCAGGGATCAAGCTGCGGAGGATCATGTGGTTTCTCCAGGCGATTCAAAGGATTCTGGCTGTTGCGCCAAGGCCCATTGCACATGCTCGGCCAGCAGCGGTGAGGCATCAGCAAGCGCTTGTTTTAAAACGTTTTGCAGCGCGCCGGCGAGGGCTGCATCCCTCGTGGCCCGCAAAGCATTGCCCAGCGCCACGGCCAGATTGCGCCGCCAGCGCTCAAAGCCGATACGCCGGATCGGGCTGCCCTCGGTGTGGCGCAAAAAAGTGGCCTCATCCCACCCCCAGAGCTGCAACAGCGTGGGCGATTGCCACACCGCACGCACATCGAAATCAGGCACGCGTGCGCGCTGGGCGAATTTATTCCAGGGGCAAACGATCTGGCAATCGTCGCAGCCATAAATGCGGTTGCCCATGAGCGCACGCAGCTCGAGCGGAATCGGCCCATCGTGCTCTATGGTGAGATACGAGATGCAACGCCGCGCATCAACCATCCTCTCGCCCACGATGGCTTTGGTAGGGCACACATCAATACAGGCGGTGCAACGCCCGCAATGAGGTGCCTCGTGCTGGCTCAGCGGCAGCGGCAGATCCACATAAATCTCGCCCAAAAAAAACATTGAGCCTGCTTCACGCGACAGCAGCAGCGTGTGTTTTCCACGCCAGCCCAGGCCGCTGCGGCTGGCGAGTTCAACCTCAAGCACGGGGGCCGAATCGGTAAAAACGCGATGCCCCAACGGCCCCACTTCGGCGGCCAAACAATCGGCCAGTTTTTGCAGCCGCGCGCGCAAAACCTTGTGATAGTCGCGGCCCCGGGCATACACCGATACGGTGGCATCTCCCGGCGTGGCCAGCCGCTGCCATTCAACGGCCTGCCAGCCCTCGCCCACAGCCTGGGGCAGGTAATCCATGCGCGCGGTGATCACACGCACCGTGCCTGGCACGAGCTCGGCGGGGCGGGCGCGTTTGAGGCCGTGCGCGGCCATGTAGTGCATGCTGCCGTGGAATCCACGCGACAACCAATGCAGCAAACCGGGCTCAGCATCGTGCAAATCGACATCGGCCACGCCGATTTGGGAAAATCCCAGCCCAGTGGCCCACGCCTGCAGTTTCGCCACCAGCGCCTGCAGGTCGATCGGCTGTGCTGCTCTGTCTTGATCGAACGGTTCTCCACGCGCCTCATGCATCCGCCCATTCTAGAAACCCGCTCGCTGTTGTGGCCCGACGAAGCCGCGTGCGAGCGCTGGGCGCAGCAACTGGCCACCCGCACCGGCGTGCGGCAAGCGTTCATCGAGTTGCATGGCACGCTGGGCGCAGGCAAAACCACGCTCACTCGCCACCTGCTGCGTGCGCTGGGCGTGTCGGGGCGCATCAAAAGCCCGTCGTATGCCGTGGTTGAGCCGCATGCCGCGCCCGATCTGCAGGCGTGGCATTTTGATTTTTATCGCTTCAACGATCCGCACGAGTGGGAAGACGCCGGCCTTCGCGACATCTTCGCTGGCCCCGGGCTCAAGCTCGTCGAGTGGCCCGAGCAGGCCGGCGGGCTGCTGCCTGTGCCGGATCTGGCCGTGCACCTTGAGCCGTTGCCGCAAGCCGATACCCAGCGCCGTGTGCGGCTTGAGGCCTACACGCCGCGCGGGCAGGATCTGATCGCATGAGCATCGATCGGCAACGCCCCCTCACCCGCCGCGAGTGGCTGGGCAGCGCAGGCGCGCTGGTGTTGAGCTTGGCCGCCCCCGATCTGGCCTGGGGTGCAGGGCTGGTGGCCGTGCGCGTGTGGCCGGCGCCCGATTACACGCGCGTCACTCTCGAATCCGATGCCGCGCTGTCGGCCAAACATTTTTTAGCCGATAACCCGCCACGTTTGGTGATCGATATCGACGGCCTTGAGCTCAGCCCGGCGCTGCGCGAGCTGGTGGGCAAGATCCGCCCCGATGATCCGTTTATCGAAGGCGTGCGCGTGGGCCAAAACCAGCCGCGCGTGGTGCGCCTGGTGATCGATCTCAAGCAAGAGATCAAACCTCAGGTGTTTTCGCTCGACCCCGTAGCGGCTTATCAGCATCGCCTCGTTTTTGATCTGTATCCGCGCCGCGCTGCCGACCCCATGGCCGCGCTCGACAACACGCGCCGCCCGGCACCAGCCGTGCCCGCCGCACCGGTTGCGCCGTCGGCATCGTCGGGCATGCGCGATGGCGCTGCGGCCCATGCCGAGGCCGAGGCCGATTCGCTGGGCGATTTCATCGGTGGCCTCAATACACACAAACCCGGCGCCACCAACCGCAGCGCCAAGGGCAACGCACCGCAAGCCGCTTCAGCGCCGGCGCTGGCCGCCAACAGCAGCGCGGCACGCACCCCCCGCACCGAACGGCTGATGATCGTTACCCTCGACCCCGGCCACGGCGGCGAAGACCCCGGCGCCATCGGCCCCTCGGGGCTGCGCGAAAAAGATGTGGTGCTGGGCATCGCACAGCGTCTGCGCGAGCGGCTCGAGGCGCACCCCAACGTGCGCGTGCTGCTCACCCGTGATCGCGATTTTTTTGTGCCGCTGCATGAGCGTGTGCGCAAGGCACGCAACGTGCAATCCGATCTGTTTGTATCCATTCATGCCGATGCCTTCATGAACCCGCAAGCCCGCGGCGCTTCGGTGTTTGCGCTGTCTGAAAACGGCGCCAGCAGCACAGCGGCCAAATGGCTGGCCAAAAAAGAAAACGCTGCCGATCTGGTGGGCGGCGTCAACATCAAAGCCAAAGACAAAGCAGTGCTGCGCGCGCTGCTCGATATGTCGACCACCGCGCAGATCAAAGACAGCCTGCAGCTCGGCGACGAAATTCTGGGCCGCATGGGCAAGATCGGTCGGCTGCATCGCGGCAAGGTCGAGCAAGCCGGATTTGCCGTGCTCAAGGCGCCCGACATTCCATCGATCCTCATCGAAACCGGCTTCATCTCAAACCCCGATGAAGAAGCCAAGCTTGCCGATCCGGCCTACCAAGACCGCATTGCCAGCGCCCTGCTCACCGGCGTGATGCACTACTTTGCCAAGCACCCGCCTCGCCCACGCGAACGCGCCATCTGAGCGCGCCCCATCCCATCAACACCTGAAAGCCCCGATGAACCCTTTGCCACCCACCTCAACACGCAAAAGCATCTTCATCACCGGGGCAGGAGCGGGCATTGGCCGCGCCATCGCCGAGCGCTTTGCACAAGCCGGCTGGTATGTGGGGGCGTTTGATGTCGACACCACTGCCGTGCAATCCCTGGCAACGCAGCTGGGTGCAAACCACTGCTGCGCGGGCCGGCTCGATGTGGCATCGGTTGCCGATTGGGCCACGCAACTCGACACCTTTTGGCAGGCCAGCGGCGGACGGCTCGATGTGCTCGTTAACAACGCTGGCATCTCGGTTACCAGCCCGTTTGAAGAGGCCGATCTGGCGCGGCACCACCGCCTCATCGACATCAACCTCAAAGGCACGATCAACGGCTGCCATGCCGCGCTGCCTTACCTCAAGCGCACACCCGAGGCACGCGTGATCAATATGTGTTCGGCCTCGGCGCTGCACGGCCAGCCGAGCCTTTCAACGTATTCAGCCAGCAAAGCCGCCGTGCGCAGCCTCACTGAAGCGCTCGACATCGAATGGCAAGGCCACGGCATCCGCGTGGTTGATGTGCTGCCACTGTTTGTAAACACCGCCATGGTGCGCGATGACGTGAGCAAGATGAAAACAGTGCAAACGCTGGGCGTGCGTCTGTCTGCCGACGATGTGGCCCGCACCGTTTGGACGCTGGCCCAGGGCGCGCCGCACCGTTTGCCCACGCACACTCCCGTGGGCTGGCAGACGCGGCTTTTTTATGCGCTGGGCAAGATTTCGCCCGATGCCATCAACCGCTGGGTTACCGCGCGTATGGCCGGTTATTGAGCCGAGAGCCGGGTGCGGGCTGCCGCCTTGCGCTTGGCACGCCAGCTGCCCAACACCACCAGCACGCCGGGCAGCAGCAACATGGCCCAGATGATTTTGTCGAGGTTGTTCTTCACAAAGGGGATGTGGCCAAACAGCAGCCCCGCGCCCGTAACGCCCACCACCCACAGCACGCCGCCGGTAACGTCATAAAACGTAAAGCGCGCACGCGACATCTCGGCAACGCCGGCCACAAACGGCGCAAAGGTGCGCAAAAACGGCAAAAAACGCGCCGCGATGATGGTGATGCCGCCGTGCCGCTCATAAAAATTGTGCGCGGCCGTAAACGCTGCCTTGTTAAAAAAGCGCGAGTGCTCCCACCTGAACACCCGTGGCCCCAACCAGCGCCCAATCGTGTAGTTGCTCTGATTGCCGGCAACCGCCGCCGCCAGCATCACCCCCACCGCTAACGGAAAACTCATCACCCCCACCCCGCACATCGTGCCCACCACAAAGAGCAGCGAATCGCCGGGCAAAAACGGCATCACCACCACGCCCGTTTCGACAAAGATGATGGCAAACAGCAGCGCGTAGACCCAGGTGTCGTAGGTGGTAACGAAATCGCGCAGATGCTGATCAACGTGTAGGATGAAATCAAAAAGGGTGTAGAGGATGTCCATGGCGCGCGATTATCGAGGACACGCATGACACCCTGCTGCCCATGCGCCACGCTGCGGGCAGGCATCGGCGAAAATCCACCCCCATGACCGCCCCCCTGCCCGATACACCCGCACGCCGCCCGATCCGCGAACTGCCCGACGAGCTGATCAGCCAAATCGCCGCCGGCGAGGTGGTTGAGCGCCCGGCCTCGGTGGTGCGCGAGTTGGTTGATAACGCGCTCGATGCTGGCGCCACCGAGATCAGCGTCAAGCTCATGGCCGGCGGCATCCGCAGCATCGTGATTGAGGACAACGGTTGTGGCATTGCGGCGCCCGAGTTGCCCATCGCCCTCAAGCGGCACGCCACCAGCAAAATCAGCTCGCTGGCGGATCTTGAAAGCGTGGCCACGATGGGTTTTCGGGGCGAGGCATTGGCGGCGATTGCGTCGGTATCCGATCTGGCCGTGCTCAGCCGCACACCCGATGCCCCCCACGCCCACCGGCTCGACGCCCGCAGTGGCGAGCTGGGCCCGGCGGCACGCGGCACCGGCACCAGCATCGAGGTAAGAGAGCTGTTTTTCAACACCCCGGCACGTCGCAAATTCTTAAAAAGCGAAGCCACCGAGTTGGCGCACTGCCTCGACGCCGTGCGCCGCCATGCGCTGGCCCGGCCCGATGTGAGCTTTAGCGTATGGCACGAGGGCAAACTCATTGAGCAATGGCGCGCTGGTGAAGCGCACAAACGCATCCGCGATGTGCTGGGTGAGAGCTTTGTCGACAACAGCCGCGCCGTTGAGGCTCGCATTGGCCCGCTCACCATCACAGGCCGCGCCGGCACGCCCGATGCCGCGCGCGCGCGCGCCGATCAGCAATACGTTTACGTCAATGGCCGCCATGTGCGCGACAAACTGCTCGCCCATGGCGTGCGCTCGGCCTACGAAGATGTGCTGCACGGCCACCGCCAACCCAGCTACGCGCTGTTTATCAGCGTACCGCCCGAGTTGGTCGACGTGAACGTGCACCCGGCCAAAACCGAAGTGCGCTTTCGTGAATCGCGTGAGGTGCACCAGGCCGTGCGCCGTGCGGTTGAAGCCGCGCTGGCCGTGCCGCGCATCACCGATGCCCCGGGCTCGCGTGTTGCACAGGCTGCACACACCGCCCATAACACCTCAGCCGCATCAACAACACAGGGCCGCCTGGCGCTGCAGCAAGCCGCTGCACTCTACGCGCCCACGGCATCGCCAATCTACGCACAAGAAGCCCCGCCCTCACCGTGGCTGGGCGCTGCGCCCTCGCTGTTGGTGCCGCACCCGAGCGACACCGCCCGCGCCGCCGTGGCCGAATCCCCTCAAACGGCTGATACCACTGCTGATGCCAGCGCTGATAACGATTGGCCGCTGGGCCGCGCCATCGGGCAGGTGGCCGGCATTTATGTGCTGGCCGAAAACCGGCACGGCCTGGTGGTGGTGGATATGCACGCGGCACACGAGCGCATCGTCTACGAGCAGCTCAAAGCAAGCCTGGGCCGTGCCGCAATCGAAGCGCAACCGCTGTTGATTGCGGCCACCTTTGCCGCCAGCCCCACCGAAGTGGCCACGGCAGAAACGCAACACGAAGCGCTGCACCGGCTGGGGCTCGACATCTCGCCCATCTCGCCCACCACGTTGGCCGTGCGCTCGCGGCCTGCCGCGCTGGCCCGCGCCAACCTGATCGAACTCGCACGCGCCGTGCTGGCCGAGCTGGCGCTGCTCGACGCCAGCGACGTCATCGCCCGCGCCCAGCACGAGCTGCTCGCCACCATGGCCTGCCACGGCGCCGTGCGCGCCAACCGCCAGCTCACCCTGCCCGAAATGAACGCCCTGCTGCGCGATATGGAACGCACCGAACGCGCCGACCAGTGCAACCATGGCCGCCCCACCTGGCGGCAGATCACGCTCAAAGAGCTGGATGCGTTGTTTATGCGGGGGCGGTAGCGCAACAGCCCACGCCATGCCCCTTCATCACCCGTACCTCCTTCATTTGTTGGCCCCACCGCATGTCTGATCGCCCTCGCTCACCTCGTCAACCCGCATCCATCCGCTCTGGTTTTGGTGGGCGCAGTTCGTCTGATCATCGTTCGGGCCATCGGGCGCCGGGCCGTCCTGGGGCGCCTGCTGCGCAGCAGCAACGCCCACCCACCCGGCCCTTGCCAGCCGCTGCGCCGCTCGACCCCCACGAGCCGCTGCGCCTGAGCAAACGCATGGCCGAGTTGGGGCTGGCATCACGACGCGAGGCCGACGAGTTGATCGCCAAGGGCTGGGTGATGGTAGATGGCGTCGTGGTGAGCGAGCTGGGCAGCAAAGTAACGCGCAGCCAGCGCGTTGAGATCAGCCGGCAGGCCCAAGCGCTGCAGGCACAGCGGGTAACGGTGCTGATCAACAAACCCGTGGGTTATGTGAGTGGGCAGGCCGAAGACGGCTACGAGCCCGCCGTGGTGCTGGTAACGCCCGACAACCACTGGCGCGAAGATCGATCTGGCGTGCGCTTTGAGCGCAACCATCTGCGCGCCCTGGCACCAGCCGGTCGGCTTGATATCGATTCGGTGGGGCTGCTGGTGCTCACGCAGGATGGCGTGGTGGCACGGCAGTTGATCGGAGAAGACTCTGCCGTCGATAAAGAGTATCTGGTGCGCGTGGCGTGGCCCGATGCGCCCGCCGACGGCGGGCCGTTGCCGCGTGTGTTTCCGGCGGCCCGGCTGGCGCTGCTCAACCACGGGCTGTCGCTCGACGGTGTGGCGCTGCGCCCGGCTCAGGTGAGCTGGCAAAACGACGATCAGCTGCGTTTTGTGCTGCGCGAAGGACGCAAGCGGCAGATCCGCCGCATGTGCGAGGCAGTCGGGCTCAGGGTGGTGGGGCTCAAGCGGGTGCGCATCGGGCGGGTGATGCTGGGCGATCTGCCGCCGGGGCAGTGGCGCTATCTGCGATCGGATGAGTCTTTTGTCTGATTTGCCCGATACCCGCTGCGCCACGCCAC
This sequence comes from uncultured Aquabacterium sp., assembly GCA_964618825.1. GTDB lineage: Bacteria > Pseudomonadota > Gammaproteobacteria > Burkholderiales > Burkholderiaceae_C > Aquabacterium. The sequence goes on from CAZUCW010000008.1 coordinate 28,257, forward strand.
GCATGTCGCACGCCACGGTGGCGCTGGCGTTGAGTTTGCTGCTGGGCATTCAGCCGGTGGCTACTGATCTGTATCTGCCAACGCTGCCTTTGCTCAAAGCGGATTTGGCCGCATCAATGGCGGCAACGCAGCGCACGCTCTCGGCGCTGATCCTCGCTTTTGGTTTTGGGCAGTTGCTGTGGGGGCCGCTGGCTGATCGCTTTGGGCGCCGTCCGGTGCTGCTGCTCGGGCTGGGGCTGTTCACCGCCGCCAGCCTGGGCGGTGCGCTGGCTGCGTCCATCAACAGCTTGGTGCTGTGGCGCATAGTGCAAGGCCTCGGCGTGGCCGCCTGTGTGGTGTGCGCACGCTCGATGGTGCGTGATCTTTACGCCCCGAGTGAGGGGGTGCGGGTGTTGTCGCTGGGCATGTCGGGGTTGGGCTTGATTGCGCTCACCGGGCCGTTGCTGGGCGCGGCGCTGTCGCGCGTGCGGTTGGGCAGCGTGAGTGGCTGGCGCATGGCCATGCTGATGCTGGCCGTGTTTGGCGCGGCCACGCTGGTGTTTGTGGCGAGCCGTATGCGCGAGTCGATCCGCCAGCGCCAGCCCAACGCCACGCAGCTGCGCCCACTGCTGGCCAACGGGTGGGCCATCGTGCAACACCCCACCTTCATCGCCTATGTGTGCCTCACTGCGGGCACATATGCTGGCTTGTATACCTTCTTGTCTGCATCATCTTTTGTGTTGATCGACGGGCTGGGCGTATCACGGCTGGGCTACAGCGCGGTGCTGTCGGGCGGGGCGCTGTCGTATCTCGTGGGCACGTTTATTTGCCGGATCTGGCTGGCGCGTTTTGGCATCCGTGGTGCAGTGCGGCGCGGCGCCGTGCTCACGCTGGCGGGCGGGCTGTTGATGGCCGCCTGCGCGCTGATCGGCTGGCATCCCCTGTGGGTGATTCTGCTGGCGCAGTGGCTCTACACCGCTGGGCATGGGGTGCACCAATCGTGCGGGCAAGCTGGCGTGGTGGGGCCTTTTCCTACCCGTGCTGGTGCGGCATCGGCGCTGTCGGGCTTTGTGTTGAGCGCGGCGGCTTTTGGCATGGGCTGGTTGCTTGGGCGGGTGATGGATGGCACGGGCGCGTCCCTGATCCCCATGGCTTGTGGCATGGGCGCATGGGCGGTGTTCACCGCCGTGGTGGGCTGGACGCTGGTGCAGCGCCATGGCGAGCCACACCCATCGGCGGCGCACTCACCGGCGATTGAAGAAAGCCCCCCGCAATGAGCCGCCCACCGCTGCGCGCGATTGCGCTGGCCGGCCCCACGGCCTCAGGCAAAACGGCCTGCGCACTGGCCATCGCCCAGGCGCTGCCGTGCGAGATCGTGAGCGTTGATTCGGCCCTGGTTTACAAGGGCATGGATATCGGCACCGCCAAACCCACGCCGGCAGAGCAAGCCGCCGTGCCACATCACCTGATCGACATCATCGAGCCCACCGAGAGCTACTCGGCGGCACGCTTCGTGGCCGAAGCCAACGGCTTGATCGACGCGATCACCGCACGCGGCCATCTGCCGCTGCTGGTGGGCGGCACGATGCTGTATTTCAAGGCCCTTTTCGATGGGCTGGATGAGATCCCGGCGGGCTCGCCCGAGTTGCGCGCCGCCATTGAGCACGAGGCGGCTGCGCTGGGCTGGCCGGCAATGCATGCGCAACTCGCGCAGATCGACGCCCCCACCGCCGCGCGGCTCGCACCCAACGATGCACAACGCATTTCGCGCGCGCTCGAAGTGTGGCGCGCCAGTGGCCAGCCGCTGTCGAGTTTTCAGAGCCAGCGCTTTGGCCCGGGCAAAAACCACAGCCCGCCCGACATCGCCCTGATCAGCCTGGAGCCCACCGACCGCGCCTGGCTGCACCAGCGCATCGCACAGCGCTTCGAGCAAATGATGGCGAGCGGCTTTATCGATGAGGTGCAACGTTTGCGCGAGCGGGGCGATCTGCACCCCGATCTGCCCGCCATGCGCTGTGTGGGCTACCGGCAGGTGTGGCAGGCACTCGACGCGCACACCCCGATCACCCCGCACGAACGGCCTCAGGTGATCGAACGCGGCATTGCCGCCACGCGCCAGCTCGCCAAGCGGCAGATCACTTGGCTGCGCAGCATGCCGTGGCGCACGGTGATCGACGCTCAACACCCCGGCGCCACCACCCAGGTGGTGCAGGCGGTGCACACCTTGCGCTCGCAGCTCAGGGCCTGAGCAACGCCGTCTGCCGCGCCAGCGCCGTGATGGCGGGCCAATCGCGCTGGGCCACGATATCGCCCGGCGTGAGCCACGAGCCGCCGCACACCCGCACATTGGGCAGCGCCAAAAAATCACCTGCGTTGTGCGGCGTGATACCGCCCGTGGGGCAAAACGCCACATCAGGAAAAGGCCCCGCCAGCGCTTTGAGCAAAGCCAGCCCCCCCACAGGCACAGCCGGAAAAAGCTTTAGAAAATCGAAGCCCTGCATCTGCGCCGCCATCACCTCGCTGGCGGTGGCCACCCCGGGCAGCAACGGCAGGCCCAAATCACGGCTGGCCTGGCCAACCTCGGGCGCAAAGCCCGGGCTCACCGCAAACTGCGCCCCTGCATCACGCGCCGCTCGCAAATCGGCCACATTGCGCACCGTGCCCGCCCCCACGATGGCCTCGGGCACTGCACGAGCCATGGCCGCCATGGCCGGCAAGCCCGCAGCCGTGCGCAGCGTCACCTCTAACACCCTCACTCCACCGGCCACCAGCGCCTCGGCCAGCGGCACGGCATCGTCCACCCGATCGATCACGATCACGGGGATCACCGGGCCGTACGCGGCCAGATCGCGCGGCTTGAGAGGCTGTGTCGTCATGGGCGGTCTTTCAGAAAAATCGGTTTTTGCAAACAAGGTGGATCACAACCACGTGCAAGCACCCTCTTCGGCGTTGCCCACATTGCGGCGCATGCCGGCAAAAAGCTCGCGGCCAAGATCGTGGGTGTGATCGTGCTCGGCGGCAGCGCTGCGCTGGGCCAGTGGGCGCGCAGCGAGCGTGGGCAAGTCGACGAGCACATCGAGCGTGCCTGCCTGGGCGTCAACGCGCAGCACGTCGCCATCTTGCACACGAGCCAGCGCACCACCGTGCAACGCCTCGGGGCACACATGGATAGCCGCCGGCACCTTGCCCGACGCACCGCTCATGCGGCCATCGGTAACGAGCGCCACACGGTGCCCCTGGCTTTGCAACACCGATAGCGGCGGTGTGAGCTGGTGCAGCTCAGGCATGCCGCACGCTGCCGGCCCCTGAAAACGCACCACCACCACCACATCGCACGCCAGCTCGCCGGCCTTGAACGCAGCCTGCAGCGCCGCCTGGCTATCAAACACACGCGCCGGAGCCTCGATCACCCAGCGGTCTTCGGGCACAGCAGACACCTTGATCACGGCACGCCCCAGGTTGCCACTGAGCACACGCAGCCCGCCGGTGGATGCAAACGGCGCCGCGACACCCCGCAGCACAGCGGCATCCTTTTTTGCGTTTTGTGCGCTGGGCGGCTCGCGCCAAGTGAGCCGCTCGCCATCGAGCACAGGCAGGCGAGCGTGTGCCCGCAAGCCTTGATCGTCGCCATCAGCGCCAGCCAGCGTGGCCACATCAGCGTGCATCAACCCGGCATCGATGAGCTCGCGCAGCACGAAGCCAGGGCCGCCGGCAGCCTGCAAATCGTTAACGTCGGCATCGCCATTGGGATACACGCGCGCCAGCAGCGGCACCACCGCCGAGAGGGCCGAGAAATCACTCCAATCGATCACGATGCCGGCGGCACGCGCCACGGCCACCCAATGGATGAGGTGGTTGGTTGAGCCCCCCGTGGCCAGCAGCGCCACCATGGCATTGACGATGCAACGCTCATCCACCAGCCGCCCAATGGCTGCGTGCGAGCCCGGCTGGCGCGCATGCGGCAGCAGCTGGCGCACGGCCTCTCGACTCAACGCCTCGCGCAGCGGCCCGTGAGGCGGCACAAAAGCACTGCCGGGCACATGCAGGCCCATGGCCTCGAGCAGCATCTGGTTGCTGTTGGCCGTGCCATAAAACGTGCAGGTGCCGGGGCTGTGATAGGCCTGCATCTCGGCCTCCAGCAAAGCCTCGCGCCCCACCAACCCCTGCGCAAACTGCTCGCGCACCTTGGCTTTGTCTTTGTTGGGCAAGCCGCTGCCCATCGGCCCCGCCGGCACAAAGGCACACGGCAGATGGCCAAAGTGCAACGCCCCAATCAACAGGCCCGGCACGATCTTGTCGCACACCCCCAGCAGCAGTGCGCCATCAAACACATCGTGCGATAACGCAATAGCGGTGGCCTGGGCGATCACATCGCGCGAAAACAAGCTCAGATCCATGCCCGGCTGGCCCTGCGTAATGCCATCGCACATAGCCGGCACGCCGCCCGCCACCTGCACCGTGGCGCCAGCGCGGTGGGCCTCATCACGCAACCAAGCCGGATAGTGCTCATACGGCTGATGCGCCGAGAGCATGTCGTTGTAGGCCGAGACGATGGCCAGATGCGGCGCACGCTCGGCCACCACGCGCAAACGCTCATCGGGCGGCAACGCCGCAAACGCATGGGCCACGTTGGCACACCCCAGCCGCTGAGCACCGCGTGTGCGCAAGGCAAGCCGGGCAAGACGTTGCAAATAAGGCTCGCGCGTGGCGCGGCTGCGCTCGACGATGCGCCGGGTAACGTCGACAACAACGGGGTGCATCTGAGATGGGATCAACGTGATCGGTTTCGAGATCAATCAGTTCGAAGGCGACGACGGCGCCGCTGGCAAGCGTGTCATCGGTTCATTATGAGGTGATGACGCTGTCTGGGCGCCCCACAGCGGCAACCGCGCACGCATGGCCTGCAACTCATCAACCGTATCCACATCGAGCAACACACCCGGATCGTGCACCTCAACCGCACATGCCGGATAGCGCACGGCCAGCCGTCGTGCCGCGTCGTCGCCCTTGAGCGCCATCAGCTCAGAATAGAGCTCTGCCGCATACCCCACCGGACGCCCGGCACGCCCGGCATGCTGCGGATACGCCACCGTGTGCTGCAACAACTCTGCCGCCACGGCCCGAATCGTGGCGGGTTGCACCATCGGCATATCGCCAGGCAGCATCACCCAGCCGCGCGCGTGGGGCCGCACGCTCACGCCCAGCGCCATTGAATCGCCCAAGCCTTGCGAAGAGGATGGCCCACCGTCGGGCGCCACCACCACATCACGTGCGGCTAACAGACGCTGCGCCTCGCCCGCCAGCGCCGCCGATGCCACCAACACCACCGGCAACCCCGAAGCCAGGGCGTTCGACAGCGTCGTGCCCAATACGCTCAAAGGCCCGAGTGGTTGCAACAGCTTGTGGCCCGCTGCAGGGGCATCAAACCGCGAACCGGGCCCTGCCGCCAGCACGATCACCACCGCCTGGGTGTGCATGATGCGCTCCTGTCGATCGACATCTGCCTATCGGAACGCAAGCCCCGCAACCGCCGTCAGCGTAACTTCACTTAAGGCCTAACCCGACGCCATTGATGCGCCGCAACAAACACCGCCCAAACCGACGCAAAATCGCGCAAATACACTGATCCAAACAGACAATTTCATCTCGATCAGAGATCAGAAATTTCCCTGACATCGCCCTGTTTTTCTACCGACAACCACCAAGACCCCACCGCCATGACATCGATTGCCGACCTTCGCAAGAGCTACGAACTGGCCTCGCTCGACGAGCGAGACGCCCCGCGTGATCCGTGGACGCTGTTTCGGCGCTGGTTCGATGAAGCGCTCAAATCCGAGCTGCCCGAAGCCAACGCCATGACGCTGGCCACCGTGGGCGCCGATGGCCGCCCCTCTACGCGCATCGTGCTCATCAAGGGCTTCGACGAACAGGGCGTGGTTTGGTTTACCAACTACAACAGCCGCAAAGGACACGAGCTGGCGCATCAGCCTTTTGCGGCGCTGCAGTTTCACTGGGTAGCGCTTGAGCGCACGCTGCGCATCGAGGGCCGCGTCGAAAAAGTCAGCGAGGCCGAATCCGACGCCTACTTCAACAGCCGCCCGCTCGGATCACGCATCGGCGCCTGGGCCTCGGCGCAAAGCGAAGTGGTGGCTTCGCGCGCCGTGATCGAAGCCGCTCTGGCGCAGCGTGAGGCCGAGTTTGGCGAGCAGCCACCGCGCCCGCCGCACTGGGGTGGCTACCGCCTGGTGCCCGATTGCTTCGAGTTCTGGCAGGGCCGCCCCTCGCGTCTGCACGATCGGCTGCGCTACCGGCTCGATGCTGGCGGCACCGCCTGGGCACTCGAGCGGCTCTCGCCCTGAGCGCCCGGCCGCCCAGCGCCGCCTCAGAAGTTCATCCGCAGCCCTGCCGACACAGCCCGCCCCCCGGCAGGCGAGAGCCCGCGCACGGTGCTGAAAGCCGTGGCGTTATAAGCCACCTCATCACCGAGGTTGTTGAGCTTGATGAACAGCAGCCCATCGGTGCCAGCCATCTTGAGCGGACGCGACACCGTGGCATGCAGCAGCGTGTAGCCCGGCGTGCGGGTGTCGTCGGCGCTGAAGCGATCCTGATCGGCAACGGCATCCACATCCAGCCGCCACGTCCAGCCCCACGCATCGGTGCTCAGGCCCAACCCGGCACGCAAAGGCGCCACGCGAGGCAGTGGCTCGCCGGTATCGCGGTGAGTGGCCCGCACGGCGTCGAGCCGGCCCTCGAGCATCACCCGCTGCCCACCCCACTGCGTCGGCACGCCCACACTGGCTTCAAAACCCGTGAGCCGCGCGCGCACGCCTTCAAATCGATAGGCCGGATACACCTCACCATCGACCGTGGTGTCATCCCCCGGCGAGCGCGTCTGCGTGATGTAGTTGCTGAACTCGCTATCAAACACGCTCAGCCGCGCGCGCATCGTTTCACTGCGATGCTCGAATCCCACCTCAAGCTGCACGCCACGCTCAGGCCGCAGATCAGGGTTGCCGATTTCGTAGGCCGCCGTGGCCACGTGCACGCCCTGGGCATACAGCTCATAAAAGCTTGGCGCACGCTCGGTGCGCGACACATCGGCCAGCAGCGTCCAGCCCGGTGCGATCAGATACTTTGAGCCCAGCGCCACCGATTGCGTATTAAAGCGGCGCTCACTGGCCGCACCAAAGCGCAGCTCAGACGCATCCGGCTCATCACCCGCCGATCGCACCTTGCTGCGCTCAGCGCGCAACCCTAAATCGATCACCCACGCACCGCGCTGCCAGCTCTCAAGCGCAAACACCGCCTGCTGCGTGCTGTGCGTGCGCGGCACAAAAGCCTCTTCGCCCAACGCGGCAAAGCGTGCGTTGCCCAGCTGCACGCCCCACATGCCACGCATGCCGCCCAACGCCGGCACGGCAGCGTGATCCAGCTCGATACGGCCATCCACCCCTTTGTGGCTGAAAACCGTGCCGGTTTCTTCACCCTCAAGCTCTCGGTGCTCGTAATCGGTCGAAGCCACCTGCAAACGCATGGCCTGGGCCCACGCTGCTGGCTGACGCCACTCGCCGGCCAGCCGCACGGTGTCGCGCTGCATACGCACGGTCACATCCTCTTCGGCCACCGTGCCGTAGTGGCTGCGATAGCTGTCGAGCGACACGCCAAGATGGCCGTGATCCCACAACAGGCTGCCCCCAAGCCCACCGCCCTCGGCATGGCTGGCCGAATTGATCACGCGACGGCTGGTGCTGCCGTCTTCGCGCGTGAAGCTTGGCGCATGCAGATCATCGGTATCGCGCACAAACACATCGGCATGCGCCGCCAACCCGCGCCCCGCGCCATCCACCACCCCGCCCAGGCTGCGCTCACGCGCTGCGCCGCCCAGCCGGGTTTCAACCGCGCCGCCCCAGCCATCACCTGGCCGATTCGGCACCCGACGATCCACCAGATTCACCACACCGCCCACGCCGTTGCCCGAATAACGCAGCGCTGCCGGGCCACGCAACAGCTCAATGCGCTCAACCACCAGCGGCTCAAGCGGCACGGCGTGATCCTGGCTCAGGGCCGACGCATCAAGCGCCGCGCCACCGTTAGACAACAGCGGCACGCGATCACTGTCTTGCCCACGCACCACCGGGCGTCCCACATTCGGCCCAAAGCCGGTTGACGTCACCCCTGGCAACCCACTCATCGTTTCACCCACCGTGCCCGCACGCTGCAGCAGCAAACGCCGTCCCGACACGCTCTGCGAACCGATCTCGGCCAAGCCCTCCACAACGCGCTCGTCTGTTACCACCACGGGTGGCAGCGCGTTGCCGGCATCCAAAGATTTGTGCTCACCCGACACAACCGTCTGCGCCATGGCGCCAGCCGCATGAGCACCCCACAAGCACGCCACGGCATAAGCCACCGGACGCATCCATCCATGCAATTTCATGATTCAAACCTGAACGACGACGCCAAGCGCGCAAACAGGCCCAGGCCTCACCGCGCTGCGTCAGAACAAAGAAAAAAGGCGAAGAAAAAACCGTTCAGGTTCGCCGCGGTGGCCCGCGGGCATCAAAAGCGCGCCCCTCCTGCCAGGCCAGCCTCTGTGATGTGCCCGGCAGCACATCGGCCTGAGGTGCATCAAGCAGCGGCAGAATCGGCCCAGCGCTCGGCCCCGCCCCATGAGAGGCTTGATCAAGATGAACGCAATCGAGGTGCCCGCCCACCTTAAAGTGATGAGCAAACAGCGCCTCAAGCCCATGCTGCAACAGTGCCACCGCACCGCTGACGCTGGCGCTTGAGCCCTCTATGCGGGCTGCGCTGATGGCACGGGCCGGATCAAGCCGGGGCGACTCAAGCTGCGCCGCGTGCGCAACCCGGTGCCACGCCCCCAGGCTCTGCGCCAGCAACAGCGACAACACAAACGCCCAGCACCACACCCGCCCTTGCCGGGCAACCGATCTGGCTCTGAGGGTAGAAAACTGCACTGCGCGCATCGAGGGCATCGTGGTGTTGGGCTCATCGCAAGCCTGGGCATCTCTGCATTGCCAGAGGCTGCGGCAGCCGCAGAAGATAGCAGGCTTACAAGACAGGCTCGTGATGCACGGGTTTTCCTGAGCCGCCAGCACGGAACCGCCCCCGTGCATAGTGCTCAAAAACCGAGGTGCTGTCCCCTATCCGGACAACCTCGCCCTCTCAGATGAGGGCCCAACCCGCCCCCAGCCGCGCCCCTCGGCGCACTACACTCGAAACCGCTCATCAAACGGTCGTTTTACCCTGTGCATGCCCATTGGCATGAGCACTCAGATCCACTCAGCCCCCACCTATGCAACGTGTCCTCGCAAAAATCCTGCTGCTGATGGCGGTCTTCGCCGCCATGTTCGGTTCGGCCCGCGCCGAATACATCATTGGCGCCGGCGATGTGATTCGAATCTCTGTGTACCAAAACCCCGATCTGCAAAGCCAGGTACGGGTATCCGAGAGCGGCGTGATCAGTTTTCCGCTGCTGGGCGCCGTCAAGTTGGGCGGGCTCACCATCACCCAGGCCGAAAAACAAATTGCCAGCGGATTGCGTGATGGCAACTTTGTCAAACAACCTCAGGTATCGATCTTGGTGGACGTTTTTCGCGGAAATCAAGCCTCTGTGCTCGGCAACGTCAATAAACCGGGTCGATATCCGCTTGAAGCTGCCGATATGCGTTTGTCAGACCTGATTGCCACGGCCGGCGGCGTGTCGGGCGTTGGCAGCGACATGGTGGTGCTCACCGGCACACGCAAGGGCCAGCCGATCCGTCACGTTATCGATTTGCCGCAAACGCTCACAGGGGCCAACACTGATGCTGATCCGATCATCAAAAACGGCGATGTTGTATGGGTGGATCGCTTTCCGCTCGTTTACGTTTATGGCGAAGTGCAGCGCCCGGGCAACTTCAGGCTGGAGCGCGGCATGACCGTTATGCAAGCGCTGGCCGCAGCGGGTGGCCCTTCGTTGCGCGGCACCGATCGCGGGCTGCGCATCCATCGCCGCAGCGACAACGGCGCCATGCAAGTGATCGAGCCCCAGCTGACCGACGCCGTACACGACGGCGATGTGCTGTTCATCCGCGAAAGCCTGTTCTGATGCGCGGCCCCTCTGTCGCAAAGCCTGCATTGAGCGTTATTGAAGTCGCAGTTTGAGGAAAGCGGTACCCGCATGTCTTTCTCACAATTTCTTGCCATCGTTGGCGCCCACCGCAAGGCGGCGCTGATTGCTTTTTTGGGCACCGTCGTGCTGGTGGTCGGCCTGAGCCTCGTCTGGCCCAAAACCTATACCGCTCAAGCAGTGGTCGTGGTTGATCAAAAGCCCGATCCGGTGTCGGCCAACCCCTACAGCAACCTCACCACGCCGGGCTTCATGGCCACACAGGTTGAGATCTTTCAGAGCGACCGCGTTGCACTGCGCGTGGTGCGCAACCTGCGTCTGGCCGAAAGCACTCAGGCCCGTATCGAATGGGATGAGGCCACCGACAGCACCGGCAGCATCGAATCGTGGCTGGCCGAGCGCCTGCAAAAAAAGCTCGACGTAAAGCCGTCGCGCGAATCCAACCTCATCAACGTGAGCTTCAAGGCCGACACTCCGGCTGAAGCCGCGTTCAAGGCCAATGCGTTCGTGCAGGCCTACCTCGATACCAATCTCGATCTGCGCGCCGAGCCAGCGCGGCAGTATTCGGGCTTTTTTGAAGAACGTGCCAAGCAACTGCGCGAAGAGCTCGAGCTGTCGCAAGCCAAGTTGTCGGCCTATCAAAAAGAAAAAGGCATCATCGCCTCTGACGAACGGCTCGACATCGAAAACGCACGCCTGAGCGACCTTTCAACCCAGTTGGTGCAACTGCAAGCCATCAGCGCCGAATCGAGCAGCCGCAAAACGCAAGCATCGCGCTCGACCGAGCAACTGCAAGATGTGCTGATCAACCCGTTGGTGGCATCGCTCAAAACGGATCTGGCTCGCGAAGAGGCACGCCTCAAACAAGCCACAGCCACACTGGGTGAAAACCACCCCACAGTAATCCAGATCCGCGCCAGCCTGAACGAAATCAAAGACCGTCTGGCCTCCGAAATCCGCAAAGTGGGTGGCGGCGTGGGTGTCACTGATTCGATCAACCAAGCCCGCGTGGCCGAGATCAAGGCCTCGCTCGAAGCGCAGCGCACCAAGGTGCTGCAACTCAAAGAGCAACGCGATCAACTCGGCATCTTGATGAAAGACGTCGAAAACGCCCAGCGCGCCTACGACAACGTGCTGGCGCGCCTGAGCCAATCGAGCCTCGAAAGCGAGAACAAGCTGCCCAACGTGGCGGTGCTCACGCCGGCTGTCGAGCCGATCAAGCACTCGTCGCCCAAGCTGCTGCTCAACAGTGTCGGCAGTTTCTTTTTGGGGTTGCTGCTGGCCGCCGGCACGGTCTTCGTTCTTGAATTCAAAGACCGCCGCATCCGCTCACTGCAAGATCTCACCCAAACGTTGTCGCTGCCCGTTATCGGCAGCCTCACCCCGCCGGGCAAGAAAAAAGGCCTGCTGCCCTGGAGCCGCGACCGCCGTCCCTTGCTTGAACAAAAACTGCTGCGCCCCCTGCCCAGCCCCCGGGCCGAATAAGTCGGAGAGTTTGCATGGCTGTATTCAGAGATTCACGAAACTTTTCGAACAGCATGGCCGCTACGCTTGATGATGAGCCCGCCGCCGTGGTGCAAGATCACTCGATCGGCGACATCATTCGCCAGGCAAAAAACCTCTCGGCTGAAGAAGTCGAGAAGATCCTCACCTATCAGCGCGACAAAGGCATGCGCTTTGGTGAAGCTGCAGTGGCGCTGGGTTTTGCCAGCAACGACGATGTGCTCAGCGCGCTGTCCAAGCAATACCACTACCCCTTCACCACCGACAGCGATCGCAAGATCGACAAAGAACTCGTCTGCGGACACCAGCCGTTTTCGCGTCAAGCTGAATCGTTTCGCATGATCCGCAGCCAGTTGCTCAACAAGCTGTTCAAAGATACCGAACACAAGCGTGCACTGGCGATCGTGAGCCCCGATGAAGGTGATGGCAAATCGTATTTCGCCGCCAACCTCGCCATCTCTTTTTCGCAGCTGGGCGGGCGCACGCTGCTGGTCGATGCCAATCTGCGCAACCCCCGCCAACATGAGCTCTTTGGCACCAATAACACCACGGGGCTGTCGGCAATTCTCTCGGGGCGCGCCACCAAAAATGTGGTTCGCACGGTGTCGTCGTTCCCCAGCTTGTTCATCCTGCCTGCGGGCAATGTGCCGCCCAACCCGCTTGAGTTGGTCGAGCGCCCGGCCTTCGGCTTGTTGATGCGTGAGCTCACCAACAAGTTTGATTACGTGGTGGTCGACACCGCTGCCGCCAGCCATGGCGCTGATGCCGTGGCCGTAGCTTCGCGCAGCGGCGCCGCATTGGTGCTGGCCCGCAAGGGTGTATCGCGCCTGCGCGCCATCGAAGCCATGGTGCAAGACCTGCAAGACACCTCAGCCAAAGTGGTGGGCTCGGTGTTTAACGAGGTAGAGGCCTGATCCGTCTGCCCAATTTGGCCCCCTTGCTTACCTGAGCAACTTCCCACTGCAAAGACACGGACGAGATGGCGTCGACAAGGCCGCTGCACGACTCTTTTACCGTAACGATGAGGCGATAAGCAACGACTCGTTTCGTCCGTTCAAACAGGATCTTCGATGGCCCGACCAATTCGTTGAGCGCTGCCATGGCGTAAAGCGATGGCGACAACGCGGTATCGAACCAAAAACGCTGGATGTAGGTACCGAGAGAAGAAATCGAAGGCTGTGTCTGTAAGCAGCGCACTACGCAGCGACAGCACCCACACGTTGCTGCCGCCACGCGCTGGGCACCTGCCCGGTCCAGCGCCGAAAGGCACGAGAGAAGGCCGATACGTCCCGATACCCCAGCATCGCCGCAACTTCACTCACGGGTTGGGCGGTATGGCGCAGCGCGCGTTGCGCGATATCGGAACGGGCTTCGTCGAGCAGTTTTTCGAACGTGAGCCCCTGGCTGGCGAGCCTGCGATGCAACGTGCGACGGTGCATGCCGAAGAGATCCGCCACCCGCTCGATAGTAAACCCACCTGTCGGCAGCATGGTCGGCAACACGCGGCGAATCTGCGCCACCACATCGCCCTGATGCTGTTCTTCGAGCCGCAACACGCAGTCTTTCATGGCCTGTTCGATTTCGGCGTTGGCGCTGATCACGGGATGCGCAAGCCAGTGCGCCGGAAACAACGCCGAACTCGTGGCATGCCCATAGCTCACCATCGGGCCAAAAAGCTCTCGCCATGGTTCGTCTTGCTCGGGGCGAGCACGGGCGAGGCTCACTGCATCGGGTCGCCACTTGCTGCCACAGGCCAATTTCATGAAACTGACAAAGCTCGCCATCGACAGGTCGTGCAGGTAATCGCCGTCGCTGCCGTAAGGTGTTTGAAGCTCGAAGTCAAACCGTGCAGCCCCCCTGTCGATACCCACGTTCACGCGCACGCCGATAGCGCGCAAATGCAAAAAGCGCTTGAGGTGATCACACGCGATCTCAACCGTGGGCGCATGCAGCATCAACAGCGCGACCGGCCCCAACAGGGCGTGTTCGAGGTGCATTCCCAGCAGCAAACCCAGCGCGGGACAGCGTAAATGCCGCGCAGTGTGAGCCAAAAGGGCGGCGCCCTGGCTCATAGGCAGTTCGCGCCTGAAGGCTTGATCGACCGATGACGCAAACAGACGCGCGTCGACTCCGCACTGCCTGAGCACTTCATACGGATTGCCGCCCATGTCGCTGATGAACGTTGTCAAACGACTCAGGCCCGTCGCATCGAAAGAGCCGAGCTCAGATGCAACGTTTGGCGATGAAGAACAACCGCCGTGAGGAAGGGACTCGACCATGATGAAACAAAAAAATCCATGCCGAGGGAGCGGGCGAGCAGCACATGTGCCCCCTGTTTTCGTGAGCGCCATAGCGTAGCGCGCATCGCCCCGACGTTGCTCGCTGTGCATTGCTCCCTGAGCAAGGGTTACCCCCTGGTAACCAGTTTTGAGTCACCAAGTGGACAACGCATGTCACGAAATGCGGGCTCGCTTTTTCCCCTGAAAAACACACTGACGACATCAATATCGACATCGGTGACGTCTACATGGGAGCCTTGCAGACCTTCGGCAAGATGCAATCAGGCTACTCAGCCGACAACCTGATGGACGCTCAGCTCATCTTCATGATGTGCAGCAATTGGTCGTACAGCGTTGACCGCGAATCGGCCTTCGTTCACAGCCTTGCAACAGGCGTCGATTTCGTCGAGTGAACGCCGCATCGATAAAGGAGAAGACACATGAGCAAGAAATGGATCGTGGGCGCCGTAGCAGTCGTCGCCGTGCTCAGCGCAACCCACTGGATGGGGCTGTGGCCAGGGGCGGCTAACGAGGTTGACGGAAAGCGCTTCAGCGTCGACACCACCCCACTGGGGCGACTGCTCGACACACCCTGCACGCGCGACCTGTTCATCCACAAATTTGGTGCCGCTGCCATGGTTGGCTCGCCGCAAATCAGCCTGGCCAGACATTTGACGATGAAGCGTCTGTCAGCCTTTCCGCTTGCGCACATCAACGACCTGAAACTGCGCGCCATGCAAGCCGAGTTCTCGAAGCTTGATCCCGAATCGCCAGCCTGTCAGCGCCCTGCCCCCTGACACCGCTGCACCACATGCATTTATAGGAGTGCCCTGTGTTCTCAAACATTTCCAGAGGTCTACGCGCATGGCGCCGCCACGGCGTACTGCATAAAAGTCCATGGTGGATCAACGCCCGCATGGTATTTGCTGACGTGCCTGTCGAGCGCGAGGTGGTCAAGGAGTGGGTGCCCTTCCCACTGACGATCCCCAAGCAACCGATCGCCACGGTTTTCGTGGCGCATTACCCCGAATGCGTATTCGGCGAGCCCTATCACGAGGTCGGGCTGATGATTCAAGTCAAGCTTTTCGGACTATTTCCGATGCTCCATTGCCCATGGATGCTCGTTGACGACGACCTGCACCTGATCAATGGCCGCGAACTGCTGGGTTATCCCAAAAAGATGGCCAAGATCGAGTACACCGAAGACGGCGAACGATTCGTGGGCACAGCCTGGCGGCGCGGCCAAGAGGTTTTTCGCATTGAAGGATCGATTGGCAAGCCCTTGAGCCGGCCACGCCCAGGCGCTGGCCAGTGGTGGATCAACATGCGCCATCTGCTGACGTTCTTCCCTGGCCATCTGGTGATGTTCCGCCCCGAAGAAACCGTGCATCACGCCAACGAGGTGCCCGACATCCGCGTCACGCTCTCGCCCAGCGAGTTCGACCCCATCGGGCACACCGCCGGCCCGGCCTGCCACGGCTCGATCCGCACCTGCAATATGGGCGGCAGCCTGACCAAGCCACCCATCCGCATCTGGCCTGTTGGCCCATTCTTCCAAGCCAAGCTCGCGCCGCTTCGCACCCGTTGATACGGTTCCAGTTTCTACTTCAACCTTACAGGAGACGCTTCATGAGCCCCAACGACATCATTAATCGCTTTCCGCTAGCGATGATCCCTGCCGCCACAGCGAACATTAAAAAGACTTGGCAATACAACATCACGCGCCCTTGCTACGTTGTCCTCGACCACGGCAAGTGCGAAGTGCATGAGGGCAACGCCGACCAGTTCGACGTGCAGTTCACCATCTCGGATGACAACCTCTTAGCCTTGTTTCGGGGAGAGCTTTCGGGAATGGCAGCATTCATGACCGGCAAACTCAAAGTCGAGGGTGACCGCATGTTTGCCCAGCGCATTCCATCGCTGTTCAACACCGATGTGTTGCTAGGTAAAGCTTAAGCAGCAGCCTGCATTCTTCCCTGGCCTCTCTTTGAATCCTTTTTGTCCTCGGCAACTTTGGCTCAATGGGCGGCTCCCGCTCTTGAGCCATTTTTTCGGCAAAGCATAGACATACTCGAGAATCATGTTGGATATCGAAAAGCTGCTCCTGAGCTACCTGCTCGCACTGTTTCATCCGTTGCTACTTGCCTCAGAAGCCTCTTCAGCTGCCGGCCTGTGGAGAACGGTTGATGACATAAACGGGCAAGCAACCGCGCTGGTTCGCATTTCTGAATCCAAAAACAAAATCTCAGCCACCATCGAGACAGTCATCAACCCTGCAGACCGTGACAAGCGCTGCGAACGCTGCACGGATGATCGCAAGAACAAATCCATTCAGGGGCTTGAAATTCTTAGGGCTATACCGAGGAGTCCGGAGTACCTTGATGTTTGGCAAGGCGGCGAGATTCTCGACCCCAGAACCGGAAAAACCTACGAAACACGCATCCGGTTGCTCGATAACGGCCAAGCTCTCGAAGTCAAGGGCTATATCGGAACGCCTTGGTTGGGTCGCACGCAGATATGGCAGCGGGTCGAATAACCCACCGCACACCACGCTCAATGCGCCTGATCCCAGTTGCTGCCCACGCCCACCTCGGCCAGCAGGGGCACTTTGAGTTGGGCCACGCTGGCCATGATGCGTGGGATCTCTGCCTCGGCCCAGCCGAGTTCATCGTCGGGCACTTCGAACACAAGTTCGTCGTGCACCTGCATCACCATGACCGTGCGCCGATCTGTGGCATCGAGCTCGGCTTGCACGGCGATCATGGCCAGTTTGATGAGATCGGCTGCCGTGCCCTGCATGGGCGCGTTGATGGCCTGGCGCTCGGCACCTGAGCGGCGCGGGCCGTTGCCGCCACGAATTTCGGGCAGCTCGATGCGTCGGCCAAACAGGGTTTCAACGTAACCCCGCTCGGCAGCGCGCGCCTTGGTTTCGTCCATATAGCGTTTGACGCCAGCAAAGCGTGCGAAGTAACGGTCGATGTAATCGCGTGCGGCTTTTTGCTCAATGCCCAACGATTGCGCCAAGCCAAAGGCGCCCATGCCATAGATCAGCCCGAAGTTGATGGTTTTGGCATAACGGCGTTGCTCGCTCGTTACCTGATCGGGCGCGATGTTGAAAACTTCGGCAGCTGTGGCACGGTGCACATCCATGCCCATTGAAAAGGCGCGCAGCAAGCCGGGATCTTCGCTGATGTGGGCCATGATGCGCAGCTCGATTTGCGAGTAATCAGCCGAGACGATGCGATGCCCCGGCGGGGCGATAAATGCCTCGCGGATGCGTCGGCCTTCGGCGGTGCGGATGGGGATGTTTTGCAGGTTGGGTTCGTTGCTCGCCAAGCGCCCGGTAACTGCCACGGCCTGCGCATAGTTGGTGTGCACGCGCCCGGTGGTGGGGTTGATCATCTGAGGCAGTTTGTCGGCGTAGGTGCTTTTGAGTTTGGCCAGGCTGCGGTGCTCAAGAATTTTGGCGGGCAGTGGGTAATCCTCAGCCAGTTTTTCGAGCACTTCTTCGTCGGTTGAAGGTGCGCCACTGGCGGTTTTTTTAACCACGGGCAACTCAAGCTTGCCAAACAAAATCTCGCCGATCTGCTTGGGTGAGCCCAAATTAAAAGGCTGCCCGGCGAGATCGTGTGCTTCTTTTTCGAGTGCTACCAGGCGCAGCGCAAGTTCGTTGCTTTGCTGGTTGAGCAAGCGCGCATCGACCAGCACGCCGTGACGCTCGATGCGCTGCAAGATGCGCGATGCGGGCATCTCGATGTGTTCATAAACAAAGCGCATGCCGGGCTCGGCCTCAAGGCGAGGCCACAGGGTTTGATGCACGTGCAGCGTCATGTCGCTGTCTTCGCACGAATACTCGGCAGCACGATCCACATCGACTTGCGAAAACGGGATCTGGCTTGCGCCTTTGCCACACAGCGCCTCGTAGCTCAGGCCGCTGCGCCCAAGGTGGCGCTGCGCAAGGCTCTCTAAGTTGTGCGGTTTATGCGCCTCGAGCACGTAGCTTTGCAGCAGGGTGTCGTGCACATAGCCGCGCACCGTGATGCCGTGGTTGGCCAACACATGGGTGTCGTATTTGATGTTTTGCCCGAGCTTGCGATGGGCCTCGTTTTCGAGCCACGGTTTGAGCCGCGCGAGCACGTCGTTGAGCGGCAACTGTGATGGCGCACCGGGGCCATCGTGGCGCAGCGGGATGTAGGCCGCTTCGCCGGGTTTGACGCTAAACGACAGCCCCACCACGCGTGCGCACATCGGGTCGAGCGAATCGGTTTCGGTATCGAAAGCAACGAGTTCGGCCGATGCGATAAGGCCCAACCAGCGCTCGAATGCCTGTTCATCGAGGATGGTTTCGTAGTGTTTATCGAGCACGGGCACGGCAATAGGCGCCGTGAGTGGCCCTGTGGATGGCGCATCGCCAAACAGATCGCCCGTGGCGCCCACGGGTTGCACGGCCACGGGCTGCGTTTTTTCAAGCTTGGCGCGCCACGATTTAAAGCCGTATTGCGTATAAAAACGCAGCAACCCCTCGGCATTGGGCGGCTGCAGCACCAGCGCGTCGAGCGCAGGCCAACCGGCGATGTGGGGCGCAAGATCGCAATCGGTCACCACGGTAACCAGCTGGCGCCCCATGGGCAGCCAATCGAGCGCCCGGCGCAGGTTGTCTCCTGCCACGCCCTTGATGCTGGCCGATGCGGCGATCACGCCATCGAGCGATCCGTGTTCAGCAATCCATTTGGCTGCCGTTTTGGGGCCCACTTTTTCGACACCCGGCACGTTATCGACTGCATCACCAATGAGCGTGAGGTAATCGACGATGCGATCGGGCGGCACCCCAAATTTGGCCTGCACACCGGCGCTGTCGAGCGTTTCGTTGCTCATGGTGTTGACGAGGCTGACGCGCTCGTTTACCAGTTGCGCAAGATCTTTGTCGCCGGTTGATATCACCACATCCACGCCGGCCTGAGCGGCTACCCGTGCGAGCGTGCCGATGGCATCGTCGGCCTCGATGCCCGGCACTTCGAGCACAGGCCAGCCCAACAGCCGCACCACCTCGTGAATGGGCGTGAGCTGTGCGGCAAGGTCTTCGGGCATCGGCGGGCGGTGCGCCTTGTAATCGGGATACCAAGCCTCGCGAAACGTCGGCCCCTTGGCATCGAACACGCACACGGCCCAGGTGGCTTTAATCTGCTCGCGCAAACGTTTGAGCATCGCCACCATGCCGTGCGTGGCTCCGGTGGGCTCGCCTTGCGGCCCGCGCAAATCGGGCATGGCGTGGTAGGCGCGGTAGAGGTAGCTGGATCCATCGACCAGCAAAAGGGTATGGCTCATGGGCGCGGATTGTCGCCCGGCAATCCGGCGATCCACTTCTACAATCCGGCCCGTTATCTGCCACCCCTTTCAAGCCCACCCACGCTCACTGCCATGGCTGTTTTCACCGAGGTAACGGCTGCCCAAGCCACCGATTTGCTCACACGCTTAAACCTGGGTGCACTCACTGCACTTAAGGGCTGCGCCTCGGGCATTGAGAACACCAACTACTTCGTTTCGAGCGAGCGTGGCGATTACGTGCTGACGCTGTTCGAGCGTCTCACGGCCGAGCAACTGCCGTTTTATCTGCAGCTCATGAAGCATCTGGCGCAGCACGGCATTCCGGTGCCCGATCCGCAAGCTGATGCGTCTGGCGAGATCTTGCACACGCTCAATGGCAAGCCTGCGGCGGTGGTTACCCGATTGCGCGGCACCAACCAGCTTGCGCCTCAGCCCACGCACTGTGCTCAGGTGGGGGCCATGCTGGCACGCATGCATCTGGCCGCTCTGAGCTACCCGCGCCAGCAACCCAATCTGCGCGGGCTGGCGTGGTGGCACGAGGTGGTGCCCACGCTGCTGCCCTATCTCACCCCCGAGCAACAGGCGCTTATCGGCAGCGAGCTGCGCGAGCAAGAGGCGCTGGCCGCATCCCCAGCCCATGCGCAGCTGCCGCGTGGGCCGATCCACGCTGATTTGTTTCGCGACAACGTGATGTTCGATGGCGACCAACTGGCCGGTTTTTTCGACTTCTATTTCGCTGGCTGCGATACGTTTTTGTTCGACATCGCCGTGACGCTCAACGATTGGTGCATCGATCTCACCACGGGCGCACTCGATACCCCACGCGCCCAGGCCATGGTGTCTGCCTACGATGCCCAGCGTCGGTTGAGCGACGACGAAATCGCGTTGCTGCCCGCGCTGCTGCGTGCCGGCGCCCTGCGTTTTTGGTGCTCGCGTCTGTGGGATTGGCACCTGCCGCGCGAGGCGGCCCTGCTCAAACCTCACGACCCAACGCACTTTGAGCGTGTGCTGCGGCTGCGCCGCGATCAGCCCTGGAGCTATCAGCGTGGATGATTCTCGCCCCCCTCTCTCGCCGCCTCTGGGCGTCAAGCTGCGCTCTGTGCCCGCCGCGCAAGGCGCTCAGTGGGTAAAGCAGGGTTTGCGCGTGGCGCTGCGCCAGCCGTTGGGCTTTGCCGGGCTGTATGGCACGGTGATGTTTGGCAGCATGCTGCTGATGAACATCCCCGTGTTGGGCATGTTGCTGGTGGTGACGCTCACGCCTTCGTTCACATTGATCTTCATGCGTGCGGTGCAGGCAGCCACCAGTGGGCAGCGTGTGAGCCTGAAAGTGTTGATCGACACTTGGCAGGCGGCTGCGCCCAGCCGCATCACACAACTCAAGCTCGGCATGCTCTACGCCACCTGCGTGGCGCTGGTGCTGGTGGTGCTCACGGCGATCACTGCCGACGATCCCGCGCTGCGCTCGCTTGTTGAGGGCTCGGTTGAAGCACGCCAGGCTGCGCTGCAAAACCCTGCTGTGCAGCAAACGTTGATCCGCACCGTGCTGATCGGCTTGCTGCTGTATGTGCCCGCATCGCTCGCGTTTTGGCATGCCCCTGCGCTGGTGCAGTGGGCTGGCCAATCGGTGGGCAAAGCGGTGTTTTTCAGCATCATGGCCTGCTGGCACAACCGCTGGGCGTTCACCCTGTTTGGCCTCACCTGGGGTGCGGTGATCGGCCTGGTGGGCGTGCTGGCCGCGATCTTGGCTGCGGCATTGGGCGCACCACAAGCGCTCGAATTGGCGATGTTGCCTATCGGGGTGCTGTTTGGCGCCGGGTTTTATGCCTCACTGCACTACAGCATCGTCGATTGCTTTGAGCACAAGGCCGGCACCGAGCGCGGTTGAGCCCGGCGTGGCGCTTTAATCGATCGGGGTGAGCTTGGCCACTGCCAACGCGAGCCACTTGAGGCCATGGCGCCCAAAGTTGATCTGCGCACGTGCATCGTCGCCCCGGCCTTCGAGCGTAACGATCACGCCCTCGCCAAATTTGTTGTGAAACACCCCCTGCCCCACCTTGAGCCCCTGCGGATTGGCGCGCTCAATGGGCGCTGCCCCCCAACCCGAGGGTGATGCTGCCGGCGCATTCACACGCCCAGCCCCCACCATCGAGCCCATGCCTTTGCCGCTGGCCCACGCCTGCTGATACTCGCGCGCAAAGCCTGAGCCAAAGCCCTGGTGGCGCGGCGTGATCCAGCGCAGCGTGTCTTCGGGCAGCTCATCGAAGAAGCGACTCTTGATGTTGTAGCGCGTCTGCCCGTGCAGCAAGCGCGTCTGGCTGAAGCTGAGATACAGCCGCTGGCGCGCCCGAGTGATCGCCACATACATCAGGCGACGTTCTTCTTCGATGCCATCGGCATCGGCCAGCGCGTTTTCGTGCGGAAAGAGCCCCTCTTCGAGCCCGGTGATGAACACCGCATCAAACTCAAGCCCCTTGGCCGCATGCACCGTCATCAGCTGGATGGCGTCTTGCCCCGCCTGGGCCTGGTTGTCGCCAGCCTCAAGTGCGGCATGCGTTAAGAAAGCCACCAGTGGCGACATGATCTCGCCGGTTTCAGCATCGGGCACCTGATCAACCGCCGCCACCGCCGATGGCACGGCGGGGTCGTTGCTCACCGCGATCGCCCCTGGCTGCTCATCGATCGGCAGCGCTACGGCGTCTTTGCCAAAGCCTTCTTGCGTCACAAAGGCTTCGGCAGCGTTGATGAGCTCGATCAGGTTTTCGAGCCGATCCTGGCCATCTTTGTCGGCCCGGTAGTGATCAGCCAGCCCCGAGGCTTCGATGATGTGCTCGATGATCTCGCGCAGCGTGAGGCCACGGGTGGCGTCGCGCATCGCGTCGATCAGCGCCATAAAGGCCGTGAGGCTGGCGCCGCCTTTGCTGCTCACCGCTGTGATGCTCTGCGCCAGGCTGCGCCCACTGCTGCGGGCGGCCTCTTGCAGTTGTTCGAGCGTGCGTGCGCCGATGCCACGGGTAGGAAAGTTCACCACGCGCAAAAAGCTGGTGTCGTCGTTGGCGTTTTCAATCAGGCGCAAATAGGCCAGCGCGTGCTTCACCTCGGCGCGCTCGAAAAAGCGCAGCCCGCCATACACGCGATACGGAATGCCCGCGTTGAACAGCGCCGATTCGATCACCCGCGATTGCGCGTTGCTGCGATAGAGCACCGCGATCTCGCTGCGCGGCAGGCCATCGCGATGCAGCTGGCGCGCCTCATCCAAAAACCACTGCGCCTCGGCGAAATCACTGGTGGCCTCAAACACTCGCACCGGCTCGCCCGCGCCCACATCAGTGTGCAGGTTCTTGCCCAGGCGGCGCGTGTTGTGCGAGATCAGCGCATTGGCCGTATCGAGGATGTTGCCGTAGCTGCGGTAGTTGCGCTCGAGCTTGACAACGTTTTGCACGCGAAACTCGCGCTCGAAATCAGCCATGTTGCCCACCTGCGCGCCGCGAAAGGCATAAATGCTCTGATCGTCGTCGCCCACCGCAAACACGCTGGTTTCACGCCCGGCAAACATCTTGAGCCACGCATATTGCAGCCGGTTGGTATCTTGAAATTCATCAACGAGGATGTGCCTAAAGCGTCGCTGGTAGTGCTCGCGCAGCTCAGCGTGATCGCGCATGAGCTCATAAGTGCGCAGCATCAACTCGGCGAAATCAACCACCCCTTCGCGCTGGCACTGATCCTCGTAAGCCTGATACACAGCCAACTGCATGCGGCCAAGTTCGTCGCGCGGCTGAATGTCTTTCGGGCGCAAACCATCGTCTTTGCTGCCGGCGATAAACCACGCCGTTTGCTTGGGCACACAGCGCTCTTCATCGAAGCCCAGCCCTTTGATCACGCGCTTGACGGCCGAGAGCTGATCTTGTGTATCAAGAATCTGAAAGCTCTGCGGCAGGCCAGCGAGCTTGCAATGCGCACGCAAAAAACGGTTGCACAGGCCGTGAAAGGTGCCAATCCACATGCCACGCGTATTGATGGGCAGCATGGCCGAGAGACGCGTGAGCATCTCTTTGGCGGCCTTGTTGGTAAAAGTAACCGCCATCACGCCGGCAGGCGACGCTTGGCTGGTTTGGATTAGCCAGGCGATGCGCGTGGTGAGCACGCGCGTTTTGCCCGAACCCGCCCCAGCCAGGATCAGCGCCGGGCCAGCAGGTGCCGTAACGGCAGCCAGTTGCTCGGCATTGAGCCCGGCCAGCAAGGTGTTGGCGTGGGTCGGAAAAGCCGCCGGCGAGGCCGGTTCGGCAAACAAATCGGGGTGCGCGCTCATCGGCTGATTTTAAAAGCCACCCACAAACGCGCGCCCCTCAATACCGCCCACTGATCCCCGCCACGCGCAAGTAGAGATTGGCCACCCACGCCACCAACGCCCGCCGCGTGCGTCCGGCCCAAGATCGGCCAGACAACTCGGACACCAGCACCTCGGTGGATGCCGCAAAGTCGATTTCAAGCTCGTGCGCCATATCGGCCACAAAGGCGCGGTCGTGCACGATCACGTTGGCTTCGAGATTCACCAGCAGCGACAGCGGATCGATGTTCGAGCTGCCCACCGTGGCCCAATCGTCATCAACGATCGCCACCTTGGCATGCAAAAACGCCGGCGTGTACTCAAACACGCGCACCCCCGCACCCAGCATTTCGTCGTAAAGCACCCGCGCAGCCATGGCCGCAAAACGGTAATCAATCTTGCCCTGCAACAAAAGCCGCACCTGCACGCCCCGCCGCGCTGCCTTGCACAGCGCGCGGCGAAAAGCGTGCCCGGGATAGAAATACGGCGTCACCAGATCAATGCGCCGCTGCGCCTGCGTGATCGCATCGATGTAGCTGCGCTCGATAGTGCGGCGCTGGCGCAAGTTGTCGCGCACCACAAACGCTGCGCGCACCGGCTCGCCCTGCTTGGCTGCAGCCTCAAACCGTGCCCGCCGTCCGCGCGCCAGCCCCATGCGCAATTGCCGCATCAGGCGACGCGCCCTCAGCCAGCGCCCCGGGCCACGCATCACCTCGCCGATTTCATCGCGCCAATCGCGCCCCACCTGGGCGCGCGTCCACATCGCACGCGCGGTTTGCTCGATGGGCGCCACCACCGGGCCGCTCACTTGCACGGCGTAATCCAGCCGAGGCTGATCAGATCGACCGTGCCGCAAATCGATGCGATCGTCGATCAGGTTGATGCCACCCACAAAAGCCACGGCACCATCCACCACGCACAGCTTCATGTGCAGCCGCCGCAGATGGCCGGGCTTGAGCCAGTTCCACCACGCGCGCACGGGGCGATAAATCTCAAGTTGCACCCCGGCCTGCGCCCACCGCGCCAACGTGCTGCCCACCGTATGCAGCGAGCCAAAGCCATCCACCACCGCCAGCACCCGCACGCCCCGTGCCACAGCCGCCACCAATGCGGCGCTCAGCGCCTGCACCGCTGCATCGTCGTGCACGATGTAGGTGGCCATCCAAACCTCGCGCTGAGCACGCTCGATCTGCGCGATCATGGCCGGAAAAAGGGCATCGCCTCCGCGCAACAGCTGCACCGCATTGCCGCCGACAAAAAGCGGCTGCGGCTGCACATACCAGGCCGCCTGCTGCAACAAAGGCGAGCGCTCAGGCGCAGCGGCGTGCGTCATGCCGATGCATCCAGCTCCAGCTCAACCACCAGCGGCAGGTGATCCGACATCCGCGCCCAGGCCGCCCCGCGCGGCACGAAGGTCGACACGCAGCGCAGCCCACGCGTATAAACACGATCAAGCGAAAACACCGGCACCCGCGATGGATACGTGAGCTCGCGTCGCACCCCGGCATGAGCCCGCGCCAGCCCCGCTGCCGCCATGCACGAATCCAGCCGTTCGCCCCAATCATTGAAATCGCCCGCCACCACCATCGGCGCATCTGGCGGCACCTGCTGCGCGATGTAATGCGCCAACTTCTCGACCTGCCGGATGCGGCTGCCATGAATCAAGCCCAGGTGCACAACGATGGTGTGCACCACCATCCCCCGCCACCGCACCGGCACATGCAACAAACCGCGCTGCTCAAAGCGATGATCCGACACATCGTGGTGCCCTACCTCGCCCAAAGGCCAACGCGAGAGCAAAGCATTGCCATGCTCGCCATCGCGCGTAACCGCGTTGGTGCGATAAGCCACCTCGTAGCCCTCGGGCGCCAAAAAATCAGCCTGAGGCTGCTCGGGCCAGCCAAACCACGTGCGCTCAAAACGCCGCGCATCACGTTGATTAAAACGCCGCACCTCTTGCAAAAACACCAGATCAGCATCCAGCGCCTCAACCCCCAGCCCGAGGTTGTGAATCTCGAGCCGCTTGTTCGGGCCAATGCCACGCACGCCCTTATGGATGTTGTAGGTAGCCACCCGCAGCATGGTCGACGTCGCCAGCCCCGTGGTGGGCCCGCTGCGCCTGAAACGCGAATGCGTGTGGCTCGACGAAAAAAAGCGTCCTCCCGACGACATGCTCAACCCACCTCCGATAGCTGATGCGGTGATTCTGATTCAGCTGGCGCGCTGCGTCCGTTCGGGCAACTGCCGTAGCGCATCGATGTTCGACGGCGAAAAACAACGCTGCGCCGCCACCTGCCACGGCAACCACTCGTAGCGCAAATGCTCGCGTGGCGACAGCGTGATCGAGATCTCACGCGGCACCAGCAGGCCAAACACACGCTCGGTGTTGTGCGTCACCCCCGGCGCGTAACGGTGGCGCCAACGCGCGTAGATCTCATAGACATTCTCTTGCTGCCAATCCACCAGATGCGCCTGTGGCACAGCAGCGCTGCCCACCACAATTCCCGTCTCTTCAGCCACCTCGCGGCAAGCCGTAGCGCGCCAGGATTCGTCGGGCGCATCCTTCGAACCCGTCACGCTCTGCCACGTGCCGGGCGCATCGGCGCGCTCGATCAACAACACATCGAGCGCCGCGCTGTAAATCACCACCAGCACCGATTGCGGAATCTTCGGCGGGCGGATGTCGGTTAGGTTCATCGTTAGCACAGTGATCGAAAATCAAAAGGCAACACATGGGCCAGCCAGAAAAAAAGGGGTGCACAGCGGCACCCCTGATTCTGCAAAAACGCAGCCCTCTCAGGCTTGCGTTGGCGTCGGATTGCGCAGCCGAATATGCAGCTCGCGCAACTGTTTTTCATCCACCAGACTCGGCGCCTGTGTGAGCAAACACTGGGCACGCTGCGTTTTGGGGAAGGCGATCACATCACGGATCGATTCGGCGCCCGTCATCATCGTCACGATGCGATCGAGGCCGAAGGCCAAACCACCGTGCGGCGGCGCGCCATATTGCAGCGCATCGAGCAGGAAGCCAAATTTGAGCTGCGCATCTTCGGCGTTGATCTTGAGCGCGCGAAACACCTTGCTCTGCACCTCTTCGCGGTGGATACGCACCGAGCCGCCGCCGATCTCCCAGCCATTGAGCACCATATCGTAGGCCTTGGCGATGCACCGGCCCGGATCGGTTTCGAGATAATCTTCGTGGCCATCTTTGGGTGCCGTGAACGGATGGTGGCAAGCCACCCAGCGATCGTCCTCTTCGTCGTACTCGAACATCGGGAAATCAACCACCCACAGCGGAGCCCAGCGTTCTTCAAACAAGCCCTTGGCCTTGCCAAACTCGCTGTGGCCGATCTTGATACGCAGCGCGCCGATGGCGTCGTTCACCACCTTGGCCTTGTCGGCACCAAAGAAAATCAAATCGCCGTTTTGCGCGCCCGTGCGCTTCATGATTTCTGCAATCGCCGCGTCATGCAGATTTTTAACGATGGGCGATTGCAAGCCGTCGCGGCCCTTATCGGCTTCGTTCACCTTGATCCACGCCAGCCCTTTGGCGCCGTAGATCTTGACGAACTCGGTATAGGCATCGATCTCACCCCGACTCATCTCGCTGCCACCCGGCACACGC
>CAZUCW010000009.1:0-54956 GCA_964618825.1 uncultured Aquabacterium sp.
GACCAACATCGGCCACTTCCGCGCCGCCGGCAAGCTGCTCGAAGGCAAGAAGGACATCCCGGTGCGTCTGTGGGTGGCCCCGCCCACCAAGATGGACGCCGCCGAGCTGACGAAAGAAGGCTTCTACAACACCTTCGGCACCGCTGGCGCCCGCACCGAAATGCCCGGCTGCTCGCTGTGCATGGGCAACCAGGCTCAGATCAAGGAAGGCTCGACCTGTATCTCAACGTCGACGCGCAACTTCCCCAACCGCTTGGGCAAGAACACCAACGTGTTCCTGGGCTCGGCCGAGTTGGTGGCCGTAACGTCGAAGCTGGGCAAGCTGCCTACGCCTGCCGAGTACATGGCTGAAGTGGGTGTGGTGGCCAAAGACGCCGACAAGATCTACAAGTACATGAACTTCAACCAGATTGAAGAGTACGTGGAGACCGCCAAGGGCGTGAAGGCTGCCTGATTCAGGTAGATGGTGTTGCTGAGCCGATCGATAACGGTCGGCCAGCAGCCCTTTCAAGCGGCGCTGGGGCGAGCAGCCACACCGTATGGCGCGCTGCTGAAAGCCACCTGGCGTTGATCTCTTCGGTGCAATGCCGTCGTTTTAACGGCTCTCGCCGGCATTGATGCCCGGGTGCCGGCGCGCCTTGATGCATTGCTCATCGCCGGCTTCCAGTAGTTTGCAGGTCGATGATCGCAGCGGGTAGATAGAGCACCCCACCTGCTGTCCCACCTCACCTACCAAAGCCACACAGCGCACGGGCCGTGCCGATGTGCCGCGCATGCAGCGGTGATGAAAACCAATTGGTTCGGTGAGCGCCACGGGCACGGTGCCGCCCTCGGCATCGTCAGCCTCACCCCAATAAAACGACACGCGATACGTTACGCAGCAGGCGCCGCAGCGTTGGCAATCAAAGGGCGGGGCTGAGTCGGTGCGGGTTGTGCCAGTGTGTTCGGCTGCAGCCATGTGGGCCTCTGCAAGGGATGTTTTTTAACGCCACGCATTGTGCAAGGCTGGCCTCAAGCCTCGGGCGCAATGGCCTCGGCGTAATCGTAGAGCTGTCCAAGAATCGCTTGGCCGCGTTCGTCGTCTTCGGCGAGCTGCTCGCCCAGTGCGTCGATGCGCTCAAAGAAAGCGCCCAGGCTCAGGCCGCCACCTGCGCCGTCGTGCAGACGCGCAACGCAGTGCGCATGCCAGCGTTCGCGGTCGGCCTCGCTGAGGCTGCTGGCGAAGTTGCGGGCCCGGTAGCGAAACACAATTTCGTCGAGCCGCTCATCGGCAAAGCTCGGCGCACGCTCGGCCATGCGGGCGGCGCGATCTGAGGGCGGCAGAGCCAACAGGCTTTGCAGGGTGCGGCGATCGTCGTTGCCCAAAAAACCGCCATACAAATCTTCATCGACATCTGGTGCGTGCTCGGGCGCGGTTCGGGCGAACACCTCAGGCCATATGCCGGCGAGCAGCTTGCCTTTTTGAGCCGCCATATCGGCATGGCGCATGGCCTGATCCATATCGACGCCCCACTTGGCGGCCACATCGGGGCCGAGTGTTTTGAGGTTGCCGATAACGATGGGCGATTTGTTGATGTGGATGGTTTTGATGGGCAGCCGAGAGGTGCCTTCGGGCAAATCTTCTGCTTTAACGAACATGCGCTCGCGGATGGCCTGGGCACCCAGCGTGAAGAGCTCGCTGGGGTCTTCGGCCAGATCCCACACGATGATTTCGTTTTTGTTGGTGGGGTGAGGCGCCAGCGGCCACACGAGAGCGAGGCAACCCCGCTCGGTGCCATACATGCCCGAGATGTGGATGAAGGGGCTACCCTGGCGTTGTGCGCTCTCGATCTCGTCGAGCACGGCCTGCTTGTGCCGCAGCTTGAGACAAAAATCCCACAGGCGCGGCTGTTTGGTTTTGATGAGCCGCGCCAAGGCAATGGTGGCGCGCACATCGGACAGCGCGTCGTGCGCCGCTTCGTGGCTCAGGCCATTGGCAGCGGTGAGGTGTTCGAGTTTGAACGAGGGTCGGCCATCATCGTGCCGGGGCCATGTGATGCCCTCGGGCCGCAACGCATAGGTGCAACGCACCACATCGAGCACATCCCACCGGCCACAGCCGTTTTGCCACTCGCGGGCGTAGGGATCGATGAGGTTGCGCCAAAACAGGTGGCGCGTCACTTCATCATCAAAACGAATGGTGTTGTAGCCCACGCCCACGGTGCCGGGCTGGGCCAGCTCGCGCTCGATGGCTGCGGCAAAGGCATGCTCGGGCACGCCACGCTCAAGGCACAACTGCGGCGTGATGCCGGTGAGCAGACACGCTTCGGGATCGGGCAGGGTGTCGGGCGCAGGCTGGCAATACACCATGAGCGGCTCGCCGATCTCGTTGAGCTCGGCATCGGTGCGGATGCCCGCAAATTGCGATGGACGATCACGGCGCGGCACGCGGCCAAAGGTTTCGTAATCGTGCCAATAAAAGGTGAGCGGTGAAGGGTTGGCGTTCATAAAGCGCACGATACCAACAACCTCTACACTGCCGCCAACTTGTTCACCTTGCCCCTGGCCGGCACCCACGATGTCTACGGTTGATCGCCAACGCTCCGTTCAGGGGCTCTCGGGTTTGCGCCCGTTCTTGCGGCCCTATGCCAAACACATGGCCCTGGCCGCACTGGCGCTGTTGGCAGCCGCCCTCACCACGCTATTGGTGCCCGCTGCGCTGCGTGAGCTCATCGATCAAGGGGTGTTGCACGCCGAGGCAGGCACACGCGCCCTGGCCATGCGCGGACACTTTTTGCAGCTCTTTGCCGCTGGGGTGGCGCTGGCGGTGTTTTCGGCAGCGCGGTATTTCATGGTGACGTGGCTGGGCGAGCGCGTGACCGCCGATCTGCGATCTGCCGTTTATCACCATGTGCTCGAACAAAGCCCAGAGTTTTTTGAAACAACGCAAACCGGCGAGGTGCTCTCGCGCCTGACCGCCGACACCACGCTCGTGCAAACGGTGGTGGGATCGAGCCTGTCGCTGGGGCTGCGCAACGCTTTGATGGGGCTGGGCGCGCTGGTGATGCTGGTGTGGACGAACCCGTGGGTGATGACGCAAGTGCTCGGCCTGCTGGTGCTGGTGGTGCTGCCGGCCATCGTGTTCGGGCGCCGGGTGCGCCGGTTGTCGCGTGCCAGCCAAGATCGGCTGGCCGATTCGAGCGCCATCGCCAGCGAGGTGCTGAGCGCCATCCCGGTGGTGCAGAGCTACACGCAAGAAACGCACGAGGCCCAGCGCTTCGGGGTTGCCACAGAACGCACGTTTCAAACCTCGGTGCGCCGCATCCGCGCCCGCTCGGTGCTGGTGGCGTTCATCATCAGCGCCACGTTTGCCGGGCTGCTGTGGGGCTTGTTCGAAGGCACACAGGCCGTGATGCGCGGCGAGATCAGCGCCGGCCACCTGGGGCAAACGGTGTTCTACATCATCATCCTCATCGGATCGGTGGCTGTGCTGGCCGAGGTGTGGGGCGATCTGCAGCGCGCATCGGCAGCCACCGAACGCTTGATGGAGCTGCTGGCCGCACGCTCGCCGATCCAATCGCCCTCTCAGCCACAAGCCTTGCCTGCTGTGCAGGCCGGATCGAGCGTGCGATTGCACGAGGTTGATTTTCGCTACCCTTCACGCCCGCAGCATCCAGCCCTGCAGCATCTGAGCCTGAGCGTGGCGCCTGGCGAAACCGTGGCGCTGGTGGGCCCCAGCGGTGCGGGCAAGAGCACCGTGTTTCAGCTCCTGCTGCGCTTTTATGAGGTGCAGCACGGCAGCGTCGAGATCGATGGTGTTGATGTGCGCTGCGCCGATCTGGCT
Organism: uncultured Aquabacterium sp.; assembly: GCA_964618825.1. Classification (GTDB taxonomy): domain Bacteria; phylum Pseudomonadota; class Gammaproteobacteria; order Burkholderiales; family Burkholderiaceae_C; genus Aquabacterium. Next base: position 3,824 of record CAZUCW010000009.1, read on the forward strand.
GCGCTGCGCCAGCGCATCGGCATCGTGCCGCAAGACAGTGTGGTGTTTTCGGCCAGCGCGCTCGACAACATCCGCTATGGCCGCCCCGACGCCAGCGACGACGAAGTGCTTGCCGCTGCCCGCGCTGCGCACGCCGACGGCTTCATCCGCGCCCTGCCCGAGGGCTATCACACCTTTTTGGGCGAACGCGGCGTGCGGCTGTCGGGCGGACAGCGCCAGCGCCTCTCTATCGCCCGCGCCATCTTGAAAAACGCCCCGCTGCTGCTGCTCGATGAGGCCACCAGCGCCCTCGATACCGAGAGCGAACGCGCCGTGCAAGCCGCGCTCGAAGAAGCCATGCGCGGACGCACCACGCTGGTGATTGCGCACCGCCTGAGCACCGTGATCAATGCCGATCGCATTGCGGTGTTTGATCATGGCCGATTGATCGACGTGGGCACCCACACTGAGCTGCTCGCACGATGCAAGCTCTACGCCTCGTTGGCTGCTGCGCAGTTCGACACCAGCACGGCGGCGTGAGGCCCGGCCAAAACACACGCCGCCTCACAAACACGATCACGACAGTGTTTTGACGCGATCCACCTATCGCGTAAGCCATTCGCCGCCCTGTGCACAAGCGGTGTATCCACCCTCGCTCAATCGCCCCCGCAAATGCTGGGCGCGGAAATTCCGCATGGGCAAATTGTCAACTAAGCGACAAACTGGCACCGTCTGCTGTCAAGACGGTTCGTCGAGGTTCGAAACCCCCTCACAAGTCTGCGCTCCCGTGAAGCTGTCGTCGCACAAGCAGTCCTGTTGATGGGCCCGAGGGCTCATCTCACCCGGCAGATCGCCGTGCATCTGCGTTTGCGTACGAGGCCCGACATGAGCAATCCCTTCGACACCCCCGACACCACCACCCTCGTTTTGCAAAACGACGAGCAGCAATATTCGTTGTGGCCCGCGTTTTTGCCGCTGCCCAAAGGTTGGGCCACGGTGCACGGCCCGGCACCGCGCGCCGAGTGCCTGAGCTTCGTCGACACCCACTGGCTCGATTTGCGTCCAGCCAGCCTGCGAGCCGCCTGAGCTCCACGGCTGCGGCGCTGGCTGCCAGCACGCGCTGCCGCTGCCCCTCGGCACGCACTGCCCTCGCATCTCTCACGGCTCGGACACCGACCATGCATCAAGACGCCCCCACCTCGCCTGACGCCGCTGCGGCGTCCACCCCCGATCAAGCCACGTACTTTCCGCTCACCATCGCCCAGCGCGGCATGTGGTTCGCCCAACGGCTGGGCGCGCCCAACGCGGTGTTCAACCTCTCTGAGGTGCTGATCATCGATGGCGAGATTGATGTCGAGCGCTTTTATGCCGCGATGAACCAAACCGCGATGGAAGCCACCGCCACGCGGCTGCGCTTTATCGAGGTTGAGGGCAGCCCGCTGCAGGCCATCAATCCCGAGGTGGGCGGCATCTTGCCGATGATCGATTTCAGCGATCAACCCGATCCGCACGCCGCCTTCATGGCCTGGGCACAAGCCGAATACACCGCGCCACACGATCCGCTCAAAGACGGCCTCTGGACCACCGGCCTCATCAAGGCCTCGCCCACGCGCTACTACTGGTATCACCGCGCCCACCACATCCTGATCGATGGCTTTGCCGGCGGCCTGCTGGCGCGCCGCATCGCCGAAACATATACCGCACTGGCCGAGGGCCCGGTTGAGCTGCGCCCCTTCGGCTCGCTGCCTGATCTGGTGGCTGAAGATCTCGCCTATCGCACATCCGACGACTTTGCCGGCGAGCGCAAATACTGGACAGATCTCTACGCCGACCGCCCCTCGCCCGTGAGCCTGGCCGAGTGGAAGCCGCTGCAAGTAGGCGGCATCCTGCGTCAATCATGCCAGCCGCCCGCCGAGTTGATGCTGGCCGCGCGCGAAACCGCCAAGGCGCTGGGTGGCAGCTTTCCGCAGTTGATGATCGCCGCCATCGGCATCTATTTCTATCGCATGACCGGCGCCAACGATCTGGTGCTGGGCCTGCCCGTAACGGCACGCACAAACAAAAAACTGCGCAGCATCCCGGCCATGCTGGCCAACGCCGTGCCGATGCGCCTGAGCATGCGCCCCGATCTGAGCGTGGCCGATGTGCTCAAGCAAGTGGGCCGCCGCGTGCGCGAGGCGCTGCGCTATCAGCGCTACCGCTACGAAGATCTGCGCCGCGATCTCAACCTGCTGGGCGAGGGGCGGCACCTGTTCACGACCGTGGTGAACATCGAGCCCTTTGATTACGACTTGCGTCTGGGTGAGGCTCACGCCACGCCGCTGAACCTCACCAATGGCTCGATCGAAGATCTGGCGATGTTCGTTTACGACCGCGGCGTCAACAAGGGCGTGTGGATGGACTTCGATGCCAACCCCGAGCTCTACACGCAAGAAGAGCTCGCCGGCCACCAGGCGCGCCTGCTGCGGCTGATCGAAGCTATCGTGAAGCAACCCGATCTCACCATCGGCGCCATCGATTTGCTCGATGCCCCCGAGCGCGCCGCCTTGATTGATGCCCCCAACCAAACCGCACACGCGGTTGCCGAGCCGCTGCTGCCGCAACTGTTTGAGGCTCAGGTGGCCCGCGCGCCCTACGACATCGCAGCGGTGTTCGAAACCCACTCGATGCTCTATACCAGCCTCAATGCGCAAGCCAACCGCATTGCACACGAGCTGATCGCGCGGGGCATTGGGCCGGATCAGATCGTGGGCGTGGCCCTGCCGCGCACCACCGATCTGATTGCCGGCCTGCTGGGCGTGATGAAAGCCGGCGCAGCTTACCTGCCCCTCGACCCCGATTTGCCCGCCGACCGGCTGGCTTCGATGCTGGACGACGCACGCCCGGCGGTAGTGCTCACGCATGCCGATGTGATCGAGCGATTGCCCGAATCCCCCCCCAACAGCACCGTGCTGATCACGGCCCCAAGCATTGCAGCACGCAGCCCGCTCAACCCCAACGCAGCAGAGTGCGCCGCCAATGGTGGCCCACTGCGCCCTGAGCATGCGGCCTATGTGATCTACACCTCGGGCTCGACCGGAAAACCCAAGGGCGTGGTGGTGACGCACGGCGCGCTGCGCAACTTTTTGGTGGCCATGCAGGGCTCGATCGAGCTGGATCGCAGCGACCGCCTGCTCGCCGTTACCACCATCAGCTTCGATATCGCGGGGCTTGAGCTGTATCTGCCGCTCATCAGCGGCGCGCGTGTGGTGATGGCGCCGCGCAGCATCGTGCGCCACCCGCCAGCGCTGGCGCGGCTGATCGTTACCTCCGGCGCCACCGCCATGCAGGCCACGCCTTCGCTGTGGGAAACCTTGGTGGGCGGCGACGCCGATGTGCTGCGTGGCCTGCGCGTGCTGGTGGGCGGCGAGGCGCTGCCTGCCACGCTGGCACGATCGCTGCGCGAGGTGGCGTGGGACGTGATCAACCTCTACGGCCCCACCGAAACCACGGTGTGGTCGACGCACCTGGCGCTGCCCGGCCAGCAAGGCGGCCCATCGACCGCTGCAGCCGAGCTGGCGGCGCGCGAATCCACACACGAATCAACCTGTGGTGCATCGATGGATAAAGGCCCCTCGATCGGGCGCCCGATTCTCAACACCCAGGTTTACATCCTCGACCCCGGCCTGCAGCCCGTGCCCGTGGGCGTCACGGGCGAGCTCTACATCGCCGGCGACGGCGTGGCGCGCGGCTATCTCAACCGCCCCAGCCTCACCGCTGAGCGCTTTATTGCCGACCCTTTTGGCCCGGCAGGCAGCCGCATGTACCGCACCGGCGACCTTGCGCGCTGGAAAGCAGGCGACGACGGTGCGTTGGTGCTCGATTACCTGGGCCGCGCCGATATGCAGGTGAAGATCCGCGGCTTTCGCATCGAGCTGGGCGAGATCGAAGCCGCGCTGGCTGCGCACTCGAGCGTGGCACAAGCTGCAGTGATCGTGCGCGAAGATCGCCCGGGCGACAAACGTCTGGTGGGCTACGTGGTGGCGCAAGACGGTGCCGTGCCCGATGCGGGCGAGCTGCGCCAGTTCATCGCGCTCACGCTGCCCGATTACATGCTGCCGGCAGCCATCGTCACCATGGATCGCCTGCCACTCATGGCCAGCGGCAAGCTCGATCGCCGCTCATTGCCCGCGCCTGATTACGGCCAGGGTGGTGCCAACAAACGCGGCCCACGCAATCCCACCGAAGAGATTTTGTGTTCGCTGTTTGCCGAAACCCTGGGCCTGCCGGCGGTCGATATCGACAGCAACTTCTTCGAACTCGGCAGCGATTCGTTGATGGTGGCTCGCGTGGTATCAAAAGTGCGCACCACTTTCCAGATCGAGCTGCCGCTGGCGGCGATGTTCGAGGTAACCAACATTGCCGGGCTGGCCGAGTTGATCGCCAAGGCGCAAGGCGCTGAATCCACGTTGCGCCGCCGCACCCGGCCCGAGCGTGTGCCGCTGTCGTTTGCCCAACGCCGCTTGTGGTTCGTGAGCCAGCTCGACGCGGCCAACGGCGCCTACAACATCCCGCTCACGCTGCGCCTCAAAGGCGTGCCTGATGTATCGGCCATGCAAGCCGCTGCCAATGATCTGATCGAGCGCCACGAGGTGTTGCGCACGGTTTTTCCTGAGCACGACGGCATGCCGCACCAGCTGGTACTCGACCCCAGCGATGCGCACGCACGCATCGAGCTGATCGACACCACCGAAGACGCGCTGTTTGCGCAAACATCGGCTTCGGCTGTCGAGCCGTTTAACCTAGCGCACGAAACGCCGCTGCGCATCAAGCTCTATCGCGTGGCGCCCGACGATCACGTGCTGCAAATCATCGTCAACCACATCGCAGCCGACGGCCAATCGCTGCCACCGCTGATGCGCGATATGGCCATGGCCTACGCCGCACGCCGCGCCGATCGTGCGCTCGAGCTGCCGCCATTGCCGGTGCAATACATCGACTTCACGCTGTGGCAACAAGAGCTGCTGGGCTCCGAAAGCGAAGCCGGCAGCGCCATCCACCGGCAAATCGAGTTTTGGCGCAACACGCTTTCGAGCGCCCCCGCCGAAATCGATCTGCCCTTTGATCACGCCGTGCCAGCCGTGGCGAGCTACGCGGGCGACAGCATCCCGCTGCGCCTGCCGCAACCGCTGCACCAGCGTTTGGTGGCGCTGGCGCGCGAGAGCCAGGCCAGCCTCTTCATGGTGCTGCAAGCGGCGCTGGCCACGCTGCTCAGCCGCATGGGCGCGGGCGAAGACATCCCTATCGGCACGCCGGTGGCAGGGCGCTCTGATCACGTGCTCGATGAGCTGATCGGCTGCTTCGTCAACACCCTGGTGCTGCGCACCGATGTGTCGGGCGAGATCACGTTCAAGCAACTCGTCGAGCGGGTGCGCGGCACCAACATTGCGGCCTACGCCAACCAAGATGTACCTTTCGAGCGGCTCGTCGAGATCCTCAACCCGCCGCGTTCGCGTGCGCGCCACGCACTGTTTCAGGTGATGCTGGCGCTGCAAAACTATGGCGACGGCAGCGCGCTCAAGATGGACGATCTGGCCGTGAGCCACTACCCCATCCACGCGAGCGTGGCGCGCTTTGATCTGGCGCTCATCGTGGGCGAGCACCGCACACCCGAAGGCCTGCCAAGCGGCATCGAAGGCTATCTCGAATATCGCACCGATCTGTTTGAGCGCAGCACGGCTGAAGCGCTGGTGGCCCGCCTGGTGGTGTTACTCGAAACCATCTCTGAAGCCCCCACGCTGCCGCTGGCCCAGATCGAAGTGCTGCTGCCCGAAGAGCGCGACGAGTTGGTCTCGCAATGGAGCATGGGCTGAGTTGACACAACCGCACCGCCACCGCAGCCACGCCACGCGCGCCCACGATTTTTATCCGAGGACTCTGCCATGACCGCACCCAGCTTTGCCGCTTTGTTCGAAGCCCAGGTCGAGCGCACGCCCGAAGCCATCGCGCTGATCACCGGCTCACTCACCTGGAGCTACGCTGCACTCAACGCACGTGCCAACCGGCTGGCACACGCGCTGCGGGCACGCGGCGTGGGCCCGGGCAGCATCGTGGCTGTGGCTCTGCCGCGCAGCGGCAAGATGGTGGTCAATGAGCTGGCCGTGCTCAAGGCCGGCGGTGCTTTTTTGCCCATCGATCCCCACTACCCGGCGCAGCGCATTCGCTACATGCTCAGCGATGCCCGCCCCGCCTTTGTGCTCACCGACAGCAGCACCGCCAAACACCTGCCCGACGGCATCGACGCGCTGGCCCCGATGTTGGTGCTCGACACCGATGAATCGCAAGACATGCTCAGGCGCCAGCCCGACCGCAACCCTGCGCCGGCCCACACCTCGGCATCAGCCCCATTGGCCGACGCGGCCTACCTGATCTACACCTCGGGCTCAACGGGCCGCCCCAAGGGGGTGATCGTTACGCACCAGGGTGTGGCCAACATGGCCGAGGCCTTTGTTAAACAGCTTGAGGTGACGCCCGATGCGCGCGTGGCGCAACTGGCCTCGCCCAGCTTCGATGCCTCGATCATGGAGATGCTGATGGCCTTCGGCGCCGGTGCCACGCTGGTGGTGCCGCTGCGCGAGGTGATGGTGGGCGAGATCCTGGCCGAGGTGTTGGTTGATCTTGAGATCACACACGCGCTGATCCCGCCGGCCACGCTGGCCACCATCCCCGAGGCCGAACATGGCTTTGCGCAGCTCAAAGTGCTGGCCGTGGGCGGCGAGGCCTGCTCACCCGAGCTCGTGGCACGCTGGGCGCCAGGGCGCCGCATGATCAACGCCTACGGCCCCACCGAGGCCACCATCTGCACCACGATGAGCGCCCCGCTCGAAGCCGGTGGCCGGATAACCATCGGCCGCCCCATCACCAACGCAATGGTGATGGTGCTCGATGCCAAACTGCGCCCCTGCCCGGTGGGCGTGCCCGGCGAGCTCTACATCGCCGGCGTCGGCTTGGCGCGCGGCTACCTCAACCGCCCCGGCCTCACTGCTGATCGCTTTGTAGCCAACCCCTATGGCACACCCGGCAGCCGCATGTATCGCACAGGCGACGTGGTGCGCTGGCGACAAGACAAAACCCTTGAATTCATGGGCCGCGCTGACGATCAGGTAAAGCTGCGCGGCTTTCGCATCGAGCTGGGTGAGATTGAATCCGTGCTTGCCGCACAGCCCGGCGTGGCCTCAGCAGTGGTGGCGCTGCGCGAAGACCGCCCCGGCGACAAACGCCTGATCGGCTACCTTGTGGCGCGCCCCGGCAACGCCATCGACACCGCTGCGATGCGCACCGCAGCAGCGCAGCAACTGCCCGAACACATGGTGCCTGCCGGTTTGATGCTGATCGATGCACTGCCCCTCACGCCCAATGGCAAGCTCGATCGCGCTGCGCTGCCCATGCCGGATCCGGCAGCGTTGGCCCCTACCCGTGCCGCGCGTGCGCCCGCCACAGCCACTGAAGAGCGGCTGTGCCACCTGTGCGCGCAAGTGCTGGGCCACGCCTCGGTGGACGATGCCGACGCCAACTTCTTCGAGATCGGCGGCCACTCGATGCTGGCGATCCAACTCGGGCGCCGCATCCGCGATGAGATCCGTGGCGACTTTCCCATCGCCGGCGTCTACACCACGCCCGTGCTGTCCGAGCTGGCCAAGCTGCTCGACGGCAGCGCCCCGTTAAGCGAAGTGCTCGATCTGGATCGCGACAGCCAACTGCCCACGCACATCACAGGCCATGCCAGCGGGCTTGATATGGGCCACAGCACCCCGATGCAGCGCGTTTTTCTCACGGGCGCCACCGGTTACGTGGGCAGCTACCTGCTGGCTTCGCTGCTCAACGAAACGCGTGCCACCATCGTGTGCCATGTGCGTGCCACGACACCCGCCGAGGGCCGCCAGCGCCTGCTCGCCGCACTCAAGGCGCAACGCCTTGACGCCGCATACAGCGCACCACGCATCGAGATCGTGCTGGGCGATCTGGGCCAGCCCCGCCTGGGCCTGGACGAGGCCGGCGTGCACACCGTGCGCGACACCTGCGACAGCATCATCCACTGCGGTGCCAAGGTCGATTTCCTGCACCCCTATGCCAGCCTCAAAGCGGCCAACGTCGATGCCGTGATCACGCTGCTCGAATGGACGACGCAAGGCTGCGCCAAGCGCATGCACCACGTATCCACGCTGGGCATTGTCGATACCACGCAGATTCTCGGCACCATCAACGAGGCCACGCCGCTCGATGCCTGGCGCGGCCTAGTGGGCGGCTACAACCAAAGCAAATGGGTGGCCGATGCCCTTGCCACGCAAGCACAGGCAGCAGGCGTGCCAGTGTCGATCTATCGTCTGGGCAGCGTCACTGGCGATCACACCCATGCGCTGTGCAACCCGGCGGATTTCATCTGGCGCATGGCCCGCTTGTGTGCCGATCTCGAAGCCATCCCCGACATGGATCTCGCACTCAACATGACGCCCGTGTGTGATGTGGCCCGCGCCATCGTGCGATTGGGCGGAGTGGCCCGCGGCCCGGGGCAGATCTACCACCTGCTCAGCGGGCACGAGCTCACGCTGCACGATCTCGGCCCGGTGCTGCAAGAGTTGGGGCTCAACCCACGCTACGTAGGCGTTGACGAATGGGCTGCCATCGCACGCGACAAGCTGCACGCCGACGCCGATAACAACCTGCTCGCGTTGCTGGCCATCTTGTCGAAATACGACCGCGCCGCGCAGCGCCCACACATCGTGGGCGACACCACCCGCGCCGCACTCGAAGGCGTAGGCGCCCCGATCGCCCGCGTCAGCCGCGCATTGCTGCGGCGCTACCTGAAGAACCTCGGCGTCCAAGGCTCCAACGTGATCGCCTCTTGACGCACGCCCCATGCAGTTCACCCCATGAAGTTCCCCTCATGAAGCCACTACGCATCCTGATGGCCGCCACGCCGATGGCCGGCCACGTCAACCCCCTGCTGGGGGCCGCGCGCGGCCTCATCGCATGTGGGCACGAGATCGTCTTCAACACCGGCTCGGTGTTCAAAGACAGCATCGAAAAAATCGGTGCCCGTTTCGTGCCGCTGCATGCCGAGATCGATTACGACTACCGCACGATCGACGAGCGTTTTCCTGAGCGCGCCCAGCTGCCACCCGGCCCGGCACAAATGCTGTGGGGCGTGCGCCACTTGTTTGCCGATGCCATCCCGCGCCAGTTCGAAGGCCTGCAGGCTCTGCTGGCCGAACACGAAGCGGCTGGCACACCCATCGACGCCATCGTGATCGACACGCTGTTTTGCGGCGCTTTTCCGTTTTTGCTCATGCCGGCCAAATCCGGCCGGCGCCACGTACCAGTGGTGTCTCTGGGCGTGAGTGTGCTGGCGCAAAGCAGTGTCGACACCGCCTTCTTCGGGCTGGGCCTGCCGCCATCGAGCACCCCGCGCGGGCGCGCCCGCAACACCGCCATCAACCACTACATGCAACACAGCGTGTTTGGCCCGCTGCAGCAATACGCCAACGATCAACTGGCCGACATCGGCTGCCCGCCGCTGCCATATTTCATTTCGGATGCCGGCAGCCTATTGCCTGATCGCTACCTGCAACTCACCACCGAGCGTTTCGATTACCCGCACAGCGATCTGCCCAAAAACTTCGCCTTCGCCGGCCCGGTGATTCCGCCAGCGGGTGCGTTCACCGAGCCCAGCTGGTGGGCCGATCTCGACGGATCCAAGCCGGTGGTGGTGGTAACGCAAGGCACGCTGGCCAATGGCGATCCGCGCCAGCTCGTGGTGCCCGCCATGCAGGCCATGGCCCATGAAGACGTGATCGTGATCGTGGGCACCGGCGGACCGGCGGTCGACATCATCCCCGGCCCGCTGCCCGCCAATGCACGCGCCGGCACTTTTTTGCCCTTTCACCAACTGCTGCCCAAGGCCGATGTGCTCGTTACCAACGGCGGGCTGGGCGGCGTCACGCATGCGCTCAGCCTGGGCGTGCCGCTCGTGGTGGCGGGCGATAGCGAAGAAAAACCCGAGATCGGCGCCCGCGTGGCCTGGAACGAAGCCGGCATCAACCTGGCCACCGGGCGCCCCAACCCAGAGCTGCTGCACGGCGCGATCACCGAGGTGTTGCGCAACCCCATCTACAAGGCCGGCGCACGCGCCCTGCAAGACGACTTCGCGCGCTACGACGCGGTGGCCACCATCGAGCGCACGCTGCTCGATCTGCGCAGCGCCGGTGCATCTTGAGCCCCACTGCTGTTGGCTCGGGCTGCATGCCGCGCTTGCAGGTGCACACGCTCGACACCTCGCTCGCCACCACCCGGGCGCAACTGCCCGCGATGTGGGCCGTGCTCGATGCCGATGAGCAGGCCCAGGCACAGCGTTTTGTGCACGAGGCCGACCGCATCGATTACATCGCCGCCCACGGGCTGCGCCGCACGCTGCTGGGCACCATGCTGAGTGTGCCGCCCCAAACACTGCGCTTTGCCGTTGATGAGCCGCGCGGCAAGCCACGCTTGGCCTGGCCCACTGCACCGAAGATCGACATCAACCTCAGCCACACGCGCGGCCTCGTGGCCTGCGCTGCCGTGCAGGGCCTGCCAGACGCCGTGGTGGGCATCGACACCGAAAACACCACCCGCCTGATCGACGACGATTTGGCCATGGTGTTTTGCACCCCCGATGAGTGTGCGGCGTTGCGTGGCCAGCCCCCCGAGGCACGCACCGCACTGTGGGTGGCCAAAGAAGCGCTGATCAAGGCCAGCGGGCGCGGCTTTGAGCTCGACCCCACCACCGTGAGCGTGAGCCTGCACCCCACCGAGCGCGTGCTGGCTCTGCCTGCGCGCATGGGCAATGCGGCACACTGGCGGCTCGCATGCTGGCGGCCCACCCCGCAACACTGGGCCGCGCTCGCTTGGCGGGCCTCGGCAGCATCCAGCCCCTCTCTCACGGTAGAACGCCGCCACGGCCTTGAGTAACATGCAGCGCGCCCCCCACCCTCGCGTCGATCCCCAATCCAATGACGACGCCTTTGCCCCCACCGAACTCATGGTGCATGAGGCCGCCTCATCATCGCCATCAAAACGCAAGCGCCCACCGATTCAACCAGCCGCATCCCAAGCCATGAGCGACCCTGCTGCCCCCACCGGGCTTTCTTCTCTCAAGATCGACCGCAACGCCGCGCCCACCCGCCGCCGCGCCCGCTGGTGGCCCTGGGCCGTGAGCGCATTGGTGCTGGCCGGTGCGGCGGCGTGGTTCTTTGTGGTGCCGCATCCGGTTGAGATCAAAACCGCGTCGGTCGTCGTGAGCACGCCATCGCAGCAATTTGTGCAGCTCACCGCCTCGGGCTACGTGGTGGCGCAAACGCGCGCCGCTGTGGCCTCAAAAGCAGCGGGGCGGCTTGTCGAGCTCAATGTGCGTGAAGGCTCGCAAGTGCAAAAAGGCGAGCTGATCGCCCGCATCGATGCCAGCGATGTGCGCGCCGGCATTCTCTCTGCCGAAGCGGCGGTGCATCAGGCCGAAGCCAATGTGCGCCAAGCCGAAGTTGAACAAGCCAACGCCGAGGGCGAGCTCAAACGCACCCGCAGCCTCGAAGCCAAGGGCTTTGTATCGCCGCAAGCCGTTGATAACGCACAAACCCGCGTCAACGCCGCGCGCGCCTCGGTGGCAGCCTCGCGCGCCGGCCTGGCACAGGCCCGGGCTCAACTCAAGATCCAGCAGGTGAACGAAGAGTTCACCGAGATCCGCGCGCCCTTCGATGGCGTGGTGCTGATCAAAAACGCCAACGTGGGCGACATGATCACCCCGATGTCGAGCGCCGCCGGCGCGCAAGGCGCGGTCGTCACCATGGCCGATATGAGCACGCTCGAGGTCGAGGCCGATGTGGCTGAAGGCAACCTCTCAAAAGCCCGCCCCGGGCAGCCCGTCGAGATCGTGCTCGATGCCTTGCCCGAAGCGCGCTTTCGTGGCCGCGTGGTGGGCATCGTGCCCACGGTGGATCGCGCCAAGGCCACGGTGATGACCAAAATCAAGTTCGATGAACTCGACCCGCGCGTGCTGCCCGAGATGAGCGCCAAGGTGGCGTTTCTCTCACAAGCCATCACAGCGGCCGATCAACAACCGCTGCTTGCGGCCAACCCCCTGGCGGTGGCACAGCGCGATGGCGGCTCGGTGGTGTTCAAGCTCAGTGGCAAGGCCGACAAAAACGGCACGGATCAGATCGAAGCCATCAGGGTCAGTGTGGGCCGCAAGTTGGGCGATGTGATCGAGATCGCCGCACCGGCTGGCGCGCTGCAAGCCGGCGACAAGCTGGTGCTCGAGCCCGGCAGCAACATCAAGGCCGGCACCCGCGTGCGGCTGTCGGACTCCTGATACGCGGAGCCGCAGTGTGAGCCTTTCTGCTGTTGCCCCCACCGCTGAGCACCGCTCGGCCACCAAGCCGCTGATCCGCATCCGCAGCCTGAGCAAAACCTATCGCCGTGGCGATCAGCTCATCCCGGTGCTCACCGACATCAACCTCGATGTGATGCCTGCCGAGTTTGTTTCGCTCATGGGCCCCAGCGGTTCGGGCAAGAGCACGCTGCTCAACCTGATTGCCGGCATCGATCAACCCACCACGGGCCGCATCCGCATCGGCGGGGTCGATATCGCCACCCTGAGCGAAGCCGAGCTGGCCGATTGGCGCGCCACCAACGTCGGCTTTATTTTTCAGTTTTACAACCTCATGCCGGTGCTCACAGCGTTTGATAACGTCGAGCTGCCACTGCTGCTCACCAATCTGAGCCGACGCGAGCGGCGCGAGCGCGTGGGCACGGCACTGAGCATGGTTAAGCTGGCCGATCGCATGGATCACTACCCCAACGAGCTCTCGGGCGGACAGCAGCAACGCGTGGCGATTGCGCGGGCTCTGGTAACCGATCCAACGCTGATCGTGGCCGACGAACCCACGGGGGATCTCGACCGCGCCACTGGCGAAGAGGTGCTCACGCTGATGGATCAGCTGCACAGCGAGCTGGGCAAAACCATCGTGATGGTGACGCACGATGCCAAAGCCGCCGCGCGCGCCAGCCGCATGATCCACCTCGAAAAAGGGGTGTTGGTCGATGGCCCGGCGGCGCACGACACGCTCGACGATCCGCTGTGAACACCTCGCGCGAGATCACCCCGCACCGCACGCCCGGCCTCTGATCCTGCACCATGTTTTTGTTCCGGTTGTTGCTCAAGAATGCCTTTCGCCACCGGCTGCGCACGCTGCTAACGATGGTGGGGCTGGTGGTGGCCATTTGTGCCTTCGGGCTGCTGCGCACCATCGTTGATGCCTGGTACAACGGGGCCGACGCCACATCCAACACGCGGCTGATCACGCGCAACGCGATCTCACTGACTTTTCCGCTGCCGATCAATTACGCCGAGCGCATCCGCGCGGTCGATGGTGTGTCGCGCGTGTCGTGGGCCAACTGGTTTGGCGGCATCTACATCACTGAGCGCAATTTCTTTGCGCAGTTCGCGGTCGACCCCGAAAGCTATCTGGCGCTCTACCCCGAGTTCAAGGTGAGCGAAGCCGAAAAGCAGGCTTTTTTTCGTGATCGCCAGGGCGCCATCATCGGCATCAAGCTGGCACGCAAGTTTGGCTGGAAGGTGGGCGACACCATCCCGCTGCGCGGCACGATTTTTCCGGGCACCTGGACGTTCACCGTGCGCGGCATCTACCGCGGCGCCGATGCCAAGATCGATGAGCAGCAAATGTTCATCCACTGGAAACTCGTGGCCGAAAACGTTCGCAAACGCCTGGGCAACGAAGCCGCCGACAAAGTGGGCGTCTACGTTCTCGGTATCAAAGAGCCCAGCGAAGCAGCCGCCGTATCGCAGCGTATCGATGCGCTGTTTAAAAACTCGCTGGCCGAAACACTCACCGAAACCGAGAAGGCTTTTCAGCTCGGTTTCGTGGCCATGAGCGAGACGATTCTGGTGGCGATTCAGGCCGTGAGCTTCATCATCGTGCTCATCATCATGGCCGTGATGGCCAACACGATGACGATGACAGCACGCGAGCGGCTGGCTGAATACGCCACGCTCAAGGCGCTGGGTTTTTCGCCAGCCTTTGTGGTGAAACTGCTGTTCGGCGAGAGCCTGCTGATTGCCCTGATTGGCGGTGTGCTGGGCGTGGCCGCCACCTTTCCGCTGGCCCGCGCTTTTGTGAACGTTACGGGCACGCTGTTTCCGGTGTTCAACATCTCTAACACCACGCTCACGCTGCAAGTGCTCGCCAGCCTGGGCGTAGGAGCAATTGCAGCAGCGTGGCCCGCGTGGCGCATGTCGCGCATCGATATCGTGCAGGGGCTGCGTCATGTCGCATGAGCTGCGTCCCGCACGCGCGCCGATGCGCACCGTGCCGCTGAGCTACATCGCGCGCAATTTGTGGGTGCGCCGCGTCACCACGTTGCTCACCGCCGGGGGCATGGCACTGGTGGTATTTGTGTTTGCGGTGGTGTTGATGATGAGCGAGGGCATACGCGCCACGCTGGTGGCCACTGGCCAGCCCGACAACGTGATGGTGCTGCGCAAGGGCGCAGGCGCCGAGATCAATTCGGCCATCGCGCGCGATCAGGCCGCCGTGCTCTCGACACTGCCTGGCATTGCCACCGACAGCACAGGCCGCAAGCTGTTTTCAGCCGAGCCGGTGGTGCTCAACAGCCTGCCCAAACTCGGCAGCGGCAAGTTGGCCAACATCACGGTGCGCGGCACATCCGCTGAGATCGCACTCACGCTGCGCCCCCAGGTGCGCCTCACCCAGGGGCGCATGTTTCGCACCGGCACCTCAGAGATCATCGCGGGCAGCGCCGTGGCACGCGGGTTTGAGCGCGTTGAGATCGGGCAGACGCTGCGCTTTGCCGGGCGCGAGTGGCGCGTGGTGGGGCTGTTCGATGCCGGGCGCAGCGGGTTTGATTCTGAGATCTGGGGCGATGCCGATCAGATGCTGCAGGCGTTTCGACGCAGCGCGTATTCGAGCGTGGTGTTTCGCCTGAGCGATGTGGGCCGCTTCGACACCCTGCGCGAGCGCATCGATGCCGATCCGCGCCTGACGATGGAGGCCAAACCCGAGCAGCGTTTTTATGCCGAGCAGTCTGAGCTGTTGAGCAAATTCATCCGCTACCTGGGGCTGTTTTTATCGGCCATCTTTTCAATCGGTGCCATCGTGGGCGCCATGATCACCATGTTTGCCGCCGTGGCGCAACGCACGGGCGAAATCGGCACGCTGCGTGCGCTGGGTTTTCGGCACGGTGCGGTGCTGTTGGCGTTTTTGGGTGAATCGCTGGGGCTGTCGCTGGTGGGCGGTTTGGTGGGCGTGGCCGGGGCCTCGTTCATGCAAAACGTCAACATCTCAACCACCAACTTTCAAACCTTCTCAGAAATCGCTTTTCGCTTTCAGCTCACCCCCGGCATCGCGGCCCAAACGCTGGTGTTTGCGCTGTTCATGGGGTTGGTGGGCGGCTTCATCCCGGCCTGGAACGCCGCACGAATGAACATCGTCGATTGCCTGCGGGCCGCCTGAGCCGCGCCGCTGCCATGGGCTCACCCCTGCCTCAACACCCCCGCGCCGCTTTGGCTGGTGTAGCGGGCCTGGCACCGCTGTGGCTCTTCGTGCGCCCGCACGGCTGGCGCGTGGCCGGGGCTGCGCTGTCGCTGCTGGGCGCAGCCCTCACCACCTTGCTGATGCCGCTGGTGTTGCGCGGGCTCATCGATCAGGGGCTGCTGTCCACCGATCCCGGCCAGCAAATCATGGCGCTGCGCGGACATTTTTTGCTGCTGGCGCTGGGCGGTGTGCTGATCGGGCTGAGTTCGGCAGCACGCTATTTCAGCGTCGCCTGGCTGGCCGAGCGGGTGGCCATCGATTTGCAGCGCGCGGTCTTTGGCCATGCGCTGCAGCAGAGTCCGGCCTACTTTGAGCGCACCCCACCCAGCAGCGTGCTTGCCGCGCTCACGGCTGACGCCACGCTGATCCAAACCGTGATCGGATCAAGCTTTGGCCTGGGCGTGCGCAATGCGCTGCTGGTGCTGGGTTCGGTGGGGCTGCTCATCTACACCGCCCCCGGCGTGATGGCGCAAGTGATGGGCCTGCTGATCGTGGTGGTGCTGCCCGCGCTGGCGGTTGAGCGGTGGGTTAACCGGCTGTCGCGCACCGCGCAAGACCGCATGGCCGACGCAGCCGGCGTGGCGCACGAAGTGCTGCGCGGGATCACCGTGGTGCAGAGCTACACGCAAGAGCACTTCGAGGCCCAACGCTACACCCAGGCCGTGCACCGTGCGCTACACGCCATGACGCGCTACATCGGCGCACGCTCACCGCTCATGGCATTCAGCATCGCGGCCATCTTCGCCTCGATGCTGTGGGGGCTGTATCAGGGCATTGGCGATGTGATGCAAGGCCGCATGAGCGCCGGCCAGTTCACGCAGGCGGTGATCTACATCATCGTGCTCATCGGTGGCGTATCAGGCCTCACCGATGTATGGGGCGAACTGCTGCGCGCAGCCACCGCCACCCAGCGCGTGATGCAGCTGCTCGATACGCGCTCGCCCATCGTCTCGCCGCCGCAGCCTCAAGCGCTGCCCCCCACGCGCAACGGCGCACGCGTCACGCTGCACAACGTGTGTTTTGCCTACCCGGCTCGCGCTCCACAGCTCACGCTTGATCGTGTGAGCCTTGATGTGCGCCCCGGCGAAACGGTGGCCTTCGTCGGCCCCAGCGGCGCGGGCAAGAGCACAGTGTTTCAACTGCTGTTGCGCTACTTTGACGCCCAAAGCGGCCACATCGAAATCGACGGCATCGACGTGCGCCGCGCCGATCTTGCCCACCTTCGACAGCGCATCGCCATCGTGCCGCAAGACAGCGTGATCTTCTCGACCCGCGTGATCGACAACATCCGCTACGGCCGCCCCGATGCCAGTGATGCCGAGGTGATCGCCGCCGCCACCGCCGCACACGCCGACACCTTCATCCGCGCCTTGCCGCAAGGCTACGACACCGTGCTGGGCGAGCGCGGCACCGATCTCTCGGGCGGCCAGCGCCAGCGCCTCTCGATCGCCCGCGCCATGCTCAAAAATGCCCCGCTGCTGCTGCTCGACGAGGCCACCAGCGCGCTCGACACCGCCAGCGAACGCGCGGTGCAAGCTGCGCTCGATGCCGCCATGCAGGGCCGCACCACGCTCATCATTGCGCACCGCCTGAGCACCGTGATGCACGCCGACCGCATCGCCGTGCTCGATCACGGCCAGCTTGTTGATGTCGGCCCGCACGCCGAGCTGCTGCTGCGCTGCCCGCTGTATGCCTCCCTGGCGCAAGCGCAGTTCGGCACACCGGCTGCAGCCTGACACGCGCCGCACGGTGGCGCGCCCCTCATCAGCCCATCAACACCGCCCCGAGCGGCGGCTGCGCGGCTGCAGTTTGTCGAGCTCGGCAATCTGCTGCTTGAGCAAAATCAGCAGCGTGCGCGCATCGTCCACCGCCAACGACAAGCAACTCACAGCCTGCTCATCGCGCGCGGGCCGGGGCAGCACCAACACATCCACACCCAGCTCGATCAGCCCCTTGTTGTGCTTGGCCGATTTCAGGCGCTGAATTTCGATGTCGTAGGTTTTCATGGGGGGCTCTCCGGCAGGCAAAACAAGGCGAGATTGTCCGGCAAGCGGCTCTCGTGGCGCACTCATGGCGAGCGCATGGCCGGCCCCATGCATCGCCTGCCTAAAATCGCCCAATGACATCGCCCCACACTGCCCGCCCCGTTCGTTCGCAATACGAAGATTTCATGCGCCACGTCTACACCACGGGCGTGCACAAAACCGACCGCACCGGCACCGGCACAAAGAGCGTGTTCGGACACCAAATGCGTTTTGATCTGAGCGAAGGCTTTCCGCTCATCACCACCAAAAAGGTGCATCTCAAATCGATCATCGTCGAGCTGCTGTGGTTTTTGCGCGGCGACGACAACGTCAAATGGCTGCAAGAGCGCGGCGTAACGATCTGGGATGAGTGGGCACGCCCCGATGGCTCGCTTGGCCCTGTTTATGGTGTGCAGTGGCGTTCGTGGCCTGCACCCACCCCCCAAAACCCCAGCGGCCATATCGATCAGATCAGTGAAGTTCTCCGCACGCTCAAAGCCAACCCCGATTCGCGCCGCATCATCGTCAGCGCCTGGAACGTCGGCCAGATCGATCAGATGGCCCTGCCGCCCTGCCATGCCTTTTTTCAGTTTTACGTGGCGCCCCCGCAAACCCCGGGCGAACGCGGCAAGCTCAGTTGTCAGCTCTATCAGCGCAGCGCCGACATTTTTTTGGGCGTGCCCTTCAACATCGCCAGCTACGCGCTGCTCACACACATGATCGCGCAGCAGTGCGATCTTGATGTGGGTGATTTCATCTGGACGGGTGGCGATTGCCATATCTACAGCAACCACACCGAGCAAGTTGAGCTACAACTCAGCCGCACGCCCTACCCTTACCCGGTGCTCAACATCAAGCGCAAACCGGCATCGATCTTCGATTACGAATACGAAGATTTCGACGTGATCGATTACCAGCATCACGCGCCCATCAAGGCGCCGGTGGC
Source organism: uncultured Aquabacterium sp. (assembly GCA_964618825.1). Lineage (GTDB taxonomy): Bacteria > Pseudomonadota > Gammaproteobacteria > Burkholderiales > Burkholderiaceae_C > Aquabacterium. The sequence goes on from CAZUCW010000009.1 coordinate 22,411, forward strand.
GGTTTAAGCGCGAGGCCCGCATGATGAAGCTCGGAGTGATCGCCGCCATGGCCCGCAACGGCGCCATCGGCAAAAACAACGCTCTGCTGTGGCACCTGCCCGAAGATCTCAAATTCTTCAAACGCACCACGCTGGGCCACCCGGTGATCATGGGCCGCAAAACGTTTGAATCGATCGGACGCCCACTGCCCGGGCGCCGCAACATCGTGATCACCCGCAACGCCACATGGCATCACAACGGGGTGGATGTGGCCTGCTCGCTCGATGCTGCCCTGGCGCTGCTGGCCGACAGCCCTGAGCCGCTGGCCCACGAACCCTTTGTGATCGGCGGCGGCGAGATTTATGCGCAAGCGCTGCCGCACGCCGATGTGATCGTGCTCACCGAGGTAGATGCCGAGTTTGAGGGCGACACGTTCTTCCCGGCTTTTGATCGTGCGGCCTTTGTACAAACGGCGCGCGAATCCCACACCAGCCCCGAGGGCTGGGCTTATCACTTCGTTACCTACCAACGCCGCGCCTGAAGCGGCCCGCGCAGCCTTTAACCCTGCGGTGTGGCACGCCGCACGATGGCCGCAGCATCAACACCCCGAGGCAGCGTGCCGTAGTTGCGTGCACCACCTGCATCCAGCCGCGACGCACAAAAGGCATCGGCCACCGCAGCCGGCGCGTGCTGCACCAGCAGCGCAGCCTGCACCGCCAGCGCCATGTGATCAACGATGTAGCGGGCGCGGTATTCGATATCGCCCAAATCAGCCAGCTCGCGCTGCAACCCCGCCACCCAACGATCAAGCGCAGCATTGCCGCCGCGCGCCTGAGCCACTTCAGCAAAAAAAGCCTCAACCACCGCCGGCGTTTTGTGCATGGCGCGCAGCACATCGAGGCACTGCACATTGCCGCTGCCTTCCCAAATGGCGTTGATGGGCGACTCGCGGAACAGGCGCGGAAACGGGCTGTCTTCCATCACACCACTGCCGCCGATGCACTCCATCGCCTCATAGGCGTGCTGCGGCGTGCGCTTGCAGATCCAATATTTGCCCACTGCCGTCACCAGCCGAACAAGATGATCTTCGTGCGTGCTGTTGGCCCGGCCATCCATGGCCCGAGCCAAACGCATGGTGAGCGCCAACGCGCCTTCGTGTTCGAGCACCAGATCGGCCAACACGTTTTGCATCAGCGGCTGCGTGTTGAGCACACGGCCAAACGCCGCGCGGTGAGCGCAATGGTGCAGCGCCTGCGCCACCGCCATGCGCTGCCCGGCGGTCGAGCCGATCATGCAATCAAAGCGCGTCATCGCCACCATATCAATGATGGTGCGCACGCCTCGGCCCTCAGCGCCCACCATCCAGCCCAGCGCGCCACGCAGCTCGGTTTCACTCGATGCGTTCGACACATTGCCCATCTTGCGCTTGAGCCGCAGCACCTGCAGCGGGTTCTTGCTGCCATCAGGCCGCCAGCGCGGCACCAAAAAACAACTCAGGCCGCCCGGCGCCTGCGCCAGCATCAAAAAGGCATCGCTCATCGGTGCCGACACAAAATATTTGTGTCCGACCAACTCATAGGCCTGCCCTGGCCCGTGCGTCGCCCCCACAGGGTAGGCGCGCGTCGAATTGCTGCGCACATCGGATCCCCCCTGCTTTTCGGTCATTGCCATGCCGATCGTCACCCCCGCCTTATGTGCATCGGGCACGTTGCGCGGGTCGTAGTGGCGCGCGGTAATGCGCGGCAGCCACGCAGCTGCCAAATCAGGCGTATGCCGCAGCGCTGGCACAGCAGCAAACGTCATCGTGATCGGGCAGCCGTGCCCGGCTTCAACCTGTGCCTGCAGATAAAAGTGCGCCGCACGGGCCACATGCGCGCCAGGGCGCGGATCCGTCCATGGCGAAGCGTGAATGCCATGTTCGATGGCCGTGCGCATCAGCGTGTGATACGCCGGGTGGTAGCTCACCTGATCGATGCGACGGCCAAAGCGGTCGTGCGTATCGAAATCAGGGCCGAAGCGGTTGGCCTGCACACCCAGCGCCTGGTAATCCGCCGAGCCCGTGAGCGCCCCAAAACGCTGCAGCGATTCGTGCGCCCAACCCGCACCCTCGCGCTGCACCGCCGCCAGCAACGCCGCATCTTGCGTGTAGAGATTCGCATCCACCCACTCGCGCGATACGTTCACCACCTCGTGCGTGTCGGCGCCACAAGCTGGCAACGCCGACGAACCCCAAGACGAAACCGCTGAAGACGACGCGTTCATGGCAAGACTCCTCTAAAAATGGGCCGAATCCTGCTCAAATATTACACACACAAAACAAAATCATCAACAAATGTAATCATCAACACTTAAACGCCCCACCGGCACCCCGCTACGATCAGCATCCCGATGCCATCGCCCCCCCCCGCTGATCCACCCCATGAAACTCGCCACCTGTAATTTCAATCAGTGATTCAGGCGACACCAGCCAGCTACACACACCCCACCTAAGTGCCCGCCATAGCGGGCATTTTTCATTCAATTCACTTCACGCCGAATCGTGAAAGCGCATAATGAATGTGTAGCTAGCTGCGTAGCCAGCGCAGGCAGCTACACAAACAGGGGGCGCAATGGCAAAAGAGATCGACAAGCTGTCCGACGCACAGCTCAGGGCATGGATCAAGGCCGGAGCGCCAATCGCCAAGGCTGACGGGGGCGGCCTGACGTTCACACTGTCAGCAGCAGGCACGGCGGCATGGGTGTTGCGCTATCGGTTTGGCGGCAAGGCCCGCGAACTGACCCTCGGCCAATATCCCGACGTTTCCCTCAAGGTGGCCCGCCAACGCGCAAGCGATGCCCGTTCTGAGATTCAGAAAGGCACCGACGTGGCGCGGGAGCGCCAGCGCCAGAAAGCCGAAACGGCAGCGGCAAAGAGCTTTGCGCAACTGGCAGACGACTACATGGGCAAGGTGTTGCCTACAAAGGCGCCCAGCACACAAAAGCAGCGCAGGCAGCACATTCAAGGTTTGATCCTGCCGAAGCTGGGGCGCATGGTTGCCCGAGAGGTAAGCACCGCCGATGTCGTGGCATTCATTGAATCGGTGGGCAAGAAGAAATCCGGCAACGTGGTTGAACTGGTGTTCACCGCCCTGTCTGAGATTTTCAAGCATGGGCTGGCTCGGCACGCTGTCACCGAAAACCCGTGCACTGGTGTATCGGTTGCGGCCATTTGCGGCAAGACCGAACCGAGGCGCCAGCGGCTCAAGCTGACCGAAGAAGAATTGCGAGAACTATTGCCATCCCTGCCCAGCATCGGCAGTGAAAACGAATGGGCCGTCAAGCTCTTGCTGTTGACCTGCACGCGCATCGGCGAACTGACCCGCGCCGAATGGGCGCATGTGGACTTCGAGCGCGCTGAATGGTTTGTGCCCGATGCCAACTCGAAGACCGGCAAGGGCTTCACCGTGCCCCTGAGTGCCCCGGCCCTGGCCTGCTTCAAGGCACTGCAACCCCTTGCCCTGGGTTCACGCTTCGTGCTGCCTGCTCGGCAAGTGCGACGCACGCGCAACCACGGCGGCGCCGATGTCCACTGCGAACAACGCGCCATCAATTCGATGCTGCACAAGCTGTGCGACAAGCTGGGTGACAAGGTGCGGCGCTTCACGCCTCATGACCTCAGGTCAACGGCACGCAGCCACCTATCGGCCCTGGGCGTGAATGTGATCGTGGCCGAGCGATGCCTGAATCACTCGCTGGGCGGACTGGTAGGCGTCTATGACCAGCACGACTACATGACAGAGCGCCGTGCAGCCCTGGACACCTGGGCGTTGTTCCTGGAGGCTTGCGAACGGGGGCAGCCCTGGAAGCAAGGCAACGTCATTCCGATTCGCACAGCGGCCTGAACACACTGCAAAATCATTTTCGCCAGCCCTAGGCTGATCCCCGACAACCCGTTTCCCTGACGGGCCGGGCTGGCACCTTCAATCGGGGTTGCGCGAGGGGCGCATGGCACCACACAGAGGCATTCTCGCCTACGACTTTGAACGTAGCTTCTCCCAAACTCATGAAGCGAATCGCATCACGGACGCTCAAGGAAAAGAACGACTAGGAAAGGACGTTTGGGAGGCAGGTGCTGCGGCTGCCGGGTACCTACAAAACACAGCCTTCATCTACCCCAACCGTCACCGCCCCAACCTGAGCGAGCTTCAGGAGGCCATGCCTCAACTAATAGGCACCCTCGAAATCGAACTCGATGAGCACTGGCTCCCAATGCTGACTTCGATGATTGATGCTGGAACCCTCATCCTCAAGTCATCCCCCCTGACGAAAGATCAGTTTGTTGAGATTTGGAAAGAGAAGGACTTTGTGGAGCGCGGACACGTTGTCCTTCAGCTTCAGCCCATTCTCAGGGCTGCAAACCTGGAAGACCTGGATCGAGTTATTGACACGCTAGCTTCCATTTCCATTCTTTCGCGAATCGATGATGCCGTAATCGCCGCTGACCTCGGCGACATCGACGAGGTTAGCGCCAGCAGCATTGAAATTGCTGACTTCATGCGCGCGTTGACGTGGCAGAGAAAGGAGGGGCAAGCCATTGAAATCGCTGTGAAAAGCGCCATCAAACGGCGAGCCCAGTCCGGCGGGCACGCTAAATACAAGCGGCAAGCAGAGGCAAAAGACTTTGTGCAGAGGGAGTGGGAAGCACACAAAGGCGCGTATGGCGGAAACAAATCTGCCTTCGCGAGAGACTACGTCCGTCGCGTTCACAACGAACTCGATGTGCAGGTGACCGAAAAGACGCTACGCGAGGTGTGGCTAAGCACCCCGCCTACTAGCAAACCGGCCGAGTAGCTAGCAGCCGGGTAATGACCTCCGAGCATGAAACCGAGACATTGAGTCGTCAACTTCAAAGGACGACAAGCAATGTCACTCGGTATCCCTTCATTCGATGCGCTGCCCGACAGCGCCTTCATTCGCCAGTCTCAACTGGTGCAAGACCGCAAGCGCCCCACCATCCCGGCGCCCCTGCCTTTCAGCGGCCCGACTCTGTGGCGCATGGTCAAAAACGGAAAATTTCCGCGACCACACAAATTGTCCGAGCGCGTGACCGCTTGGAATGTGGGCGACGTTCGCGCCTGGATCAAGGCGCAGGCCGCGCAGTAAGGGGGCGTCATGAACCTGCACCACGACATCACCCCCGAGCGCATCGCGCAACTGATCGCGATTCGCGACGCCATTCGCGGCACCTCCGCGATGCCACAACGGCAGAGGCTTCTCGAAGCCATGCGCCAACTTGGTCACGTCACGACTTTTGAGGCCAGCCGGTTCCTGGACATCTACCACCCCCCGGCCCGCAAGCGGGAGCTTGTGAAAGAGGGGCACCGCATCATCACCTTGATGCGCGTTGTGTTCACCGAGTCCGGCAAACGGCACCGTGTCGGCCTGTACTCGCTGGAAAGGGGTTGACCATGACCAGCACCAAGAAAAACGCCCCCGGCGCCGATGGCGCACAGGGGCAGAGCAATAAGCCACACCCCGATTCTGTCGCACAACAAGACTTCACACCAGAGGCCGCCGCGACAGCCCTTCACGCCACCCTGCACGCGGTTACGCGCTCGCTGTTGTGCCTGACGGGGGGCAACCCCCACGCCAGCCTGATCGCTGCACACACAGCCCTTAAAGCCCTTCAAGCAGCAGGCGACTCGCTCGCAGCCATAGCCGGGAGGGCGCCGTGAATGAAAAAGCCAAAGACCGAGTTTCAGCGAGGCGGGCATGTGCGCCTTTACTGGGACATGATCGACTCGATGGCATGGCGGGCGCTGTCCTGGGTCGAACAGGGGCTCTACGTCGCCATGCGGCGCAAACTCAAGGGCACGAACAACGGCAACATAGAAGCCACGCTCGCCACGCTCAAGCACGCTGGAATCACCAGCCCGGCAACTTTGAGCAAGGGGCTCAAGTCCCTTCAAGCTGTCGGCCTGATTGCGAAGACACGTCAAGGCGGAATTGCCTACGGCAGCAAGGTGTGCAGCCTGTACCGTTTCACCGACGAACAGACATTCGAGCACCCCAAGCTGGGAGTGAAAGCCTGCAAGGTCACGAACGACTGGCAGCGGTTCAAAACCCTGGGCGAAGCCCGCGCAGCCATCAAGGAAGCGCAGGCCCGCCCAGCCGGGGCGGCAGACGAAAACACAGAGTAGCTACGCCCACCGTATCGAACCGATACAAGCGGCGTAGCGAAGGGGGCAGAACTTCGATACGCGCCATGTATGAGTGCGCCTCCCACTCATACGCGAGGTGTAGCAGCGCCAGCACGCTCAAACCGAGCGCAAGGCCGATGGATAAAGGCTTGTCTTACTTTCCCCGTAGCAACTGCCATCGAGTCCCCACTGCTTCAATTGGCGTAGTCCTTTGCATTGTTGCCATCCCTATGCGCAGCAAAGCAGCAGCAAGCCAGCACAGGGCAGCCATCGAGGGCGCTCAAAGCTGGCACATGTTTTCGTTTTCAGTGAGGAACCGACATGGCTAAAGGTGGATCGAGGTTTGGGGCTGGCCGTCCTGGCTGGCATGGCAAGGTGGAGCACTGCCGAAGCATCGACGTTCGGCGCTTCCAGCGGGAAGACATGCTCAAGCCGGGATCGTGGTCATGGGTGTGGCGCGACACAGAGACACGCGAGGTTGTGTCATCCATCGGCATCATCGGCTCGGACAATCACATGACCCTGGCCTACGCCATCGAGGGCGAGAGCTTCAGGACAAAAATCGACATCACGCGGACACCATGCAACCTGGGCGGCACACGCGCATGGTTCCATTGCCCGAGATGCCGAGGCCGCATCGCAAAGCTGTACCTACGCGGGGGGCGCTTCGCCTGTCGCACCTGTCAGCGCCTTGCCTACGCTAGCCAGAGCGAAGACCTACTCGACCGCCTGTGGCGACAGCAAGCCAAGATCGAAGCGAAGCTCGCTCCAAACTGGCAGCGCCCCAAGCACATGCACCAGCGAACCTATGAGCGCCTGAAGCGGCGCCTGTGGGACTTGGAGGCGGAGCGAGAAGACGCCTTCGCCCTGGCCGTGTCGCGCATGGGCTGGGTTCTATGAGCCCCGGCAGCCCGGTGAGGGTGTAGCTTCAAGGGCACAATCGAGGCATCACCGCCCATTCGTGTAGCTAGGTGCGTAGCTAGACACAGCCAAAAGTCGGCAAGCCATTGATTCACAAAGACATTTTTTCACTATGAGACTTGCCACCTGGAACGTCAACTCGCTCGCCGTGCGTTTGCCGCAATTGCTCGATTGGCTCGCCGCCCAGCAACCCGACGCGCTGGTGCTGCAAGAAACCAAACTCACCGACGATAAATTTCCGGCCGACGCGCTGGCTGTTGCGGGCTACGGAGCGTGGTGGTTCGGGCAAAAAACCTACAACGGCGTGGCGCTGCTGGTGCGCCAACCGCTGCAGGCCACCGATGTGGTGAAAAACATCCCCGGCTTTGCCGACGAGCAGGCGCGCGTGATCGCCGGCACAGTGGGCAGCGGCGACGCGGCTGTGCGCGTGATCGGTGCTTACTTTCCCAACGGGCAGGCGCCGGATTCAGACAAATTCGTCTACAAAATGGCCTGGCTCAACGCCCTGCACACCTGGGTGCGCAGCGAACTCTCGCACCACCCGCGTATAGCGTTGATGGGCGATTTCAACATCGCCCCCGATGATCGCGACGTCTACGACCCCATTGCCTGGGCCGGGCAGATCCACTGCACGCCGCAAGAGCGCGCGCATTTTCAGGCCCTGCTCGATCTGGGTTTGGCCGATGCCTTTCGGCTCTTCGAGCAGCCCCCCAAAAGCTGGAGCTGGTGGGATTACCGCAACCTCGCGTTTCGCAAAAACCAGGGCCTGCGCATCGATCACATCCTGCTCAGCCCCGCGCTGCAAGCCACGGCCAGCGCCTGCAGCATCGACAAAGCCCCGCGCAAAAACGAGCGCCCCAGCGATCACGCGCCGGTGTGGGTGCTGTGCTGAAAACCTCAAAAGCAGGCGCCCAACAGCCCCCCTCTTGCCGGCCTCAGGCCACAGCAGCCCCCGCCGGGGTGGGATGCGTGCGGCGCTGCGCCCAGCGTGTCGCTGCCATCAACAGCAGCAGCGCGCCGGCATAAAACGCCAGCTGCATGCCCGTGGGTTGCGCGTCGTAGCCCACCAGCGCGTGCAAGACCGCGCCCAGCGATGAATCGGTAGCCAGCCAGGCCGAGGTATCCCACAGCGGCTCGCCCCACAGCTCGATCCAGCCCAACTGATTGATCGCCTGGGCCAACTGGCTGGCGATCGACGCCGCAAACAACAGCATCAACACATTCGTTACCGCAAACATGCGCTGCGGCGGAATCCGCGACAGCCCGAAATACAGCAGCGCCCCCGCCAACACACCCGCCACCAGCCCGGCCACCCCGCCCAGCAACACCCCTTGGCTGCCCGCATCGCCCCCGGCAGCCGTTACGTAGCCGCTGATAAAAAGCACCGTCTCGGCGCCCTCGCGCAACACCGCCAGCGCCACCACGGTTGCCAGCGTCCAGAGCGCAGCATCCCCCGCGCTCACGGCCTGCCCCAACGCCCGCGCCTCACGCGCCGCCTCACGGGCGTGCACGGGCACCCACACGCAATGCCACGCCAGCATCACCCAGGCCAGCAACAAAATCCCGACCGTCACCAGATCCTGCCCCACACCGTTGGCCCAGGCCCCAATCTGCTCAGCCATGCCCGCCAGCACCAGCGCGCCCGCCACCCCGGCCAGCACCCCACCTGACAACCAACGCGAGCGCCCACTCACGCCCCGCGTTGCGGCAGCCACCAGCCCCACGAACAACGCCGCCTCGAGCGTTTCACGAAACACAATCAACAAGGCACCCAACATATCCACCTCTTTTTCACCAGCCCATCGCACTCACGCACGCCAACAGCGCACCCTGCCACTATATATTGCAAATAATTCCTATTTGCCAAAAGGTGCTCTATTCCCACCCCACTCGGCCACAATCTGCCCCTCCCCCCCCCCCAGATGTAGCCATGTTCGGATTCGAAACCGCCAAGCCCCTGCTCACCGCGCTGGCCCTGCCGCCGGTGCCCCTGATCGTGCTGATGCTCATCGGCGCCCGGCTCATCCTGCCGCGTCGCGGCTTGGGTTTTGCGCTGGTGCTACTGAGCGCAGCACTGTTGTGGTTGAGCGCCTGCCAAGGCACCGGCCAATGGCTGCAAAACACCGTGCTGCGCCCACCGGCGGCACTGCAGCCCGACGATCTCGACCGCCTGCGTGATCAGGCCAGCGCCGAGCGCAAGCAGCAGCACCCGCGCACCGCCATCGTGGTGCTGGGCGGCGGGCGCGTGCCACGGGCTGCCGAATACGGCATGTCGGATCTCAGCAGTGCATCAGCCGAGCGGCTGCGCTACGCCATCTGGCTGGCGCGCCAAACCCGGCTGCCGATTGCGTTCAGCGGTGGCGTGGGCTGGGCCCAAACCGACGATGCCCCGAGCGAAGCCGAAATCGCATCCCGTGTGGCCCAGCAAATTTATGCACACCCGATCCAGTGGACGGAAACCGGTTCGCGCGACACCCAAGGCAATGCGGCCCTGAGCCTGCACCTGCTCAAACCGCTGGGCATCACCGAAATCGTGCTGGTTACCGACGCCTGGCACATGCGCCGCGCCCTGCGCGCCTTCGAAACCGCCGCTGGGCCCAATATCCGCATCACGCCCGCCCCCATGGGCAAATTCACCGCCAAAGACCGCCCCGCGCTCAACTGGCTGCCCTCCACCGAAGGGTTGGGTTCAGTGCGGCTGGCCTTGCGCGAAATGCTCGCCCTTGGCGTGGGGGCCTACTAAAGCAAAGCCCCACAAACGAAAACCCCTCCGATCTTTCGAGCGGAGGGGTTGCGGTGGACTCTATCCACCGGCGAGGCCCAAGAGAGATGAGGTCTTGAGCCCCAGGCGCGCAGCGACTGCGTCCTACTTGTTGCCTGAGATCAGGCAGGGGCCACGTTACTGCCGCACCACGCCGCACGCAATACCGCTGGTCGCCCCAACAGCCATCCGAGCCATTGATCGCCTGTTCAGGGCGACGCTTTCAGGGCCGCCATCAACGTATCCACCCGACGCTCCACCGCATCCGGCATGGTGATCACACGCCCCCACTCGCGGCTGGTTTCGCCCGGCCACTTGTGGGTGGCATCCAACCCCATCTTGCCGCCCAGGCCCGACACCGGCGAAGCAAAGTCGAGGTAATCAATGGGTGTATCGCTCACCAGCGTGGTGTCGCGCACCGGATCCATGCGAGTGGTGATCGCCCAAATCACATCCTTCCAATCGCGAATGTTCACATCATCGTCCGTCACCACGATGAACTTGGTGTACATAAACTGCCGCAAAAAACTCCATAGCCCAAACATCACCCGCTTAGCGTGTCCGGCGTAGGCTTTTTTGATGCTGATCACCGCCATGCGGTAGCTGCAACCCTCTGGCGGCAAATAGAAATCAACGATTTCTGGAAACTGCTTTTGCAAGATCGGCACGAACACCTCATTGAGTGCCACACCCAGCACCGCCGGCTCGTCGGGGGGCTTACCGGTATAGGTAGAGTGATAGATCGGATCGCGCCGGTGCGTCATCCGCGTCACCTCAAACACCGGAAACCAATCCTGCTCGTTGTAGTAACCGGTGTGATCGCCGTAGGGGCCTTCAAGTGCATATAAATAACCGCCGCGCTCTTTGAGCGGCACCCCCGCATCGCTCACCCCGACAAAACCAGGCGTGGCGATCGGGATCTGCCCTTCGAGCACAAACTCAGCACTGGCCGGCACCTGCAAGCGCCACTCGCCCTCGCCCACGGCGGTGTCGGCCACCTCGGTGCGCCCGCCACGCAACAGGCCGGCAAACTGATACTCACTCAACGTATCGGGCACCGGCGTCACCGCCCCCAGAATCGTGGCCGGATCAGCCCCCAGCGCCACCGCCATCGGAAACGGCTGCCCGGGGTTGGCCAAAGCAAATTCGCGAAAATCAAGCGCCCCGCCCCGGTGTGCCAGCCAGCGCATGATCACGTGGCGGCGCCCAATCACCTGCTGTCGATAGATGCCCAGATTCTGCCGGCGACGAGGGTTTACCCCTGATTGCGGGCCGCGTGTCACCACCAGCCCCCACGTAATCAGGGGGGCTGCGTCGTCTGGCCAGCACCATTGCACGGGCAGACGCCCGAGATCGACATCCGCACCCTCGATCACCACCTCTTGGCAGACGGGCGAGCGCACCCGGCTGGGCTTCATATCCCACAGCGCACGGGCCATTTGCAGCAACTTGCCAGCATCTTTCAACCCCTTGGGCGGCTCAGGCTCTTTGAGGCTGGCCAGCACGTGCCCAATATCACGCAACTGACTCACATCCTCAGCGCCCATGCCCCGCGCCACGCGGCGTGGGGTGCCAAACAGGTTGCCCAGCACCGGCGTGCCGATCACCCGATCCCCCACCACCGGCTGTTCAAACAACAGCGCGGGCCCCCCTTCTCGTAACACGCGGTCACAAAGCGCTGTCATTTCCAACTTGGTGGACACGGGTTGGGGCACCTTTTTAAGCTCGCCCAGCCCCTCAAGCCCTCGAATGAAGTCGCGTAAATCGTGGTATTTCATACGTTTTTAGATATAAACACAACAATCGTTATGCTTGACTGGTTATTTTTGCGCTCCATAGAATCCGCCCGAATTTGAAGCAACCTCGGGTGAACCCTGGTTTTGGCGCGAGCCCAAAGCCACGCAAAGACACCTTCTTGCCATCGCTGCAAAAGATGTTGCGGTGCGCCCGAGACATCGCCCCGCCCCGCCAGAGGGCACCGACAGAGCGCCTGGGCCGCAAGCCTTGGCCAAGCGTCGGCCAACGACGGGCGATTATGACGAGTGCGTCTTGAGCGATGCCTTGCAAGGGTGCCGCTTGGGATGTGCGAAAGGATGAGCAATGTCAAAGTTCGAGATAACGCGTGTGGGGCAGCGCAGTATTCAGCCTCTCGCCGTGTTCTTGAAGGACACGTGGCAAGGCCTGGTGGTGATCAGCCATCATGCGCTTTTGCTGGTGGGGCTGGCTGCAGCCGGGCTGGTGATGTTTGTGGCCAGCCGCAGCGATGTGCGCGAGCAGGTTGAATCGCATACCCTGGGCTGGCTGCAAGCCCGCGAGCAAGCACGGGCGCAACAAGATACGGCACAAAGTTTTGCTGCAACGCTGGCCAAGGCTTTGGCTGAACCGCTGGCCAGCGAGCGCGCCACAGCGGTTGATCCGTCTGAGCTCAGTCGACAACAGGCTGCTGTGGCCCATTGGCTGTCGCGCCGCTACCGCGTGGCGCCAGAGCCGGTGAGCCGCCTCGTGCAAGAGGCTTGGACGGTAGGCAAGCAGGCCCGCCTTGAGCCGACGCTGATCCTGGCCGTGATGGCGATTGAATCGCGCTTTAACCCGTTTGCGCAGAGCCCCGTTGGCGCCCAGGGGCTGATGCAGGTGATGACACGCGTGCACGACGAAAAATACGAGGCATTTGGCGGCATGCATGCTGCATTTGATCCGGTGACGAATCTGCGCGTGGGCGCGCAAGTGCTCAAGGAGTGCATCGCCCGCGCCGGCAGCCTGGAGTTGGGGCTGAAGTATTACGTGGGAGCAGCCAATCTGGCCGACGACGGTGGTTATGCCGCCAAGGTGTTGGCTGAGCAGGCACATTTGCGTGCCATTGTGGCCGGGCAGGCCGTGCCGGTGAATGCGCCGCAAATCACGGCAAACAACACCGCCGCGCCGCGTTCAACCGCAGCAGAAATCACCTCTGGCAACCCCACCCACGACGCGGTATCGCCGCCCGAACCCAGCCAGCCGGCGGCATCGTCTGTGGCGCAGCGCTCGGCTCACATCGAGCGTCTGGCCCTGGCGCCGTGATCGCGCCACGCTGCCGGCCTCGCGCCCGGGTTTGCCCCACGGCGAGGCGGCGCTCCGTTAAACTCTCGGCTCCGCGCGACTGGCGATAACGCCCAGATTTTGGTCAGGCTCACCCTGGCCAGCTCTCGGGTTCAGGTGGTGAACCACCGGGGAGCGCGGGCTGCCAGCGGCCTTTGAGCCTGGCGGATTCAAGCCGTTCGCCTGGGCAGCCCTCCGACACGAGCCTTGCGCTCGGCGTGCGGGCTCTTCTTCTCCTAGAGGACTGCCGACCATGTTTGACCGTAGCCAATCCACCGTTGCCAACGTCGACCCCGAGATCTGGGCCGCGATTCAGGCCGAAAACAAGCGCCAAGAAGACCATATCGAGCTGATCGCGTCTGAAAACTACGCTTCGCCCGCCGTGATGGCTGCGCAAGGCTCGCAGCTCACCAACAAATACGCTGAGGGCTACCCGGGCAAGCGTTATTACGGCGGCTGCGAGCACGTCGATGTGGTTGAGCAGCTGGCCATTGATCGCCTGAAGCAAATTTTTGGCGCCAACTTTGCCAATGTGCAGGCCAATTCGGGTTCGCAGGCCAACCAGGCGGTATTCTTCGGGCTGCTGCAACCCGGCGACACCATCATGGGCCTGAGCCTGGCTGAAGGTGGCCACCTCACACACGGGATGCCGCTGAATATGTCGGGCAAGTGGTTCAAGGTGGTGAGCTATGGCCTCGATGCCAAAGAGGATATCGATTACGACGCCATGGAGCGCCTGGCACGCGAGCACAAGCCCAGGTTGATCATTGCGGGCGCTTCGGCATTTGCGCTGCGTATCGATTTCGAGCGTTTTGCCAAGGTGGCCAAAGAGATCGGTGCTTATTTCATGGTGGATATGGCCCACTATGCTGGCCTGATCGCTGCGGGCGTCTACCCCAACCCGGTGCCACACGCCGATGTGGTGACGTCGACCACGCACAAGAGCTTGCGTGGCCCGCGTGGCGGCATCATCTTGATGAACAGCGAAGAGATCGCCAAGAAGATCAATTCGGCGATTTTTCCGGGCATTCAGGGTGGCCCGCTGATGCATGTGATTGCTGCCAAGGCGGTTGCGTTTAAAGAGGCGCTGTCCCCTGAATTCAAGGCCTATCAGAAGCAGGTGGCCAAAAACGCCGCCGCGCTGGCCAACACGCTCACTCAGCGCGGGCTGCGCATTGTGTCGGGCCGCACCGAAAGCCATGTGATGCTGGTGGATTTGCGCCCCAAAAATCTCACGGGCAAAGAAGCCGAGGCGATCCTGGGCACGGCGCACATCACCTGCAACAAAAACGGCATCCCCAATGATCCACAAAAGCCGATGATCACCAGCGGTATCCGCCTGGGCTCGCCAGCCATGACGACCCGCGGCTTTAAAGAAGAGCAGGCCATCGCCGTGGGCAATCTGATCGCCGATGTGCTCGACAACCCGCACGATGAAGCCAATCTGGCCCGCGTGCGTGAACAGGTGGCCAAGCTCACACGCGATTTTCCGGTTTACCGCTGATCGGCTTGACGGCTTGAGGCGCATCCAGCGCCCACGACGAGCCCGGCTTCGGCATGTTTTGCACGCCGGGCTCGTTTTTTATTGATTGCTTTTTTCGCTCAGCCTACTGCCATGCGTTGTCCGTTTTGCTCTGGCCACGACACCCAGGTGGTCGAAACCCGCGAGTCTGATGAAGGCGACGTGATTCGTCGGCGTCGGCGTTGTCAGGCCTGTGAGAAGCGGTTCACCACGTATGAGCGCGCCGAGATCGATTGGCCGGCTATCGTCAAGCGCGATGGGCGTCGCACTGATTACGACCGCAGCAAACTCAAGGGCTCGATGATGCTGGCGCTGCGCAAACGCCCCGTGAGCGCCGAGGCGCTCGATCATGCAATCGAGACGATCGAAGCGCGGCTGCGCCAGTGCGGCGAAAAAGAAATCGACTCGACACAGATCGGCGAGTGGGTGATGAAAGAGCTGCGCAAGCTCGATAAGGTAGCCTATGTGCGCTTTGCGTCGGTCTACCGCAGCTTTGACGATGTGAGCGAGTTTGTGGCGGCCATCAATGAGGCCGAGCGCAACAAGCGGCGCGAGGCCTGATCCCAAGCCCACGCGGCATTCGCGGCTGATCACGTCTGCGATCCGCGCGCAACTCACCCCAACGGGCGCACCCCTGCGAGCGGATCGACCCGCGCATCCCGCCTCGATATTCTCTGCACCGCTCGACACGGGCCGGACGTGAGTGGCTGACAGCCACCATGCCCCGCGCGGCGTCGTGCCCGGTCGGCACGAGGGTGTTTGCACCGGCAAGGATTCTCTTGGCTGGAAGCTCGTTTGAGCAAGCACAGCAGAGGTGTTTCGTTCAACCTTGATCGGGCTGCGCAGCGGTTGCGCAGATCGCCATGCGTCGCACACGTTATTGCCCTACGCACCGCCCTGGGCACTGCCCTTATAGCGGGTTCACGTTGATCGAGATTTTGGTGGCCATCGTGGTGCTGTCGATCGGCCTTCTCGGGGCAGTGGGCATGCAATTGGCAGCATTGCAGGCCAATAAAGAAGCGCGACATCAGGCGGTGGGCGTGCGTTATGCGCAAGAGCTGGCCGAGAAGATGCGCGCCAACCGGCAAGCGCTGGCCGACGCCGCCTACGCCATCGACTGGAAGAGCACCGAGGGCCCTGCAGACTTCACCACCGATTGCGCACGCCGCTTGTGCGGCACGGCCAGCGAGGTGGCGCACTGGGATCTGTATGACCTCACTTCGAGGCTGTTGCAAGACGAAGGGCTGCCCAAGGCCCGGCTGGTGGTGTGTCGGGATGCCCATCCTTACGATGCTTCGGGCATCCCGCAGTGGCCCTGTTCGGGCAACGGCACGTTGTTTATCAAGCTGGGCTGGACACACGCCCGCTTCGACGCTGGCGCCGGCGAAATACGCGATGGGCTGGTGGTGGCCAGCGTGGCGCCCGCACTGGTGCTGCCGGTTGAAGATTGAGGATCGACGATGGCTCAACAATGGCCATGCGGCCCCCTCAAGAGACACCACCCCGCTTGCCCCCAGCGGCAGCAAGGTGTGACGCTGGTTGAGCTGATGATTGGCTTGGCGCTGTCGTTGATGGTGACGCTGGCTGCGACGGCAGCGCTGGTGGCATCGCGCCAGGGCTTTGCAGCGGTGGATGCTGCCTCGATGCTGCGCGACAACGGGCGGCTGGCCAGCATGCTGATGCAACGCGTGGTGGCCCAGGCGGGCTACCGCGATCACTCGGACGAAGGGGCCGCCGCCACAGGCACGCAACGCACCAGCGCAACATGGACACAGCCTTTTATTGAGGGATTCGACGACCGCGCAATCACGGTAGGGCGCAACGGGCCACAGCTGGATACCGGCATTGGCAGGGGGCTGTTTGGCAGCGATGTGCTGATCGTGCGTTTTCAGGGTGCCAGCACGGCGGGTATCGATGCATCCGATCCCACCCGGGCCGACGGCACGATGATCGATTGCGCAGGCAGCGCCCAACCCGGCACGGCGGGCACGCTGGCGCACAGTGTGTTCTACGTTGCGCGCAGCAGCGGCGGCGAGCCGGCCCTGATGTGCGGCCACCGCGATGGCGAAACCGGCCAATGGGTCGCTGCGCCGTTGGTATCGGGGGTTGAGTCGCTGCAGGTGCGCTATGGGGTGGACACCCCGGATGCTCCCCCGGGCGCCCCAACCACAGATCGCCCTCAGGTGTATCTGTCGGCCACCGATCTGCAAGATCACGCCGAGCCGGCACAGCGGCTGGCGCGCTGGCAGCGTGTCAAGGCAGTGCGTATTGGCCTGGTGCTGCGCGCGGCCCCTGGCTCGGCCATCGACCGCGGCCCACAAGCTGCACGCACGATCTATCCGCTGGGTGTGGCCATGCACGACACCAGCGATCCGGGCACCGAACACACCGTGGCGCCCGATGGCCGGTTGCGTGAAGTGGTGACGTTTACGGTGCACTTGCGCAATCCACAAACCTGGTGAGCCGCATGCCACACGATCAGCCGATCACGCTCGCCTCGCCTCGAGGCGGTCGACCACCGCCCCGCCCCGCACAACGGGGTATGGCGCTTGTGGTGGTGCTGATGATGCTGGTGGTGATCACGGTGCTGGGGGTAGGCAGTGCGCAACTCACGTTGCAGGCTGAACGCAGCAGCCGCAATGATCGCGATACCGACATCGCCCGCCAATCGGCGGAGCAGGCGCTGGCCGACGCCGAACGCGACATTCAGCAACACCGCACACGGCTGTTCCGCCACGACAACGAGATCGGCTTCGAGCCAGGCTGTTCATCCGCAAACGAAACCCGAGGGCTGTGCCAGGCCGCCGAACCTCAAGCCCTGCCGGCGTGGGTGATGGCATTGGATAACGATGCCCGCGCTGTAGCTTTGGGCACCTTCACGCACCAAGGAGGCGATCACTTCGGCCAAGGCGTTCAGCCGGCACGGCGGCCACGCTACGTGATCGAGGCGCTGCCCGACAACGCTCCCTGCAATGCCGACGGCAGCGCCGATCAACAAACCTCGACGCTGCAACCCACCTGCCGGCTTTTGCGCATTACCGCCATCGGCTATGGCCCAAACCCTGACACCCGGGTTGTGCTGCAAACCGAATTTCGTTTCGAGTGATCTTGATCATGATGCTTTGGCTCCGTCGCTCTGGGGTTCACCGCCTCGCTTTCGGTCGTCAACTGTCCGCCATGCTGATCGCGGGGGCTGCAGCAGGGGCTGTGGTTGTCGGCGCCACGCCCTCAGCCCCACTGATCGATCTGCCGCTGATCGATTTGCAGGCCGATCCCCTTTTGGCGCACGGCATGGCTGCCCCACCAACGCTCACGCTGGCGCTGTCGATTGATCGCGCGGCAGCGGGCGCGGCACACGCCGGCCCTTCACGCGAGCTCGATGACAGCTTTGATGTCCAGCGCGAATACCTTGGCTACTTTGATCCGCTGGGCTGCTACGCCTATGCCGACGATTCGCGCGCCCACCCCACGCAACCCGGGCAGCGTATCGGCGCGCATTTCAGACGCATCAGCGACACGCTCAACGGCACACGGCTGTGCAGCAACGAGTTCAGCGGCAATTTTCTCAACTGGGCCACGGCATCAAGCCTCGACATATTGCGCATGGGCCTGACGGGCGGGCTGCGTGATGTGGACAGCGCCCAGCTCACGATCGTGCGCCGTGCCTATCTGCCCGATGGCACCCAGCCGGGGCAACCGTCGTTTTACGACAGTGATGAGTTCCCCACCAAACGGCTGCGCGCAGATCAAGCCCGTGGCGCGCTACCCACCGCCGCAATCACCGGGCACGACATCTACATCGCCAATTGCCGCGACAAGGTTTATCTGCGTGCAACCCGATCAGGCACGTGCGATGCCGGCCCAGCCACCCCGCAGCAGGGTTCGTATGCCGTGCGCGTGGCCGTGTGCGACGCCGCCGATGCCCGTTCACGCGAACGATCTCTGCCCGGGTATTGCCAACGTTATGACGGCAGCGGCCACCACAAACCCGTGGGTGCACTGCAGCGCCACGCACACGCCTTGCGTGTGGCCGTGTTTGGCGATCCGGTGTCGGGCCGTGTGTTGCGCGCGCCCATGGCCTTTATCGGCGAGCACACCGATCAAGCCGGGATCGAGCCCAATCCGCTGCTCGAATGGAACCCCGCCGACGGCACGCTGGTGCGCAACCCGCGCCATGCGTCCGATGGCGTGAGCGGCGCCATCCAGGCCATCAACAACATCGGTGAGGCGCAAGGCACCTATCCGCACGCCACCACCACCGCAGCGCTCTACCGCGAGAGCCTGCGTTATCTGCGTGGCCTGCCGCCCACGGCAGGCACCGCTTTGCCCGATGGAGCATCGATTTGGGCCGATCCGCATCCGGCGCAACCTGGCGCCAGCGATCACGCCTGCATCAAAAACCATCTGCTGGCCATTGGCAACGTGCCACGCACTGCCGAGCACACCCCCACGGTCGATGCGCCAGACACCACCGACACCGTGGCGGCCAGCGGATGGGCTGAGGTGGTGAGTGGATTCGAATCAGGCATCGCGCGGCATTACATCGATGGCCGGGGCGTGCCGCGCCACACCCACCAGCCACCCAACCCAGAGCCCATGCCCGGCTTCGCGCCGCAAGCGCTTCAGGGCCCGAGCGATTTCACCGGGCTGGCCTATTGGGCGCACACACACGACATCCGCCCCGCCGGCAGCAGCGGCAACCGTGCGCGGCCCGGCATGCGCGTTACCACCCTCGTCCTCGATCTGAATGCCCAGGGCAAACAAACCGCGTTTGAGCTGCGCCGGCGCAACCCCCTGTATCTGGCAGCCAAATACGGCGGATTTATTGATGCCAGCGGCACCGATCAAGGTTCGCCATTTGCGTTATCCCCCGCCGATGAATCTCGCCAACCACGCCCTGATCGCAACCACAACTGGCAACGCATCGAAGCACCCGGCGAACCGCGCACCTACGTGCTGGCGGGCGATGCACGCCAGATGCTGCAACGCCTTGATGCCATGCTGCACCGCCTCTCGCACGAAGCAGCAGGCATGGCCAAGGGCGTGGCCGTCGATGCCACCCGTGTGAGCGAGGCCCAGGCGATCTTTCAGGCGTGGTTTGATGCCGATGGCTGGCATGGCGATCTGGTGCGCCGCGCCGCGGCATCGGCCCCCGAGGGCGCCACCTCTGACACCAACCCCGACATCAACAACCGTCGTGCCGTCGTTTGGCGTGCTGCCGAGCGGCTGAATGCCCGAGATCCGGCCTCGCGCCGCATCGTGGTGGGCACGCGCACGCCCGATGGGGGCAGCACGGCACTCGATTTCAACGCGCGCAACCTGGCCTCTCTCGATGGCCACCCCCTCACCGAACAACAGATCAACCATCTGCGCGGCGACCGCTCGCTCGAACAACCACGCGGCCCGCTGCGTGCGCGCCGCAGCGTGATGGGCGACATCATCAACTCAGGCGTCCTATATCTGGGCCAGCCCACTGCCGCAATCAACGCATCGGGCTACGCCGATTTCCGCCGGCAGCATCTGGCCCGCACGCCCGTTGTTTTTGCGGGCGCCAACGACGGCATGCTCCACGCTTTCCGTGCTGATAACGGCGACGAACTGTTTGGCTACATCCCCAGCTGGCTCGTGCCCCAACTGCACCACCTCACCTCGCCCGGCTACACCCACCGCAGCTACGTTGATGCCCCACCCACCGTGGCCGAAGCCAACACAGGCTCCGAGAACGCCCCCGCCTGGCGCACTGTGTTGATCGGTGGCACCGGTGCGGGCGGGCAAGGGGTATACGCGCTCGACGTCAGCGACCCCGCCGCAGGTTTCTCGCCCGCACACGTGTTGTGGGAATTCACCGACGCCGACGACCCCGACCTCGGCCACATCGTTGGGCGGGTGCGCGTGCTCAAACTCAAGGTGAACCACACCCACCGTTGGTTCGCGGTGGTGGGCAGCGGCGTCAACAACCATGCCAACGACGGCCACGCCAGCACGCACGGCGATCCGGCGATCTTTTTGCTCGATCTCAGCAAAACAGCGGGTGAACGCTGGTCGCTCAACCACAACTACTTCAAGATCATTCTGCCCAAAGCCGATACCACGCGCGCCGCCGGCGTGCTCAACCTCAGCGCCAGCACCGATGCTTCGCGCACAGCCACGGCGCTGTACGCAGGCGATCTGCACGGACAGCTCTGGCGAATCGATCTCGACACCCTTGCCACCCCCAGGGCCCCGCACGCACAGCGGCTGTTCGTCGCCCAACGCAACGGGGAGCCGCAAGCCATCTCATCAGCGCCGGCGCTCTTTCGCTCTAACGGCGCCATCGTTGCCGTGTTCGGCACCGGCCAGCTCCTCGAGCCCCGCGATCACACCCGGCCCTTCACCGCGCAATCGGTCTACGCCATCCTCGACGACCGCTCCACCTCAAACACCCTCAACCGCCCTCTGAATCGCACCGATCTCAGGGCCATCGAAATGCAATCCGATCACTGGGCAGGACACCACGACAACGGCGCAATGCCCGACACCGCGCCCGCCCTCCACGCCGGCTGGTATGCCGACTTTGTTGATGGTGATGCCACCGGCGAGCGCCTGCTCGGGCCGATCCTGGCCCTGCCGGGGCGTATCGTTTTCAACACCCTGATCCCGGCCAGCGGTCGTTGTGGCGACGCTCGCAGCGCCGCCTACACGCTGTCGCTCCTGAGCGGCGAAGGCACCCGCGCCACCAGTGCCGAAGCGCTGTCCGACCCCCTCGCGCTCGACAGCGATGCCACCACCGAAGCCACACGCAACCGCAGCAGCATCAACACACCCCCCCTCATTATCAAAACCTGCTCAGCGCAAACCTGCACCGACCGCGCGCTCAACACCCCGCGCCAACTGCACCGCCTCAGCTGGCGCGAAATCGCCAACCACAACGAACTCAAACAGCGCGCGCCATGAAACCCGCTCACACCGGTTTCACGCTCATCGAGCTGATACTCACCCTGGCCATCATCGCCCTGCTGGCCACCCTCGCCTACCCCAGCTACCGCGACGCCGTGCTCAAAGGCCGCCGCGCCGAGGGCCGCACCGCGCTCACTGATTTTTTGCAGCAGCAAGAGCGCTACTTCACGCAACACGGCCGCTACCACCTCTCGCAAGGCGACGACAACGGCCCATTCAAACGCCACTCAAGCGACAACCCCGACCGCAGCGCCTACACCCTAAGCAGCCGCCCCTGCACCGAAGCCTCACTCGACACCACCGAATGCGTGCGGCTCATCGCCAGCCCTGCGGCCCCCGACCCACAAGTGGGCGATCTCATACTCGACAGCATCGGCCCCACACGCAGCTGCAGCGGCCCACGCAAAACACTGTGCTGGCCATGAACCCGCCAGCCCCCTCACGCCCACCCCACCGCAACGGCTTCACTCTGATCGAAGCGCTTGTCGTGCTGTCCCTCATCGGCATCCTGCTTGGCCTGGCCGCCCCCAGCGTCATGCACCACCTGCGCAACGCCCGGCTGCGTGCGGTCTGCGGTGCGCTCACCGCATCCCTCAACGCCGCCCGCTCAGAAGCCATGAAACGCCAACGCCCCACCCTCGTGATGCCCCGTGGCGACAACTGGAGCACCGGCTGGGATGCCTTCGTCGATCAAGACGGCGACCTCACCCTCAGCCCCGGCGACACCCTGCTCGGCGCCGCGCCCGACACCCCCTCGCGCCTCGACATCACCATCACCCCACGGCTGCCCCGGGGCATCAACTTCATCATGTTTGGTGGATCAGGTTTTCCGCGCACCCCCTCAGGCGCCTTTCTCGCCGCCACACTCACGCTGCGCACCGGCAGCCCACCCGACGACACCCGCCGCAGCCTGATCCTCGCCAACACCGGACGCCTGCGCGTGTGCGACCCCGCCAAAGTGAGCGAAGATTGCGCCGACGCGACCTCCACGCCACGACAGTGACCGACGCCCACGACCTCACCCACATGCGCCGCGCCCTGGCGCTCGCACAGCAATCGATCGGCCTGAGCGACCCCAACCCTCGCGTAGGCTGCGTAATCGCCACTGCCGACGGCCACACCATCGAAGGCCACACCCAGCCCGCCGGCTCCGCCCATGCCGAAGCCCTCGCACTGCAACGTGCCCAGGCCCAAGGCCACAACCTGCGCGGTGCCACCGTTTACGTCACCCTCGAGCCCTGCGCCCACTTCGGCCGCACCCCGCCCTGCGCCGACGCCCTCGTGGCAGCAGGCGTGCACCGCGTGGTGGCCGCCGTAGGCGACCCCAATCCCCTGGTGGCCGGACAAGGCCTGGCCCGCCTGCAGGCTGCAGGCATCCAAACCCACCTGGGCCTGCTGGCCGACGAAGCCCGCGAGATCAACATCGGTTTCTTCTCGCGCATGGAGCGCGCCCGCCCCTGGGTGCGACTCAAAGTCGCTGCCTCGCTCGACGGCCACACCGCCCTGCCCGACGGCTCCAGCCAATGGATCACCAGCCCCGAGGCCCGCTCCGACGGCCAACGCTGGCGATGGCGCGCCAACGCCATCCTCACCGGCGTGGGCACCGTTATGGCCGACAACCCCCGGCTCGATGTGCGCGAGCACCCGGTGCACCACCAACCGCTGCGCGTGATCGTCGACTCCACCCTGCGCACCCCCCCCTCATCGCGCGTGCTCGCCGCCCCGGGCCACGCCCTGATCGTTTGCGCCGCGCCGCCCCCCGAAAACCGCCGCCGCGCCCTGCTCGATGCGGGCGCCGACGTGCTGGTGCTGCCCCCGACAGCCCCCCGCACCGACGCACAACAGCGCGTCCCCCTGCCCGCGCTGCTTACCGAGTTGGCCCAACGCGGCGTCAACGAGCTGCACGTCGAAGCCGGCGCCACCCTCAACGGCACCCTCATCGCCGCCGGCGTGGTTGACGAATACCTCATCTACCTTGCCCCCAAACTGCTGGGTGCCGGACGCGGCATGTGGCAGCTCCCCCCGCTGGCGCATCTGGCCAACGCCCCCGGGCTGCGCCTGCTGGGCACCAGCCTGATCGGCCCCGATCTGCGCCTGTTGGCACGCCCCAATCACTAAACATTCGCACAGCCCGCCTACAATCCGGGGAATGCCTATCTCCCCTGTTCCTGAGCTGATCGCCGAGTTGGCCGCCGGCCGAATGGTCATCCTCGTTGACGAAGAAGACCGCGAAAACGAAGGCGATCTGGTGCTCGCCGCCGATCACGTCACCCCTGAAGCCATCAATTTCATGGCCAAGTTTGGGCGCGGCCTGATCTGCCTCACGCTCACCCGCGAGCGCTGCGAGCGGCTGCAACTGCCGCCCATGGCTTCGCGCAACGGCACCCGCCACGGCACGGCCTTCACCGTATCCATCGAAGCCCGCGAAGGCGTCACCACCGGCATCTCGGCCGCTGACCGCGCCCGCACCGTGGCTGCCGCCGTGGCGCGCGATGCGCAACCCGCCGATCTGGTGCAGCCGGGCCACATCTTTCCGCTGCAGGCGCAAGACGGCGGCGTGCTCATGCGCGCCGGCCACACCGAAGCCGGCTGCGATCTCTCGGCCATGGCCGGCCTCACCCCCGCCGCCGTGATCTGCGAGATCATGAAAGACGACGGCACCATGGCCCGCCTGCCCGATCTCGAAATTTTTGCCCAAGAGCACGGCCTCAAGATCGGCACCATCGCCGATCTGATCGAATACCGTGCCCGCAACGAATCGCTGATTCAGCGCATCGGCCAGCGCACCCTGCACACGGCCCACGGCCCCTTCGAGGCTCAGGCGTTCAAAGACCGCACTGGCGGCATCCACCTGGCCCTCACGCTGGGCCAGTGGGCGCCCACCGATGAAGTGTTGGTGCGCGTGCACGAGCCGCTATCGGTGATGGATCTGCTCGACGCCGACAACCAGCGCCACTCATGGCCGCTGCCTAAAGCCCTGGCCACGTTGCGCGAGGCTGGGCGTGGCGTGGCCGTGCTGCTCAACTGCGGTGAAGACACCACCAGCGTGCTCGAACACTTTTTACCCTCGGGCGATGCCTCGGCCACCCGCGCACCCACCGATCTGCGCACCTACGGCGTGGGCGCACAAATCTTGCGCTCGCTCGGCGTGCACCGCATGCGTTTGCTGGGCAGCCAGCGCCGTATGCCCAGCATGGTGGGCTACGGTCTCGAAGTAACCGGCTTCGTCTCGGCAGACGACGCCACTTCTTTTATCCGACCTTAACGAGGCCCGCATGCAAGGCGCACAAAAGGGTCAGACGACCCAGCTCAACGGCGAAGGCCTGCGCATCGGCATCGTGCAGGCGCGCTTTAACGAATCGATCACCCATGCGCTTGCGCAGCACTGCCGCACCGAGCTGCAGCGGCTGGGCGTGGCCGATAAACACATCGTGCACATCAACGTGCCCGGCGCGCTCGAAGTGCCGCTGGCGCTGCAGGCCATGGCCGAATCCGACAATTACGACGCTCTGATCGCTCTGGGCTGCATCATCCGTGGCGAAACCTACCACTTCGAGCTGGTGGCCAACGAGAGCGGCGCTGGCATCACCCGCGTGTCGCTCGATCATCAACTGCCCATCGCCAACGCGATCCTGACCGTCGAAAACGAAGCGCAAGCCTGGGCGCGCACCGACGAAAAAGGGCGCGATGCCGCACGCGTGGCCGTTGAAATGGCCCTGTTGCTGGAAGACCTCTCGTGAGCCCCACTCCCTTGCCCCCCGACAACAACACCCCAGACAGCCCCGCTCGCCCGGCACGCCCGGGCAATGCCAAGCCGCGCCCCAAATCGGCCCGCCGCCGCTCGCGCGAATACGCTTTGCAAGGCTTGTATCAATGGCTGCTGGCTCGCACTGCGCCTGAGGCCATCGACGCACAAATGCACGAGGCCGACGATTTCGGCAAATGCGATTACGCGCACTTCGATGCCCTGCTGCACGGCTGCATCCGCGAAGCCGAGCCGCTCAACGCTGCACTCACGCCGCACCTGGATCGCGGCGTCAACGAGTTGTCGCCCATCGAGCACGCCGTGCTCTGGATCGGCGCCTACGAGCTGACGCACTGCCTTGATGTGCCCTACAAGGTGGTGATCAACGAGTCGGTCGAGCTGGCCAAAAGCTTCGGCGGCACCGACGGCCACAAATACGTCAACGGTGTGCTTGATAAAGCAGCCAAGATCCTGCGCGCCACCGAGGTCGGTGCCACCGATCAACGGCGCTGATCTTCGCGTCGATATGTAACTGGGCCCCTGCGCCGTGCCTTTTTCCACGCTTGCGGGTTGCGTGGATTGCAATAAGCTTGCGCGACACTGCCTCATTCCCCCTCACCCGTGACGACCGACACCGACACCGCCGAGCCCGATCGCCTGCCACCCCCGACGCAACCGGGCGCCGACAGCATGCCGTGGGATGACGTCGAAACCCGGCTGATGACGCGCCCGCTGCCCGATCTGGCCCCGGCTGTGCCCACCAGCACCCGCCCTGAGGGCATGCCCACCATCGGGCACATCGGGCGCTATGCCCTCAAATACTGCATCGGCGAAGGCGGGCTGGGCACGGTGTATGCCGCGCACGATCCGCTGCTGTCGCGCCTGATCGCCATCAAAACGCTAAACGTCGATCTGCCCACCGATGCGCGCGACACGTTCAACGATCTCTTTCTGAACGAAGCCAAGGCGGCAGGCCGATTGAGCCACCCGCACATCGTGACGGTGTTCGATGCCGGCGTGAGCCCGCAAGGCGCCTACATCGCGATGGAGCTGCTCAAGGGCAAAGATTTGCGCCAGCTGCTCAAAGAAGGCTGGCGCCCGACGCCGGCACAGGCCGCGCTGATCGTGCGTCGCGTGGCCGATGCGCTGGCCTACGCGCACAGCAAGGGGGTGGTGCACCGCGATATCAAGCCCGCCAACATTTTTATGGTGGGACGCACGCAGCCGCGCGTGCTCGATTTCGGCATCGCTCGCGTGGCTCAGCAGCGCGATTCAAAACTGCGCAGCCTCGATGGCGCCCCCACCACGATGGCGCCGCTCGAAGTGCTGCGCGGCTCGCCCTACTACATGGCGCCCGAGCAGGTGCGACAAGAATCGGTGGATCGCCGGGCCGACGTCTATTCGCTGGGCGTGGTGCTCTACGAGCTGCTCACCGGCGAGCGACCCTTTGATGGCGACACGTTGATCGACATCACCGAGGCGGTGCTCAACAAGCAACCGCCGCCTGCGCACGAGCTCAATCCGCAAGTGCCCAAAGAACTCTCGGGGATCGCCGCCCGTGCCATGTTGCGCGACCGCGATCAACGCACGCACTCGGCGCGCGCCCTCTCGCGTGAGCTGCGGCAATGGCTCGATACGCAATCGCCTGAGGCGCTGCGTGATCCGCTGCCGCCGCATCCGCAACGTCGGCTGCTGTGGGGGGTGCTCGCCAGCTGCCTGGTGGCCATCGTGGCGCTGGGTGGATATGCCTGGCAGCAAAACAGCAAGCGCGCCGCAGCCACTGAGGCCACGGCCACGCTGCCCGACACCGCCTCAACGCCATCGCCGACCATCGACACCACAGCCAGCACCGCCACCGCTGCCTCAGCAGCCCCCCCGACGGCTGGCACGGCAATCAATACCGCTGGGCCGGATACCTCCCCCTCCGCTGCCGAATCCAACACTGCCGCAGCAACGCTTGAGCCACCCGCCAGCACCCCCACGCCTGATCAGGCCTCGGCCACATCCGACACCAAAAACAAAGACGCCAAAGATAAAGACGCCAAACGCCGCGAAGCCAAGAGCAAGGCCGCCGCCACTCGCGCCAGCGCTGCCGCAGCAGCCAAGCCCGCAGCCACGGGCACGGGCACGGTGCAATTGGCCGTCAGCCCGTGGGGCAACGTTGAGGTCGATGGCGCCAGCGTAGGCACCACCCCACCCCTCAACCAGCTCACGCTCAGCGAGGGCCGGCACACCATCACCATCCGCAACGATGCGTTCTCACCGTATGTGCAGACGATCAACATCGAAGGCGGCCAAACGCTCAGCATCAAACACCGCTTCGGGCCATGAACTCATCTGCACGTTTGTCTTTCGGGTTGTTGAACCGCAGCGCCTTGCTGCTCACCGCCGCTGCGCTCGTATCGGCCCTGATCGGCTGCGCCCAGCCCAAGCCACCACAAATTGGTGTGATGGATCTGGCCGAGCGCCCGGCCGAAAAGGCCCTGCTCAGCGGTTTGCGTGCCTACGACGATGGCCAATATGCCGATGCCGAAAAGCAATTCGGCGCAGCGCTGCAAGCCGGCCTGGCCTCGGCGCGCGATCGGGCCGCCGCACACAAATATTTGGCGTTTATTTATTGCACGAGCCAGCGCACGGGGGCTTGCGAGGTTGAGTTCCGCGCTGCCAAAGAAAACGATCCCAAATTTGCTCTCAGCAAATCCGAAGCCGGCCATCCGATGTGGGGCCCGGTGTATCGCAAGGTTTTTCCTAACGCACAACCCTAAGCGCCGCCCAGGGGCAACGCCAGCCCTGGCGCACGCGCCTCAACCGACGGTGCGCACCATCAGCTTAAGGGCGTCGGCGAGGTTCCAGGCCTGAGCCTCTTCGTCGAGCAAAAACAGTGTGCGCGGATGCGCCTGGGCCCAGCGCGCATCGATATCGATCGCCACGGTGCGGCCCTTGTGGCTCAAACGGATTGCTTTGGTATCGATATCGACCCGCGCGTGCGTGAGCACCACGGCCAAGCGCAAACACAACACCTGCCACACAAAGGGCGTGGATTCGAGCCGCGCCCCGAGTTTGCGCAAACTGCCGCGTTGCCCCAGCACCAGCTCGCCAATACGACGCTGCTGCGATTGCGAAAAACCCGGTGCATCGACGTGCCCCAGCAAATAGGCGCTGTGCCGGTGGTGATCATGATGCGACACCATCATGCCGATTTCGTGCAGTGCAGCAGCCCAGGCGAGCTCGCGGCTTGATTCATCCACCACCTGCCCCTGCGGCAGGCGATCCACCTTGGGCGCCACCTGTGCATACAGCGCCAGCGCCAACCGACGCACGCGATCGGCGTGTGGCATGTCGACCCCAAAACGCAGCTTGAGATCGCGCACGCTGTCGTCGCGCGCATCGTGCAAACGGCCATTGCGCGCAGCCTCGAGGCGCGCTTCGAGATCGAAGATCACGCCCTGGCGCAGCGCCCCGCGTGCCGGCTGCAGCGCCTCGATATCGAAATGCACCGCCAGCGTGTAGAGAATCGACAACCCCCCGGCCAGCACCGCGCGCCGATCCGGCTTGAGCCCGGGCAGGTTGAGCGCATCTTGCCGCCCGGCAATGAGGCACTGCTCAATGCACCAACGCAACCCCGCCGGAGTGATGGCGCCATCGGTGATGCCGTTGGCCGCCAGCAGCTGCGACACCGCCCCCACGGTGCCCGATGCCCCCAGCGCCTGCGCCCAGTTGGCGCGCGCAAAGGGCACCAGCGCCTCTTCGAGCTCAGCCCCTGCCGCCACCTGCGCCGCACGAAAAGCGGCTTCGGTATAGCGTCCTTCAGGAAAGAACCGCATCGACAAGCTGACACTGCCCACCTGAAACGATTCGGCCATGAGGGGGCTGCGGCCTTGTCCCAAAATCATTTCGGTCGACCGCCCGCCGATATCGATCACCAGACGCGGCAGTGTCGAAGGCTGCAGCCGCGCCACACCGGTGTAGATCAGGCGAGCCTCTTCGCGCCCGGTGATCACCTCAATCGGATGGCCCAGCACCGCCTGCGCACGCAGCAAAAAATCATCGCGGTTGCGTGCTTCGCGCAAGGTTTGCGTGGCCACGGCGCGCACCTGCTGGTGAGAGAACCCCTTGAGGCACTGCGCAAAACGCGCCAGGCAATCGAGCCCACGTTCGGCCGCCGCTTCGGTGAGGCAGCCATGGGCATCGAGCCCACCGCCCAGACGCACCGTTTCTTTGAAGTATTCGACCCGTTTGTATTTACCCGACTGCAGCTGCGCGATTTCGAGCCGAAAGCTGTTGGATCCGATGTCGATGGCAGCCAGCACATCGAGAGGCGTCGAGGGGGTGTGGAGGGTCGTCGTCACGGTGCAGGCCAAGGCAGCATCAAAGCAGCGCCCATTGTCATCTCAAACTCATCTCAAACCATACGCAGCCAACATGTTCGGATACGGCTCGGGCGCCATCCAAGCTCGCTTGACAGCGTTGCTAAGATGAAATCTCTCGCGCCGGTGCTTTATCTGGCGCGTATTTCATTGTGGCGTCATGACCCTGCTCTACATCGTATTGGCCACCTTTGCCGGTGGTGCCCTGTCGGTTGCCATCGCAGCAGGCCTGTCGAACGCCATGCTGGGCGCGGTGGTGCGGCATCTGGTTAGCCTCTCGACCGGCGTGTTGCTGGGCACGGCGCTGCTGCACGCGCTGCCCGAGGCTTTTGAGAGCCACGCCGATGCGCACTCGCTGTTTTTGACGCTGCTGGGCGGGTTGCTGTTTTTCTTTTTGCTCGAAAAAGCCGAGCTGTATCGCCACGGGCACCACAACGAGGGCGATCACCACCACCACCACCACGGCTTCGACGCCGAACAGGCCGGACGTGGCGGTTGGAGCGTGCTGGTGGGCGACAGCATCCATAACTTTTGCGATGGCGTGCTCATCGCTGCAGCTTTTTTAACCGATACCCACCTGGGCGTAATCACCTCGCTGGCCATCATTGCGCACGAGATTCCGCAAGAGGTAGGCGATTACATCGTGCTCATCAATGCCGGTTTCTCGCGCGGCAAGGCACTGCTGTACAACGCCGTGTCGGGCGGCGCGGCCATTGTGGGCGGGGTGCTGGGCTTCTTTTTGATCAGCCCCTGGCAATCTGCTCTGCCTTATCTGATGGTGGTGGCCTCAAGCAGTTTTATCTATGTGGCCGTGGCCGATTTGATACCGCAACTGCAGCAACGCCTGACGCTGCGCGAAACCCTGCAACAACTCGCCTGGCTGGCTGCCGGCCTGATCACGATCAGCACGCTGGTGCATTTGATTCACTGAGCGTGCGCCTTAGTGCGCGGCAAGGCCTCAGCGTGTGGCAACGGGCCGTTCGGGGTCGGCGCTCCACTCGCTCCATGAGCCGGCGTATAGCGCAGCGCCGGGCAGGCCGGCCACATGCATGGCCAGCAGGTTGTGGCAGGCCGTTACACCTGATCCGCACGAGTGGATCACCGCTTCAGGCGCATGGGCTGCGCTGCCCAGCAGGGCATCAAACTCGGCGCGCAGCACCGATGCCGGCTTAAAGCGCCCCTCGATCAGATTGAGCTGAAAAAAGCGGTTGATCGCCCCCGGGATGTGGCCGGCGCGGGCATCGAGCGGCTCGATCTCGCCACGGTAGCGCTCGGGCGCGCGCGCATCGATCAGAGGAATCTGGCCCAGGCGGGCGAGCACGGCGTCGGCAGGCACCACGCGCTCAAGCGATGGCTGCAGCGGATACGGCCCACGGTCGAGCGCTGCATGCGCAGAGCCCGACTCAAGCAGCCCGTCCTCGGCCTGCCACGCAGCCCAGCCGCCATCGAGCACGGCCACGCGCTCGTGCCCCAGCCAGCGCAGCATCCACCACAGCCGCGCTGCAAACATCGAACCCTGCCGATCAAGCACGATCACAGCCGTTTCGGGCCCAATGCCCCAGCGGCCCACCGTGCACGCAAATGCCTCGCGCTCGGGTAAAGGGTGGCGCCCGTTGCACCCGGTTTTGGCGCCGCACAGATCTTTGTCGAGATGGGCATAGCACGCCCCCGGCACATGCCCACCCTCAAATGCGCGCGGCCCGGCCTGTGCGTCTTGCAGATCAAACGATGCATCAAGCACCACCCACCCCGGCTGCCCCAGCGCAGCTCGCAGTTCGGCCACGCTGGCCAGTGGCGGCGCGGCAAGGGGCATTGATGAGCAGGGTGCGGGCGGTGTGGTGATGATCATGTTTTTTCGGTGGATGGCGCCGCATCGGGCGCAGGCACGCGGGTCGAGCCCATGCCGGCCAGCACGATCAGTGCCATGCCCAACAGGCCGCTGGCGCTGATCGTCTCACCGAACAGCAGCATGCCCAGCACCGCCGCGTGCACGATGCCGAGGTATTGCAAATTGGCGTTCACCAGTGTGCGTCCGGTGGCGTAGGCGCGCGTCATGAGCAGCTGCGCCACGGTGGCAAACGCGCCCACGCCGGCCAGCGCCACCCAGGCCCAGCCTGGCGGCATGGCGCCTGCCCAGCCGCGGTGCGGCAGCGCGGCCAACGTGCGCCATCCACCAACAGCCAGCCAGATGAGCAACCCCGAGAGCATCCCCATCAGCGAAAAATAAAACACCACGCGCACCTCGGGCTCGCCGGCACGCCCCAGAGCCTTCACCTGCAAATAGGCCACCCCAGCCAACATGCCTGAGGCCACGCCCATCAGGCCAGCACCGATCTGATCGCGTGCAATCGTGGGCTGCAGCACCAGAGCCACCCCCACGAAGCCCACCACCACGGCCACCAGCAACCGCGCATCCACACGCCGCCCCCCCCACCACAGAGCCTGCATCACCAAGAACACCGCCATCCAGATCGACGACATGTAGTTGAGCGTTACCGCCGTGGCCAGTGGCAGTTGGCCGATGCAGTAAAACCACAGCGCCAGTGCGATCACGCCAGCGAGCCCGCGCTTGATGTGCAGCACCGGCACGCGGGTGCGCAAGGGGGTGCGCGAGGTGCGTGCAATCAAAACCATCATCACCGCCCCCATCAGCCCTCGCGCAGCCACCACGGTGGCCGTGCTGAAGTGATCAGAGGCCAGCTTGACGCACACGCCCATGCCGGCAAACAGCAGGGTCGACAGCACCATCAACCAGTGTGCGGGCAGGCGTCGCATGCGAGAGGGCTTAGAGGGCGTGCGCCGCGAACCGCTCAGCCCTTGAAATCAATCGTGCGGCGATACCACTCATGAAAATGCCGCATGCCGTCTTCCATCGGGCTCTGGTAGGGGCCGACTACGTTGTCGCCGCGCTCAAACAGCGCCCGGCGCCCGGCGTCCATGCGCTCGCCGATTTCGTCGTCTTCGACGCAGGTTTCCATGTAAGCCGCACGCTGCGCCTCGACGAATTCGCGCTCGAAGGCCACGATCTCTTCGGGGTAATAAAACTCAACCACGTTGAGC
>CAZUCW010000010.1:0-54497 GCA_964618825.1 uncultured Aquabacterium sp.
TGGGCGGGTAGCCCTGCATGCAGGCGTAGATGCAGGCGCCGATCGCGTAGATGTCGGTCCAGGGGCCCATGGACGAGTCGCGCCGGTACATCTCGGGCGCGGCGAAGCCGGGCGTGTACATCGGGCGGATGAAATTACCCTCTTTGGACAGCACCTCGCGTGCCGCGCCGAAATCAATCAACACGGCCTTGTTTTCGTTGGTGATGAAAATATTGGCCGGCTTGATGTCGAGGTGCAGCATTTTGTGCTGGTGCACGATGCGCAGCCCGCGAAGAATCTCGTCGAACAATGAGCGGATGGTGGATTCTCGAAACACTTTGTCGCGTTTGAGATCGCGGGCCGTCACGATGAAATCCTGCAAGGTGTCGCCTTGCAGGTAATTCATCACCATATAAACGGTTTCGTTTTCGCGGAAGAAATTCAGCACCGAAACCACGCTCGGGTGTGAAATTTGTGCGAGCGAACGGCCTTCTTCGAAAAAGCTTTTCAGACCCAAACGGTAAAGCGGCTGCTTTTCGGGTTTGACGCGTGGAATCAACTCGCCCACGGAGCGCTCAGCCAGCGATGCAGGCAAATATTCTTTGAGGGCTACTAGCCGTTGCTCAGGATCTTCGGCCAGGTAAACGACGCCGAAGCCGCCGGCCGCCAGTTTTCTGACAATTTGATATCCGCCAACAACTGTGCCCGCGGGGAGTGGGGCGGGCTTGGGCTTTGACATAATCGAGTTTTTGCGGTGCGACAAGCTCGATGCCAGTTTACAGCATGACCGGTTTCGCGAGCGCCTTGGGCGGTGCTCCGAAAAACCCTGATGAAACCGCCCATAAAGGCGATGAAGCGGCTGTTGCGGGTAAGCCCGGCGCTGCGGTGGCGGTCGAGATCCGCTCGGTTAACAGCCGGTTTCTCGACATCGTTTTTCGCTTGCCCGACGATCTGCGCGGTCTCGAACCCACGCTGCGCGAACTGCTGACGGCCCAATTTCGTCGAGGCAAGATCGAATTGCGCTTAACCACTCAGCGCGTCGATGAAACCGCCTGGCCCGTGCCGCAACCCGATCAGCTCAACGCGTTGTCGCGTATCGAGGGCACGGTGCAATCGTGGCTGCCCAAAGCCGCCCCGCTCACGGTGCACGAGGCGCTGCAGTGGTGCCGCGGCGCCACGCCCTCCGACCGGCTCGATGAGGCTGCCATGGAGGCGGCGCGTCGTGCGATCACCGGGCTCAAAGAAGCCAGGCAGCGTGAAGGCGACAAGCTCGTGGCCGTGTTGTGCGAGCGCATCGCTGCTCTGAGAGAGCTGGCCAAACAGGCTGCACCGCTGGTGCCGCAGGCGGTGGCGCGCCAGCAAGAGCGCTTTTTGCAGCGCTGGCAAGAGGCTTTGCAATCTACGGGTGCGGCCCAGAGCGTGCCCGCCGAGGCGCTTCAAGAGCGTGCGCTCAGCGAGGCAGCGGCCTATGCGTTGCGCCTGGATGTCGACGAGGAGCTCTCGCGTCTGGGCGCGCATCTCGACGAACTCACCCGGCTGCTCAAGGCGGGTGGCGAGTTGGGTAAGCGGCTCGATTTTTTGATTCAAGAGCTGCACCGTGAGGCCAACACCTTGGGTTCGAAATCTGGCGCACTTGAGCTCACGCAGGTGTCGGTCGAGATGAAGGTGCTGATCGAGCAAATGCGCGAGCAGGTGCAGAACATTGAGTGATATGCCACATGCCGGCCGTGAAACTGCTCATGCCGAGGCGGGCAGCACGGTTGCACATTCTTCGCCAACAGCATCCCCACCTGTTTCGAGGAGCCCGTTGATGGATTACCCCGGCAACCTGTTCGTCGTTGCCGCCCCTAGCGGGGCCGGTAAATCAAGCCTGGTTAAAGCCTTGCTTGAGCTCGACTCTCGCTTGACCGTTTCGATCTCGCACAGCACCCGCGCGCCGCGCGGGCAAGAGCAAAACGGGCGCGAATACTGGTTTATCAGCGAGCCTGAGTTTCGTGGCATGGTTGATCAGGGCGATTTTTTAGAGTGGGCTGAGGTGCATGGCAATCTCTACGGCACATCCCGTGCCGCCATCGAAGCGCGCATGGCCGCCGGCGATGATGTGGTGCTCGAGATCGATTGGCAGGGCGCGCGGCAGATCAAGCAGATTTTTCCGAATGCGGTGCTGATTTTCATTCTGCCGCCGAGCTGGGAGGAGTTGCTGCAGCGGCTCAAACGCCGAGGCGAAGACGCCCCCGAAGTGATCGAGCGGCGCATGGCCAACGCGCGCTTTGAAGTGGCTCAGGCGCAGCATTTCGACTACGTTATAATCAACGCCCTGTTTGAAACGGCGCTTTTCGATCTGAAAACCGTTGTGCATTCGCAGCGGCTCAAATACGCTGCTTTGCGTCGCAACAAGCCCGCCGTATTCAGTGCGCTCAATCTGCCTTGAGTGGCTTGATCGCTCACCGTTTGCCTTCCCAGGAGTTCGCCCGATGGCCCGCATCACCGTTGAAGACTGCCTCGAAAAAATCCCCAACCGCTTTCAGTTGGTGCTGGCGGCAACCTACCGCGCGCGCATGCTCAATCAAGGGCATACCCCCCGGATCGAAACCAAAAACAAATCGGGCGTGACGGCGTTGCGCGAGATCGCCGCCGGCCAGGTTGGGATCGAGATGCTGCGCAAGGTGCCGGTCTGAGCTGATTGCGCTGACGCGCTGCGCCTGCAAGCGTGTCGCCTCGCCAAGAATGCCTCGCCTTGTGCGGGGCATTTTTGTTGGTGATGCGTGTGGGCGGGCGATGGGCGCGCTACATTCATCCGCATGAACCGCGTTTCAGGTTTCACTCATCCATTGACGGCGCAGCCTTCAGGTGCGGTGTCGTCGGCGCATGCTGCAGGTGCGGCGGCGGCTTCGTTTGCCGCGCTCGTGCACAAGCTCGATTACCTTGATGCCGCTGACATCAAACGTGTCCGCGAGGCCTACAAATTTGCCGATGAGGCTCATTTGGGGCAGTTTCGCGCCAGCGGCGAGCCCTACATCACGCATCCGATCGCGGTGGCTGGCTTGTGCGCCAGCTGGAAGCTCGATGCCCAGGCCATCATGGCCGCGCTCATGCATGATGCGATGGAGGATTGCGGCGTCACCAAGATCGAGTTGATCGAGCGTTTTGGTGCGCCGACGGCCGAATTGGTGGATGGGCTGACAAAACTCGACAAGCTGCAGTTCTCGACGCGTGAAGAATCTCAGGCCGAGTCGTTTCGCAAGATGCTGCTGGCCATGGCGCGCGATGTGCGCGTTATTCTCGTCAAGCTTGCTGACCGTTTGCACAACATGCGAACGATGGATGCGATGGTGGCGCATAAGCGCGCCCGCATCGCTCGCGAGACGCTCGATATCTACGCGCCTATTGCGCATCGGCTGGGGCTCAATCAAACCTATCGCGAGCTGCAAGAGTTGTCGTTTCAATACGTGCAGCCTTGGCGTTATGCGGCCTTGTCGAAGGCGGTAAAAACCGCGCGTGGCTATCGGCGCGATATCGTGGCGCGCATTGAAGCCGATGTCGAAAAAGCGCTGCTGGGCGCGGGCCTCAAGGCGCGGGTGTATGGGCGCGAGAAGACAATTTTCTCGATCTATCAAAAAATGCGCGAGAAGCACCTGAGCTTTGCGCAGGTGAGCGATATCTTCGGTTTTCGCGTGGTGGTGCAGACACTGCAAGAGTGCTATTTGGCGCTGGGGGTGTTGCATCAGCTCTATAAGCCACTGCCGGGGCGTTTTAAAGATTACATCGCCATCCCCAAGGGCAACGGCTATCAATCGCTGCACACCACGCTGGTGAATCCGTTGGGCACGGCAGTTGAGTTTCAGATTCGCACTGAGGCCATGCACGCTGTGGCCGAAGAAGGCATTGCCGCGCATTGGATCTACAAGGCCCACGAGGGAGCGCAGGTCGACGGGCCGCGCCAGGGGGCGGTGTGGTTGCAGTCGCTTATCGATATCCAACAAGATACGCGCGATTCGGCAGAGTTTCTTGAGCATCTCAAGATTGATCTGTTTCCGGATGCGGTCTATGTGTTCACGCCCAAATCAAAGATCATGGCTTTGCCGCGCGGGGCCACGCCGGTCGATTTTGCGTATGCCATCCACAGCGATGTGGGAGACCGCTGCGTGGCGGCCAAGATCAATGGCGAGCCGGTGGCGCTGCGCACCGAGTTGCGCAGCGGCGATGTGATTGAGATCGTGACGGCGCACAGCGCTCGACCCAATCCGGGGTGGCTCAACTTTGTGCGCACCGGGCGGGCGCGCTCGAAGATCCGCCACTATCTCAAGAATCTCGAGGCTGAAGAGTCTCTGGGGCTGGGCGAGAAGATGCTCACCCAGGCCATGCGCGGCGAAGGGCTGGCGCTGCCGGCAGGCAATGAGGCAGCAGGTGGCGAAGCCGGTGCGCTTTGGCAGGCTGTGCTGCGCTGGAGCGGCAACCGCACGCGCGATGAGTTGCTGATCGATATCGGGTTGGGACGCAAGATCGCGGGCATCGTGGCCAAGCGGCTGGCACAGATGCTCACCGATATGGGCGCGCGCCCCGATGCGCTTACGTTGTCGATGGGGCGCTATGCCGCCGATGACAACACGCCTACACAAGGTGCGGTGATGATCGATGGCAGCGAGGGCGCCACGGTGCAACTGGCCACGTGCTGCCGACCGATTCCGGGCGACGATATCGTTGGCTATCTCGGTCGAGGCGAGGGGCTGGTGGTGCACACGTCGGATTGTTCGATGGCGCGCAAGCTTTTCGAGCGCGACAGTGAGCGTTGGATCGATGTTGAGTGGTCTGATGAGCCGGTGCGCACTTTCGAAACGGGGGTGGTGGTGCTGGTGCAAAACAGCAAGGGCGTGCTGGCCCAGGTGGCGCAAGCCATCAGTGGCGCTGAGGCCGACATCACGCATATCGATATGGGCGACGAGCAATTGTCGGATTCGACCGAGCTGCGTTTGCGTGTGGCCGTGAGCGATCGCCACCATTTGGCCGATGTGCTGCGCGCCATCAAGCGTGCGCCGCCAGTGCTCAAGGTGACGCGGATCCGGCCTTGATCGCGCCGTCGGGTGCGGGGTATCGCACCTCGATCACCTCGAGCTTTTCGAGCCCACCGGGCGTCATCAGCTGCACCTCATCGCCCTCGTGGGCCTTGAGCAAGGCGCGAGCAATGGGTGACACCCAGCTCACTTCACCCTGCAGGTTGTCGGTTTCATCGATGCCCTTGATCGTGATGGTGCGTTCTTCGCCACGGGTGTTGGCATAGGTGATGGTGGCGCCAAAAAAGATCTGATCACTGCCGAAGTGCGCGCTGGGGTCGGCCACTTCGGCAATATCGAGCCGTTTGGTGAGAAAACGGATGCGGCGATCGATTTCGCGCAGACGCTTTTTGCCGTAGAGATAGTCGCCATTTTCAGAGCGGTCGCCGTTGGACGCCGCCCAGTGCACCACCTCGACGACTTTGGGTCGCTCGACATCGATGAGCTGCAGCAATTCGCTGCGCAGACGTTGGTAGCCAGCGGGCGTGATGTAGTTCTTGCCGCCTGCTGGCAGTGGGGGCAGGCCGACTTCGTCGTCATCGTCGCCGTCGGATTCTTTGGTGAAGGCTTTGTTCATGGGGGCGCCCTACAATTTCGGCTCGATTTTATTTTTTCTCCATCCAGCCACCACCTTTTTTGCACCATGAGCAAAGCGTCTTCTGCCTCTGATGCCACCGTTGATCTGAGCCACGTCGCTCCGCGCGATAAGGCCGAAATCCTCGCGCAGGCCTTGCCTTACATCCGCAAGTTCCACGGCAAGACGATCGTGGTGAAGTACGGCGGCAACGCCATGACCGATCCGGCGCTGCAGCAAGACTTTGCCGAAGATATCGTGCTGCTCAAGCTTGTGGGGCTCAATCCGGTGGTGGTGCATGGCGGTGGCCCGCAGATCGATGAGGCGCTGGCCAAAATCGGCAAAAAGGGCACCTTCATTCAGGGCATGCGCGTTACCGACGAAGAGACGATGGAGGTTGTCGAGTGGGTGCTGGGCGGCGAGGTGCAGCAAGACATCGTGGGCCTGATCAACGTGGCCGGCGGCAAGGCCGTGGGCCTCACTGGCCGTGATGGCGGCATGATTCGCGCCAAAAAGCTCAAGATGGTCGACAAAAACGATCCCAGCAAAGAGCACGATGTGGGCCAGGTGGGCGAGATCGTGGCCATCGACCCCAGCGTGGTGAAGGCGCTGCAAGACGATCAATTCATCCCGGTGATTTCGCCCATTGGTTTTGGCGAGAGCAACGAGAGCTACAACATCAACGCCGATGTGGTGGCCGGCAAGCTGGCCGAGGTGCTGCGCGCCGAAAAGCTCATGCTGCTCACCAACACCCCTGGTGTGCTCGACAAGAGCGGCCAGTTGCTCACCGATCTTTCAGCACGCGAGATCGACGAGTTGTTTGCCGACGGCACGATCAGCGGCGGTATGTTGCCCAAGATTGCTTCGGCGCTCGACGCGGCCAAGAGCGGTGTCAACGCTGTGCACATCATCGATGGCCGGGTGCCACATGCCATGCTGCTCGAGATCCTGACGGATCAGGCCTACGGCACGATGATTCGCTCGCACTGACGTGCCGCCCACAGGCTTGTTGCGGCGCGAGCGCGTCTGGCTGTTCGATCTCGACAACACGCTGCACGATGCTTCGCTGGCCGTGTTTGATCGGCTCGATGCCTCAATGACGGCCTATATTGCGCAGCACCTCGGGGTGAGCCATGAGCAGGCCGATGGTTTGCGCATGGCCTATTGGCGGCGCTATGGCGCTACGTTGCTGGGCCTTGAGCGCCATCACGGCATCCGTGCCACACATTTTTTAGAGCACACGCACCGCCTGCCCGGGCTCGAAGCCGCGTTGCGCATGGCCGCACATGATCGCGCGGCACTGCAGCGTTTGCCGGGGCGCAAGATGGTCTTAACCAACGCGCCGGCGGCCTACGCCAAACGGGTGCTCACGACGCTGGGCTTGTCGACCTGTTTTGAATCGGTGGTGAGTATTGAAGGTATGCGTGTGTTTGGCCAGTGGCGACCCAAGCCGGATGCGCGCATGTTGCGCGTGGTGCTGGCGCGGCTGAAGCTGCAGCCTGCTCGTGCGGTGTTGGTGGAAGACACGGTGGGCCACTTGCGTGCCGCGCGACGCGTGGGGCTGGGCACGGTGTGGATGCAGCGCTACATGCGTGGGCGTGACAAATCACGCGGCATCGGGCACGGCCCTGAGGCCGGCATTGCGTTGCGGCGTAAACCCGCATTTGTGTGTGCCAGAATCAAAAGCATTCACGAGTTGCGGCGCTGGATGCCGCCAACCACACCCCGGGATCGCTGATGTCCGACTCTGCTGTGCCGACTGCCGAATCCGCCGAAAGCGTGCAGCACGCTGCTGCCGGGGGGCTGGCGAACGAGCCG
The DNA here is from genome assembly GCA_964618825.1 of uncultured Aquabacterium sp. Classification (GTDB taxonomy): domain Bacteria; phylum Pseudomonadota; class Gammaproteobacteria; order Burkholderiales; family Burkholderiaceae_C; genus Aquabacterium. The sequence goes on from CAZUCW010000010.1 coordinate 7,423, forward strand.
GCAACGCGCAAACGGCCCAAGCCGGGCGAGCGCCGTCTGCAGATCTTGCAGACGCTGGCCAGCATGCTTGAGCAGCCCGATGCCGATCGCATCACCACCGCTGCGCTGGCTGCCAAGATCGAGGTGAGCGAGGCCGCGCTGTATCGCCACTTTGCCAGCAAGGCGCAGATGTTCGAGGGGTTGATCGAGTTCATCGAGCACAGTGTGTTTACGCTGGTGAATCAGATCGTTGAGCGCGAGCCTGCCGGTGCGACGCAATCGCACAAGATCATTGCCATGGTGTTGCAGTTTGGCGAAAAGAACCCCGGCATGGCGCGCGTAATGGTGGGCGATGCGCTGGTTTTTGAAAACGAGCGCTTGATTGCGCGCATGAACCAGTTTTTTGATCGGCTCGAATCGCAGTTGCGCCAGAGCTTGCGTGCTCATGCCGAGAGCCAGGGGGCAGCGGCGCCCACCGTGCAGGCGCAGGCGCTGGCTTCGGTGGCGGTGAGCTTTGTGCAGGGGCGCTTGCAGCGTTTTGCGCGCTCGGGTTTCAAGCGGCTGCCCACCGAGCATCTCGAGATCGCGTTGCAGCAGTTGGTGCACTGAGCTGCACGGCGGGCGCGCTCAGGCGCTGTCCTACACTGGCGCGATGAATGCCGAAGCTCTCGATGCCTTGCTCACGCGCGCCGATGCTCTGCTGCAGCGGTTTGATCGTCTTCTTCATCTTGTGCCCGGCTCGCAAGAGCGGGTGATTGATGCGCCCGACGCTCAGGGCTGGGCCGATGTGGTGGCGTTTCGCTATCGCAAGCGCGCCGGTTGGCTGGGTGGCGGTTGGCTTGAGCCGGTGCGGCAGCTCGCCCCGCTGCGCCTGAGCGATCTGCAAGAAATCGATGGCCAGAAGGCGCGGCTGGTGCGCAATCTCACGCAGTTTGTGGCGGGGCGCCCGGCCAACAATGTGCTGCTTAGTGGCGCGCGTGGCACGGGCAAATCCTCGCTGATCAAAGCCTGCCTGAACGAATTCGCTGCGCGTGGGTTGCGCTTGATCGAGGTCGACAAAGCCGATCTGGTGGATTTGCCCGATCTGGTGGCGCTGGTGGCCGAGCGGCCCGAGCGTTTTATCGTGTTTTGCGACGATCTCAGTTTTGATGAGGGCGAGCCGGGCTACAAGGCGCTCAAATCCATCCTCGACGGGTCGGTGGCCACCGCGAGCGATAACGTGCTGGTGGTTGCCACATCAAACCGTCGCCACCTGCTGCCCGAGTATCACCACGAAAACCAAGGCTACCGACACACCGCCGATGGCGAGGTGCATCCGGGCGAGGCGGTCGAAGAGAAGGTTTCGTTGTCTGAACGCTTTGGTTTGTGGATCAGCTTTTATCCGTTCAGCCAAAACGAATACCTCGCCATCGTGGCGCAATGGTTGCGGCACGAGGGGGTGTCTGAGGATGCGATTGCGGCGGCGCAACCCGAGGCGCTGGTGTGGGCGCTTGAGCGTGGCTCGCGTTCGGGGCGCGTGGCGTATCAGTTTGCGCGTGATTTCGTTGGGCGCCAGGGAGCGCCGGCATGATCGTGCAACCCATTGGTGAGGCCGAGCGCGAGCCTGTGGATGTGGCCGTGGGCGTGCTCATCGAGCGCGATGCATATGGCGCCGAGGGGCGTTTTTTGCTCACTTCGCGCCCCGAGGGCAAGGTTTATGCGGGGTATTGGGAGTTTCCGGGCGGCAAGCTCGAAGCGGGTGAATCGGTCGATGCCGCCTTGCGCCGTGAGCTGATCGAAGAGTTGGGCATCACCATCGGCACCACGCACCCCTGGCGGGTCGAGATCATCGACTATCCGCATGCCCGGGTGCGGCTGCACTTTTGCAAGGTCTACGAGTGGCAGGGTGCGTTTGAGATGCGCGAGGGCCAATCGATGGCTTGGCAGACCCTGCCTGTTGAGGTGCAACCTGTGTTGCCCGGCACGGTGCCGGTGTTGCAGTGGTTTGCGCAAGAGCGCCGCTTTGCCGGCGCTACGCACGGCGGCTGATTTGGCGTTGGTTCAGTGCGTGCCCGGTGCCGGCTCTGGTGTCAGCGGCTCAGCGTCAGGGTCGTGCGGATCGGGCGCCGCGCCCATGCGGTAGGCCTCGCTGGCCCAGGCGCCAAAATCAATGCTTTGGCACGTGGCTGAGCAAAACGGGCGATAGCGGTTGCTGGCGCTGTAAACGCTGCTGCCGCCGCAGCGCGGGCAGCGCACGGTGCGTGGGGTGATGGGCTCGGCGGGGTTCATCACATCAAAAACACGGGATCAAGAACACAGCGTCAGCTCGAAGCCTGCGTCTTCGTGGGCGGGGCGCAGCCGGCCTTCGGGATCTTGCCGCATCAGGCGGATCGACACCATGAGCCGGTGGCCGCTGATTTCGGGCACGAGGCCCAGCGAAGCGTCGAGCTTGAGGCGCAGCAGCTGGAAGGTGCGGTTTTGCGGCAGGCTCTGCTGATATTGCCCGCCCGGCGCGGCCACCATGTGCGGGTGGCCTGAATCGCGCAGCAGGCCCAGCAGCACCCGCAGGGCATCAATCAGGGGGGCGAGCGTGCCGGCCCAGGTGTTGAGATCGTGTTGGCGGCGCTCGGGGGCCGTGTGTTGCCAGGCGTAGTAAGCCGGCAGATCGAACTCGCAAGTGCCTCCTGGGATGCTGATGCGGCTGCGCACGCTCATGAGCCACTCGTTGCTGGCCAGCGATTGGCCGGCTTTGCCTTGCAGGTGGTTGAGCCCATCGTAGGCGCGGTCGATGCGGCCGGTAACCTGATCGAGCACGGCCTCTGAGATAGCCGGGTTGCCACGGTAGCTGTTGAGTAGTGCCTTGTGGCGTTCGAGCTCTTTGAGCACATCGCTCTTGAGATCGGCGCGCGAGGCCACATCCATGATTTCGAAGATGGTGGCCAGCGCAAAGTGGTGATCGACCGCATCGATGCGGGGAATCAGCAGGCCGAGGCGGTCGAACAGATGCTCGAGCCTCAGCATCGTGCGGATGCTCTCGTTGAAGGGGTATTCGTAGAGGATCAAGGCGCGCTTCCTTGGGGGGGTGGCCGATTGTTCCATATGACGCCAGATGAAGTGGCGCTGGCCCAATCGTTCCATAGGCGCTGCACCGCGTCTGCTAGGGCTTGCAAGGACAGGCCGTGGTTGACGATCACGTCGTCGGCCAGCGCCAGGCGGTCTTCGCGCCGGGCTTGTTGCGAGATCACGCGTTCAACCATTTCGCGCGTCCAGCCCGAGCGGGCCATTACGCGCTCGATTTGCACCTCAACGGGGCAATCAACCACGAGGATGCGATGCACGCGGTGGCGCCAGTGTTGCGCCGATTCAGCCAGCAGCGGCACATCGAACACCACTGTTTTCCCCGGTGCAGCTTGTGCGGCCTGAGCCTCGGTGGCCTCGTGGATCATGGGGTGCAGGATGGCCTCGAGGGTGCGGCGGGCGCTGGGGTTATTGAACACCAGTGTGCGCATCTGGGCTCGATCCATCGCGCCGTTGGCGTCGATCATGTGTGCGCCAAAAGCGGCGCTGATGCGGGGCAGGGCCGCGCCACCGGGTGCGGTGAGCGTGCGCGAGAGGGCATCGGTGTCGATCAGCCGAGCGCCCAACTGCTCAAGCATGTGGCCCACGGTGCTCTTGCCGCTGCCGATGCCGCCGGTGAGGCCAATGTGCAGGCTGCGTGGCGTGTGCATGATCGGGCGATGTTAAGCCACGCCCGTGTGGCAACGATGGGGTGTCAGGCCGTGCGCAGTTGTTGGCGGGCGCGACGCAGCAGCAGGCTGAAGGTGAGCTGGATGAACGGTGCCAACAGCACACTCAGCAACGGGCCGATCACGGGCGTGAGCACGGCATAGTGCGTGCGCCACACCACCTCGGCGCCGTCTGGGCAGGGGATCACGTCGAGCCGGCCCAGTGTGTGGCGCGCTGCAAGGTTGAGTTGACGCACGCGGTATTCGTAGGCTTTGGGACGATCGAACAAGGTGATTTCTTCGACGAAATCGAGGCCCATGGTGCACACGCGCCGCACCGCGCCCAGGCCGTTGCGCTCGATGTGGCCCGCGCGGATCAGGCCCGCTGTGCGCACCGGAAATCCCCTTAAAAAACGCTCGTGATCGCTGATGGCCTCAAACACCCGCTCAGGTGCAGCATCGAACCGCAGACGCACGGTGAGGCAAACCATACGCGGGGTCGCTTTAGCGCGTGCCATTGCAGCGGCTCACCGTGAGATCAAGCCCGCATTCGCGATTGGCCTGAATCAACCCTGGATAGCCCAGCGCCCCGAGTGGCCCGAGCGCGCCCGCCTGCGTGATGCGCCCTTCGGCCACGGCGCGCGCGCCAAATGCCAGCATCTTGGCGGTGTAGGTGTAGCCATCGACCCCCACCAGATCGGCGCGTGTCAGCAATTGGCCGTGGCGGTCGTGGGCCAGGCCGATGATGTGCGAGCCGCTGTCGAGCAGTTCGGCTGCGGTGGGGCCGTCGCCATCGCTTTGCGGCGTGGGCATCACGGCTTTGATGGCGCGCGACACCGCTCCAATGCGCAGCAACGGCGCACTCAGGCGAATCGACCACGACATCCAGCGTGAGCGCCAGCCAAACCAGCCCAGATAAGCGTTGATATCGGTGAGATGCGGGTAGGCATCGGGCAGCCACAGGTGCTCTGAGCTGGGCATCGAAATGGCATCGACTTGCAGCGACCCGATGGCGAACGAGCGCCAGCGCATGGCACCAAAATCTTCGGTCAGCCGCCCGCCGCGCCAAAACAAACCGGGGTCGAGGGCCGCGCCCATAAACGAAGCATCGGTGCCTTGACTCTTGCGAAACGGCTTGCCCGGCGCCGTGAAATAGCCGATATCCACGCGCGTGGCTGCCGTGCCTGCCAACTCAAGCGCTGCCGCGCTGGCCAGATGCCCGGGCACGTAATCGTAGCCAAAGGCTGATAACAGCACCAACCCGCGTTGCCGGGCGGGCAGGTGGGCGGTTTCAACCACATGCCGCACAAAGGCAGGCTCGCCGGTTGAATCGATGTAGTGCGCGCCCACCGCGAGCGCAGCGTCGAGCGCGGTCTGCCCCCAACGTTGAAACGGCCCCACGGTGGTGATCAGCACATCGCCCGGCGCGAGCAGCGCGCGCACCGAGGCCGGGTTGCTCACGTCGGCGGTTTGCGTGTCGAGCCCGCCGTGCTGCGCGGCGAGCGTCTTCAATTTGTCGGGATTGCGCCCGGCGATGCGTGGCCGCAGCCCCAATTGCAACAACTCGGCCACCACCTTGCGTCCGGTGTAGCCGGTGGCGCCAAAAACAACGATACGAGGGCTCATGAATGAATCGCTGGGCGCGGTGAGAGGTTAAGTGTTGGGTATGTGCTGTGCATGTCGTGTGTGGCTCAAGGCGGTGCGCTTCAAGAGCGCGCCGTGCGCAGCCGCCTCGACACAAGCACGGCGATGCGCGACCACAGCCAGGGCATCAACCGATCCAGCCAATGCAGCGCGCGCACGTAGCCCGGAAAGGCAATCACCACACGATTTTTTGCTACACCGATGAGGATGGTGCGGGCGCATTCTTGAGCGTCGAGCATGCGAACGGGCGTCATCTTGCGCAGCGTGCTCCAGCTCGTTTTGAGAAACGGGCTGGTGTCGTACAGCGGCGTGGCCACAAAACCGGGGCAAGCCACTGTGGCGCGCACGCCCAGATCGGCCCCTTCGGCGCGCAGCGCTTTGGTGAGGGTCACCACCGCATGTTTGGTTGTGCAATACGCCGCCAGCCCCGGCGAGGCCACCAGGCCAAATCCTGAGGCCACATTGATCACATGCCCAAAGCCTTGCCGCACCATTGCCGGATACGCCGCCTGCACGCCATGAACTACGCCGTGCAGGTTTAAATCAAGGATGCGGCGCCAATCGTTGATCGTCATGTCGCGCAACTCGCCCACCAGCGTCATGCCTGCGTTGTTGAACAAATAATCAATGCGGCCATGGCGCTGCAGCGTGGTGTTCACCAACGATTGCATCGAGTCGAAATCGGTCACGTTGGCTGCGATGGCTTCGGCTCGTTTGCCCGAAGTGCTCAACGCTGAGGCGACGCGCTCGGCGCCTTGCAGATCGATATCGCTCACCACCACGATCGCTCCGTGGCGGGCCAGCTCATCACACAGTGCCCGCCCGATGCCCGATGCCGCACCGGTAACCACCGCCACCTTGTCGGCGAAAAGGCGCGTCATGCGGGCGCCTTCACCGAGTGCATTTTGCGCACAGCATCAAGCGCAAAGTTGGGCGTTTCGCTGGGCAGGATGGTCATCTTGCCGCCGGCGATTTTGTATTTGTCGAGCAAATGATTAACGGCTTTGCGCGCGTTCACGTTCACCTTCTCCATCAAGAAGCAGTTGTGATCCAGCGCGTTCCAATCGCCCAGGATCAGAAAATTGCTCAATGGGGTGAACATCTCAGGGCGGTGGCGTTCAGAGCCCACCGTGCAGGCGGTGAAGTTGTCCCAGCGCACCACCATGCTGTCGAGCATGTCGGGCAGCCCGGGGATCAAGCCTTTGAGGTCTTCGTGGATCTTCATCGCAATGGTGGCGTTGTCGAGCCCCTTCGTCCAGGCTGTGCGCGCAATCTGCGTTTCGATGATGTCGGCATCGAAATCCTTGAAGCTCTCGTGTTTTTTGTAGCGCCAGTTGAGCGTTGTGCCCAGGTATTTAAAGCCTGCCGTCATGTAGCACTCAAGCTTGCCGAAATGGTCGTCCCAGTTTGATTTGACGCCCGGTTGGCCGGCCACGCGCGGGTACCACAGATACACCACCACGATCGACGAGGTGGGCAGCTCTTGGGTCGAGGCAAAGAATGGCAGCGTGTTGAACGGTGGCTGGGCAAACATCTTCTTGGCCACGGGGATGTCTACGCCCAGCAGGTATTCGTCGGCCTGATACGTGCGCCCCTGCGCCGAGGTGGGCTCGGTGAACAGGTGGCTGCAGCGTCGACAGCGCCCGGTGGCGTGCTCGTGCACCTCGCCGCACACGGGGCAGATCCACTCGTTATGGATGTCGCGCGTGTGCACGCCGGTGATGCGGCCTTCGTGCGTGTCGAAGGCCACCACCTCTTGGTTGAACAGCACCTCACCACCGTTGTCGACCACATAGCGATGGATCGGATCGATGATCGATTCGTTGGTTGAATCGCGCAGAAATTGGTGAAAAAACAGATCCTTCCAGTGGCCGCACGATGCACTCACCAGCCGGTGCAGGATCAGCGCCGAGGTTTGATCCGAGGGCAAAAAATTGCCCATATCCCACAGCGGATCCATAAAGCTCGCCACGTACGACGCCGGAAAGCCCATCGCCCCCATCCAATCCGACACCGAGATCGAATCGAGATATCTCACATCGCCCGGGTTGTAGGCATCGAAGCTCATCAATGCCAGGGCCTGACGCATGCCTATCGAGGCGGCCTCGCTGGCGGGCACGCGCGGCGAAACGTCTTTAATAAACGGCATGGCATGAAACGGCGCCGGCACCTGCGATGCGTTGATGCGGTGCACGCTGCCATCGCCATAGGCAAAGGTCATCCCACCCGCTTCGCCATTGATGTTGCCCGGGCGGCCCGTGATGCCATGGCGCCCCATGAACTCGCGAAAGTTGTTATAGAAGTTGAACAACAGGTGCGTGCCATGCTCGATCGGGTGGCCGCGCCAGTGAGGGTCGTCCGGCGTTTGGCCAAAAGCCTTCTCGCGCCACGAACGCACACGCCCGCCTGCCGACGCATTTTTTTCGAGCACCGTTACCTTAAAACCCCGGTCGATCAGCTCGGCAGCGGTGATCAGCCCCGATAACCCCGCGCCAATCAGGATCACCGAGCGGCCATGGGGGGGCAGCTTCACGCGGTTTTCGGGCACCACGGGATAAGACTCGAGCGGCTCATTGCGAGGGGTTGCGCATCCGCTCGACACGGCTGCCGCGCCCAAGGCCGTAGCGCCGCCCAGCAGCAGGGTGCGTCTTGAAATGCCCGACTCTTCGTGCTGGGTGCCGTCGCTCATGAGGGTGCCTTCGCAGTGGGGTGCGTCGTGTGGGACGTCCGCACGACAGCGGCACACTGTGGCAGAACACACCCGGCCCGTGGAGACAGGGCTGTGCTGCGTCGGCCAATATCAGATCAACGCCAGCCCAGCCAGCTCAGTGTCATTTCGGGGCCAGCCAGCGTCACCAGCAACCCGGCGCCGGCCAGAAACGGGCCAAAGGGCACGTAACGCCCCTCGCGCAGCCCACCGCTGAGCTTGAGGCCAATGCCAACGATGGCGCCGATCACCGACGACGCCAACACGATGGGCAGAATCATCTGCCACCCCAGCCACGCACCGAGCGCGGCCAGCAGCTTGAAATCGCCATAGCCCATGCCCTCTTTGCCCGTGGCGAGCTTAAAGAGCCAATACACCGACCACAGCGACAAATAGCCCGCCACAGCACCCCACAGCGAAGCCGGCAGTGCTGTGCCGCTCCAGCCCAGCGCTGCCAGCACCAAACCCGCCCACAGCAGCGGCAGCGTCAGATCATCGGGCAGCAAGGTGGTGTCCCAATCGATGCCCGCCAGTGCCACCAGGGTGGCGGCAAACAAACACCACCACACCGTGGCCAATTGCGGCCCCAGCCGCCAGGCCAGTGCGGCAAACAAGGCGCCCGTGAGCAGCTCGATGAACGGATAACGCGCCGAGATGCCTGCCTTGCACGCCGAACACCGCCCACGCAGGGCCAGCCAGCTCAGCAGCGGAATGTTTTCAAACCAGCGGATGCGGTGGCCGCAACCGGGGCAGCGTGAAGCGGGCGACGCAAGGCTCAGGCGAGGCAGCTCGCGCGTGGGATCGGGCGAGCCCAGCATCTCGGCGCTGTCGCGCTGCCACTGACGCTCGAGCATCAACGGCAGCCGGTGGATCACCACATTCAAAAAGCTACCGATGCACAGCCCGAACAGCCCCAGCGACCACGGCGACAGCCAATACGCCAGTGCCTCGGCATTGATCGAGAAAAAAGCGTCCAACGGTCAGACCACCTGGCCCAGTTTGAAGATCGGCAAATACATCGACACCACGATGCCGCCGATCAAGCTGCCCAGAAACACGATGATGATCGGCTCAAGCAGGCTCGATAGGCCCTTAACCATCTCATCGACCTCGTCTTCATAAAAATCGGCGGCCTTGCCCAGCATGTGATCCAGCGAGCCAGACTCTTCGCCGATGGCTGACATCTGCAGCACCATCACCGGAAAGACACCCGTCGATTGCATCGATGTGGTGAGGCTCGATCCGGTAGCCACGTCTTTTTGGATCTGTTCGGTGGCCTCGACAAACACCGCATTGCCCGATGCGCCGCCCACCGAATCCAGCGCCTCGACCAACGGCACCCCCGCGGCGAACATCGTCGAGAGCGTGCGCGTCCAGCGTGCCACCGTTGATTTGTAAACCAGATCGCCGAACACCGGGATCTTGAGCAAAAAACGATCCATTGCTTTTTGCATCTTTTCGGATCGTTTCCAGGATTGGAAGAAGAAATACAGGCCGCCGCCGATCGAGCCAAAGATCAGCCACCAATACTGCACAAAGATCTCGGACATGCCCATCACAAACAGCGTGGGCCCGGGCAGATCGGCGCCAAACGAAGTGAACACCTGCTTGAATGCCGGGATCACGAAGATCATGATCACTGCCACCACCACAAAGGCCACCACCATCACCGCCACCGGATACATCAGGGCCGATTTGATCTTGGCCTTGATGGCAAGTGTTTTTTCTTGGTAGAGCGCCAAACGATCGAGCAGGGTTTCAAGAATACCGGCGGCCTCGCCCGCCTCGACGAGGTTGCAATAGAGCGCGTCGAAATACAGCGGATGCTTGCGAAACGCCGTTGAGAGGCTGGTGCCGGTTTCAACGTCAGTGCGGATGTCGTTGAGCAGTTTGGTGACGCGAGGATTGGTGCTGCCGCGCGACACGATATCGAAGGCCTGCAGCAGCGGCACGCCTGCGCGCATCATGGTGGCGAGCTGGCGCGTGAATATCGAGATGTCTTTGGGCTTGATGGCTTTGCCGCCTGAGATGCGGCGTTTTTTTACTTTGGTGACCATCACCCCCTGGCGACGCAGGCTTGCGCTCACCATGGCCTCGCCGCCGGCACGCATTTCACCGCGCACGACCTTGCCGTTGCGGTCTTTGCCTTCCCATTCGTAGACGACTTCTTGCAGGTTCTTCGGTTTTGCCGCAGTGGCCATGAAGCCTCCGACTCAGATTGTTGATTGGCGTGGGGGCCGATTATTCATTGGTGCACGAGATCACTTCATCAAGCGTGGTCAGGCCGGCGCGCACTTTAACCAGGCCCGACTGCCGCAGATCGCGTACGCCTTCTTTTTGGGCCTGATCGGCGATGTCGATGGCCGTGCCCTCAGACAGGATGATGCGTTGCATTTCTTCTGTAATGGGCATCACTTGGTAAATGCCGACACGACCTTTGTATCCGTTATTGCATGCCGAGCAGCCCACGTTGCGGTAGGGCTTCCAGGTGCCATCGAGATCGCTCTCTTTGAAACCTGCACGCAGCATGGCCTCGCGAGGGTAATCGGCGGGGGCCTTGCAGTTTTCGCACAGCCGGCGCGCCAGGCGCTGGGCCGTGATCAGGATCACGCTGGAGGCGATGTTGAACGGCATCACGCCCATGTTCATCAGGCGTGTGAGCGTGGTGGGGGCGTCGTTGGTGTGCAGCGTGCTCATCACCATGTGGCCGGTTTGGGCGGCTTTGATGGCGATGTCGGCGGTTTCGAGATCGCGGATTTCGCCCACCATGATCACGTCGGGATCTTGGCGCAAGAACGATTTGAGTGCGGCGGCGAACGTCAGGCCTGCCTTGTCGTTGACGTTGACCTGGTTGATGCCCGGCAGGTTGATTTCGGCCGGATCTTCAACGGTTGAGATGTTGACGCCCGGTTGGTTGAGGATGTTCAGGCAGGTGTAGAGCGACACCGTTTTGCCCGAGCCAGTGGGGCCCGTAACGAGCACCATGCCGTAGGGGCGATGCACAGCAGCGAGTAGGCGTTCTTTTTCGATTTTTTCGTAGCCCAGGGCCTCAATGCCCAGCTTGGCTGAAGACGGATCGAGAATCCGGATCACGATCTTTTCGCCAAACAATGTGGGCAGGGTGCTGACGCGGAAGTCGATCGATTTGCTGCCGAATTTGAGTTTCATTCGGCCGTCTTGGGGCACGCGCTTCTCGGCGATATCGAGCTTTGAAATCACCTTGATGCGCGAAGACAATTTGTCTTTGATCGCCACGGGCGGTTGGGTGATTTCGCGCAGTTCACCATCAACGCGAAACCGCACGCGGTAGTTGTATTCGTAGGGTTCAAAGTGCAAATCAGACGCGCGCATGTTGATGGCGTCTACCAGCATCTTTTGCAAAAAACGCACCACGGGGGCGTCTTCGACATCTGCTGTCTCTTGCGCGGCTTCAGGCTGCTGCGTTGATTCTTCGGTAACGTCGAATTCGAAGTCGGACGATGCCAGCGCGTCGAGGGCATCGGCGGCGCTGGTGGTGGTGCTCTCGAGCAGCTTGGCCAGTTTGTCGGCCTCAACGATGACCCATTCGGGGCTGAGCTGCGTGGCAAATTTAATGCGCTCTACCGCCTCTTGATCGGTGGGATCGGCGCCGCCGATAAACAGCCGGTTGCCGCGTTTGCCCAGCACCACCACCTGATATTGGCTGCTGAGCTTGGCGTCGATGACATTTTTGGGCAGACGCTGCACATCGACCGAATTCAGATCGAGCAGCGGCACGGCCAGCGCCGATGACAGCGTGTGCGCCAGATCTGCCGCGCTGAGCGAGCCCGAGGCCATCAACGCAGAGACAAAACTGCGTTTTTGCTCTTTGGCGGTTTTGGTGAGCCCGTCGGCGGTTTTGGAATCAAGCTTGCCCGCGTTAACCAGCACGCGTGCCACGCCCGATAGCGGACTCGCAGAAAGGTCAGACGCGGTATCTACCATGGGGGTGCACTTCGCAATACGCAATACAAAATAGGGCGGATGATCAGGTATCCACCGGGCACTGTAAATGGTGAAAGCCTGGGTAAAGGTTCAAATTGGAAACCAATTTGCCGCTTTTATAAGAGATTTGCGCACAAGCCGGCCCGGGGTGGTAACGCGATAACGCGAGCGATAACACGAATAACGCGTGATGGTGCCCGGGGGATTCGGGAGGCCAGCGCTTGATTGTGGTTCGATCAAAGAGAGGGCTTGCGCAGTGGCGGTGTGGCTTTCATCAAACAGTCATATATTTCTATAAAATTCGAAAGATGGAAGAGCAAGACATTGTGCGTGCCTTGGCGGCTTTGGCGCAGACGCATCGGCTGCGCATTTTTCGTGCGCTGGTGGTGGCGGGCAGTGCGGGCCTGACGCCGGGGGTGATCGCGGCGCAGTTCGGTGTATCGCCGGCGACGCTGTCGTTTCATCTCAAAGAGTTGTTGTTCGCCGGTTTGGTGAGCCAGACCCGCGAGGGGCGCAATTTGGTTTATCGGGCGTCGTTTGTGCGCATGAATGATTTGCTCGCTTTTTTGACCGCCAATTGCTGTGCCGGCCAGCCTTGCGAGGTGGTGGCTGCGCCGTGCGATTGCGGTGTGTGAGCCATTTGGAAATTTGAATATCAACCCATCACGGCCTTGCCTCATGACCACCAATGTTTTGATTCTTTGCACCCACAACTCGGCGCGCAGCGTGTTGGCCGAGGGCATGCTTAACCACTGGGCCCGCAAGTTGGGTAAGGATGTGCGTGCCTACAGCGCCGGCAGTGCGCCAAGCGGACGCATCAATCCGTTTGCGTTGCAGGCGCTGGATAACGCGGGCATCGATACGCGCGGTGTGCGCAGTAAATCGTGGGATGAGTTTGTGGCGCCGGGGAGCCCCGAGATGCGCATCGTGATCACGGTGTGCGACAGCGCGGCGGCCGAGCAGTGTCCATATTGGCCGGGCAGCCCGGTGAAGGTGCATTGGGGGTATCCGGACCCTTCAGTGGCGCCTGAGGCCAGCCGTGCGCAGGCTTTCGAGCTCACGCGGCAGGCCATCGGGTATCGCATGCTGCAGCTGTTGGCGCTGCCGCTGCAGACGCTTTCGGATCAGGATTTGCAGGCGGCTTTGGCTGCGGCCTATCAGAGCTGAGCATGCGTGAGAACACAAGCATCCAACGTCGCTTGTTGGGCGAGTTGTTGGGCACGGCGCTGTTGCTGGCGGTGGTGATTGGCTCGGGGATCATGGCTGAGCGTCTGGCCGGCGGTAATGTGGCGGTCGCTTTGCTGGCCAATGCGTTGGCCACGGTGGGCGGTTTGTTTATCCTCATCGAGGTGTTTGGGCCAATCAGCGGGGCGCATTTCAATCCGGCCGTATCGGCGGTGATGGTGTGGCGCAAGGCTTTGCCTGCCGGATGGCTGATGCCGTATGTGGCGGCGCAGCTGTTGGGGGCGGTGCTTGGGGCGTGGCTGGCACATGCGATGTTCGATATGCCGATCATTGAGCTGTCGAGCAAGGTGCGTAGTGGATCGGGGCAGTGGCTGGCCGAGGCGGTGGCGACGGCGGGCCTGCTGTTGGTGATTTTGCGGGCGCCCGCTGATCGGGTGGCTGCCATGGTGGCGTGCTATATCGGGGCAGCGTATTGGTTTACGGCGTCAACGTCGTTTGCCAATCCGGCAGCGGCTTTTGGGCGGATGTTCAGTGAATCGTTTGCCGGTATTTCGCCCGCGAGCGTGCCGGGTTTCGTGTTGGCGCAATTGGCGGGGGCCGGCTTAGGGGCTGTCCTTGATCGCTGGTTGGGTGATTGATTGGGCGATTGAAGTGGGGCGATTGATGGCCAGCGACTCTTGGTGTGCGGGCCTTTGTGTGATCCATCAACAGGAGTGTGCGCATGAGTAAGCTTGAAATTTTTGAACCCGCGATGTGTTGCCCCACCGGGGTGTGCGGGGTGTCGGTTGATCCGGTGCTGGTGCAGTTCAATGCCGATGTGCAGGCCTTGGCTGCTGCTGGTGTTGAGGTGTTGCGCCACAGTTTGAGCCATGAGCCCGCAGCGTTTGCAGGCAATCCGGCAGTGGTGGCAGCCATGGCGTCGGGGATGGATCAATTGCCGATCGTTACGGTTGATGGGCGCGTTGTGTCGATGGGGCTCTACCCTTCGCGCGAGCAACTGTTGAGCAAGTTGGGGCTGGCAGGTGCATCGGCTGGCGGATCTGTCGGCACGACGGCAGGTGGCTGCGGCTGTGCGCCGGGCAAGTGCTGCTGAGTTGAAGATGGCCTTGCCTCGTATCCACACCCGGTTTGCGTTTTTCACCGGCAAGGGCGGTGTGGGCAAAACATCGTTGGCCTGCGCTTGCGCAGTGGCGCTGGCCGAGCAGGGGCGGCGGGTGTTGTTGGTGAGCACCGATCCGGCATCCAACCTCGATGAGGTGCTCGAAACACCGCTGCACACGAGCCCCACGCCGGTGGCCGGGGTGCCGGGGTTGTCGGCGCTCAACATCGATCCTGAAGCCGCAGCGGCTGCCTATCGGGAGCGCATGGTTGGCCCTTATCGGGGCGTGTTGCCCGAAGCGGCCATTCGCAGCATGGAAGAGCAGTTTTCGGGAGGCTGCACGGTCGAGATTGCGGCTTTTGATGCCTTTGCCGAGCTGCTGGCCGGACGCAGTTTTGCCGCCGATGTCGATCACATCGTGTTCGATACCGCGCCCACGGGCCACACCTTGCGCCTGCTCACGCTGCCGTCGGCCTGGAGCGATTACCTGGCCACCAACACCACGGGCAACTCGTGTTTGGGGCCGCTGGCCGGGCTCGAAAAAAACAAGGCCATCTATGCCGCCGCTGTGGCGTCGCTCACCGATGCGGGCCAAACCACCGTGGTGCTCGTGTCTCGCCCCGAAGCGGCTGCGCTCAGAGAGGCCGAGCGCACCCGCCACGAGCTGGCGGCCTTGGGCGTGAGGCAACAGTGGCTGATCCTCAATGGCGTGTTCAGCTCGACGTCTGCCGACCCCGTGGCTCAAGCGATGTTGCTGCGGCATGCCGATGCCTTGTCTAGCCTGCCTGCCGGCTTGGCCGCGCTGCCGCGCACCGAAACCGGATTCATCCCACGCGGGCTCACCGGCCTGGCTTCGCTGCGGGCTTTTTTGCATCCGGTGGCGGATGTGTTTGCCACGGCGCCACCGCCAGCCGCAGAGGCGCTGCCGTGCGGTTTGGCGCCGATCGTGGCCGACATCGAGGCCGCTGGCCACGGGCTGGTGATGACGATGGGCAAAGGGGGGGTGGGCAAAACCACCGTGGCGGCTGCCGTGGCGGTGGCGCTGGCTGCACGCGGGCATCGCGTGATTTTGTCGACCACCGATCCGGCTGCGCATGTGGGCTGGGCGCTGGCCGACGCCATGGCCGGGCTGTCGGTGGAGCGCATCGATCCGGCGGCTGAGGTGCAGGCCTACCGCCGCGATGTGTTGAACACTGCTGGCGCCAGCCTCGATCCGCAGGCGTTGGCCATGCTCGAAGAAGATCTGCGATCACCGTGCACCGAAGAGATAGCCGTCTTTCGCGCCTTTGCCGAAACGGTGCGCCGTGCGCAAGATGCCTTTGTGGTGCTCGACACCGCCCCCACGGGCCACACCATTTTGCTGATGGATGCTGCCGAGGCGTATCACCGAGAAATCAACCGCACCCAGGCCGACACGCCCGAGGCCGTGCGGCAGTTGTTGCCACGGCTGCGCGATGCTGCATTCACTCGCGTGCTGATCGTTACCCTTGCCGAGGCCACGCCCGTGCACGAAGCCGAACGCCTGCAAGACGATCTGCGCCGCGCAGGCATCGAGCCCTTTGCCTGGATCATCAACCAAAGCCTGCTGGCCAGCGGCACGCAAGATCCGGTGTTGATCCAACGCGGCGCTTACGAAGCGCCTTTCATCGCGCACGTTGCGCAACGCGCCTCACGCCGCTGCGCCCTCATCCCTTGGCGCACCGAAGCGCCGGTAGGTGCTGACGCCCTTAAACGCTGGGTTGATTGATGGCGTGCGGGGCCGCCCGGGCCGCACGTTTCACCAAATGCGCACGCGCTTCTCGGGGGGCAGCCACATCAGATCTCCCGCCCGGATACCAAAGGCTTCGTGGAAAGCATCGAGGTTCATCAGCGGCAATGTGGCGCGCAGGCTGCTGATCGCGTGGTAGTCGATAGACACGAGTTGCCGCAAGCGCTCGGGGCGTGCCTTGTAAGACCACAGTTGGGCCCAAGCCACAAAGCAACGTTGCTCTGCATTGAGCCCGTTGATCGATGGCTGCGGTTTGTCTTTGAGATACCGTCGCAGCGCGGCATGCGCCAGCGTGATGCCACCCAAGTCGGCGGTATTTTCGGTCACGGTCTGGGCGCCGTTGTGCTTGAGGCCAGGCAACACCTCGAACTCGCTGTATTGCGCCACCAGCATATCGGTGCGTTGCTTGAATGCTTGCTCGGCTTGTGGCGTCCACCAATCGCGCATGTTGCCGGCGGGGCCAAACTGTCGGCCCATGCTGTCAAAGCCATGGGTGATCTCGTGGCCGATAACTGCCCCCATGGTGCAGTAGTTGACGGCAGCATCCGCACCCGGGGTGTAGAAGGGCGGCTGCACGATGGCCGCCGTGATATCGATGCCGTTTTTCAAGGGGTTGTAGGCTGCATTCACCGCAATCGGCGTGGTTTTTCCGGGGTCGGCAAAGCGCTCTGCCTTGGCTGGCTGCCCCAGCATCGAAAACATCCGATGCGAACGGAATCTGGCCAGCTGCTGCAGGTTACCCAGATGATCGTCCGGGCCGATCTGCACGCTGCTGAAATCAATCCAGCCGCCATCGTTCGGGTGGCCAACCATGATGTCGATGTGCGCCAGCTTGTTTAGCGCGGCAGCCCGGGTGGGCTCATCGAGCCAGGGGTTGGCGCGCAACCGCTCGGCAAACTCTTCGCGGATGTGATCGACCATTTGGGCGACATCACGGCGGGTCTGCTGTGTGAAGTGTTTGGCAACATACAGCTGCGATAGAGGGTGGAACAACACGATACCGGCGAGGCGCTCCACCTCGATTTCGCGCGGCAAGGCTTCGGTCAGGCCATTGCGTTTGAGCGAGAAAGCCTGATCGAGCCCACGCCAAGGCTGCCCCAGGGCCGAGGCTACCGCCGATAGCGCATGCCAGCGAAGCACGGTGCGGCGCTCTTGCACAGGTCGTTGTCCCCACACTGCCTGCACGCCTTTCATGCCGCCAATGTCCAGCACGATCACATTATCCGGAGGTGCCGCGCCGAGGGTGCGGATCAGCTCGCGCAGATCCAGCGCCGGCAACAAAGCCTGGGCCTCGTTCAGGCTCATGCGGTTGTAGATGGCCTGCGGATCATGCGCTTGCAGGGCTGTCATCTGCGTGCGTGCCAACTCGGTTTCGATGTCGAGCACGGTGCGTGCCTTGCTCCAGGCTTGGCCCGGCTTGTCGCCCAGGGCGAGGAACACGCGCATCATGTAATCGAGGTAAAGCCTCCGGATAGGCTCACCTTCAGGCTTGAGATATTCATCCTGATTCAATGCTTGTTGCCCGCTTCCGAGATACAGGATGTGGGTTTGGCTGTTTTTGAAATCAGCCTCAACGCTGACATTGATGATGGGCGAAGCCACGAAGCCCTGTTGCAGGTGTGCAGACAGGCGTGCGAGCTCAGTGGGGTTGTCCAGCCGGGCATGATCAATGGTCGACAGCATTTGTGCGATGGGCTTCAGGCCCAGGGCATCAAGACGCTTGAGATTCGTTGCCGCACGGTAGAAATCGCCCACCTGCTGCTCAGGGCTGCCAACGGTGGGGTGTCTGGACTGCGCAGCATCGCGCATGATCGTGAGCAAACGTGCATCGAGCTGATGTCCCAGGGTCGAAAACATGCTCACATCACCTTCGCTCGCTGGGATCGTCGTGCGATCCCACCAGCTACCGCTGGCATAACGCGCGAAATCACGCCGCGGATCAGCCCGGCGATCCATATTGCGCACCGTAAACCCCAGCCCGGACGCCGCCACAGCAGGTTGCCGCGCCAGCGTGGACGGCGACGATGCGAGCCGGCTCTGCGCCACCACCCCAGTGGCGAGTCCGCCGAATACCAGTGTCGTCACGACGCCAGCGACCAAAGCTCTTGCACGCATGCAGCCTCCTCTTAGATGTACTAAGCCGGCGCGATGGAGTCACAAAGGTGCTGCAGCGCCGGCACCTGAGGGGAGTTTATGTGAGCTATCTTGTGATTCAAACTGCACGTGCCCATGCAGAGCTTCGGGACAAGTTTGGGGCGCTATCTCAAGAAATTTGCTTTGAAACGACATGAATGCCAATCAAAAGCAAAAAAGCCCAAGTGCTTGATTCACTTGGGCTTTTTGGTCTTTTTGTCTGGTCGGGGTGAGAGGATTCGAACCTCCGGCCTCTACGTCCCGAACGTAGCGCTCTACCAGGCTAAGCTACACCCCGTTATCGATGTGGCATCAAGAGATGCGGTTTACCGACTGAGCCGATAATTCTAGCAGAGCTTTTTTGTGCTGCGAATCGGGCAGGGCGTCGAGGCAGCGCTGTGCGATGCGCGCCTGTTTGTGTGCAGCCTCGCGTGTGGCGTCGAGCGCTCCTGTGCGATGCACGATTTGCAGGGCCTCTTCGAGCTGCGTTTCGATTTCGTCGGCATGGGTGCCGCGCTCGATCATGCGGCGCAATGTTTGGCGTTCGGCTTCGGTGGCGCGTTGCATGGCAAAAATCAGCGGCAATGTGGGCTTGCCCTCACGCAAATCGTCACCCACGTTTTTGCCGAGTTCTGCGGTGTTGCCGTCGTAATCAAGCAGATCGTCGACCAGTTGAAACGCCGTGCCCAGCGCCACGCCGTAGCGTGCGCAGGCGTCTTCAATCTCGGGTGTTGCATCGGCCAAGATCGCACCCAAGCGTGTGCTGGCTTCAAACAGTTGTGCTGTTTTGTACTGAATCACGCGGTAGTAATCAGCCTCTGACAAATCGGGGTCGTGCATGTTCATCAACTGAAGCACTTCGCCCTCGGCGATCACGTTGGTGGCGTTGGCCAGCACCTCAAGCACGCGCATGCGGTTGGTCGACACCATCATCTGAAAGGCGCGCGAATACAAAAAATCGCCGACCAGCACACTGGCGGCATTGCCAAACATCGCATTGGCCGTGGCTCGCCCACGCCGCAGCGCCGACTCATCGACCACATCGTCGTGCAGCAAGGTGGCCGTGTGGATGAACTCAACCACCGCTGCCAGCACATGCCGTTCACGCCCATCAAACCCCAGCGCACACGCCACCAAAGTCACCAGCGTGGGGCGGATTCGCTTGCCGCCTGCACCCACGATGTAGTGCCCGATCTGGTTGACCAACGCCACATCAGAAGTGAGGTGCTGCAAGATCACCGCATCAACGGACGCCAACTCGGGGGCGATGATGCTTTTGTAATCGAAATTGGACGATGAGAGAGTGTGCGGCACGGCGTGGCAAACGACAGATGTTGATGGGGCTGTGACAGCTGCGCGGATCGGGGCTTGCGTTAAAGCGTGGCGATTATAGAAATCGAGAGGGTGCTCACATGCGCGCCATAGAATGCCTGCGCGCTTTTTAGCCCGTATGGGCGGTCTTTTTTTGTTGCCTAAAGGTCAGAATACCGTGCAGATCATCATCCCCATGTCAGGTTTTGGCGAGCGATTTCGTCGCGCTGGTTATGCGGTGCCCAAACCTTTGATCGAGATTGATGGCAAGCCGATCATTGCGCATGTGATCGATATGTTCGCGGGCGAGAAAAATTTTGTGTTCATCTGCAATGAAGAACACCTGAGCTGCGCTGATTACGACATGCGGGGCATTTTGCAGCGCTACTGTCCATCAGGGCAGATCGTGGGGATCGCACCGCATAAGTTGGGGCCTGTGCATGCTGTTCAGCAGGTTGCTCATTTGATCGATCAGGATGGGCCCGTGGTGTTGAACTACTGCGATTTCACGTGTTTGTGGGATTGGCAGCATTTCAAGGCCTTTACGCAGGGGTCGCGCTGCGATGGTGCGATCCCGGCTTACAAGGGGTTCCACCCGCATACGCTGGGAACCACAAACTACGCCTACATGCGCGAAGAAAACGGCAGGGTGTTGGATATCCAAGAAAAACAGCCCTACACCCATGATCGGATGAACGAGTTCGCCTCAAGCGGCACCTATTACTTCGGCTCGGGGCGTTTGATGCTTGATGCCCTGGCGCAAACGCGCGAGCAGCAGCTGCAAGTGAATGGCGAGTTTTATGTGAGCCTGACTTACAAGCCTTTGCTGGCAGCGGGTCGCGATATCCGTGTCTATCCGCTACAGCATTTCATGCAATGGGGGACGCCCGAAGATGTGGCCGAGTATGTTGGCTGGTCGCAGGCATTTCGGGCGTTGTGCCTGACAACGGATGTGCCGCCAGCTCAAGGTAGCGTGGTGGTGCCTATGGCGGGGTTGGGGCAGCGTTTTGCACGTGAAGGCTATGCCCATACGAAACCGCTGATACCGGTGTCGGGGCGCGCGATGGTGTTACAGGCTACCGGCGATCTTCCGCCGTCCAAGCAACAGTCTTTTGTGTTGCGCACTGATATGCCGGGCCGCCATGAAATCGGTCAAGCCTTGCAACAGCAGTATCCTCAGTGCGTGTTGTTTGATGTGCCCTCGGTAACCGAGGGGCAGGCATGTTCTGCCGAGCTTGGCGTAAAGGCGCTGCGTGCGGCATGTGGTGATGTTGCTTTGCCGGTAACCTTTGGTGCTTGCGATAACGGCGCTTTGTACGACCCGGGGCGTCTTGCGGCGTTGCTGGCTCATGATGATGTGGACGTCGTGGTATGGGTTGCGCGCGGACATGCCAACGCCGTTCGGCATCCACATATGTTTGGCTGGGTAGATGCCGATGAGCGAGGACAGATTCGCCGGGTGTCGGTCAAGCAGCCACTAGAAAACCCAGCACGCGATCCGATCGTGATCGGCACGTTTACGTTCAAGCGGGTCGATCAATTTGAACGAGCGCTTGAGCGGCTGATCGAGCGCAACGATCGGATCAACGGAGAGTTCTATTTAGATTCGACCGTGAACCACGCGCTGCAGCTGGGGCTTCGCTGTCATATCTTCGAGGTAGATCACTTTTTTTCGTGGGGCACACCTAACGATCTGCGCACTTTCGAGTATTGGCAGTCGTGTTTTGATAAATGGGAGTCGCACCCCTATTCTCTGGATCAGGATCGACGCGTGCCTGCTGATGCTGTGATGGGTTTGCGTGATCGCTACCGCTGGCTGCCGCCTGCCATTGAGGGGGCTGGCACGTGATTCGGCGCGAGCTTGCAGTGTTTTTGCTGGTGGGGGCGACCACCGTGTTGGTGGATTACGCCGGCTATTCGTTGCTGCTGGTAGCAAACCTGCCTCTGGATATTGCCAAAGCGGTGGGATTTCTGATTGGCACAGTGTTTGCCTACTTTGCCAACAAGCACTGGACGTTTGGCCACAGCGAGCCCGCACGCGGTAGCGTTTGGCGTTTTACCCTGCTTTATGGCCTGACGCTGGCAGCCAATGTGCTCGTGAATGCTGCTTTCTTGCAGATTTTGCTTGGGCAGCGCTGGGCACACACGGGGGCGTTTCTTGTGGCCACGGGGGTGTCGGCCACGCTCAATTTTCTGGGCATGAAATTTTTGGTGTTTCGGCAATCTGCTTCGCTTTCCGGTTCATCCACATGAAGCTTTCTTTGATCATTCCTTGCTACAACGAGTCGGCCAATCTGCCGACGTTGATCAAGCGCTGTGGCGAGGTTGCGTGCGCTGATGCGATTGAGGTCGTGCTGGTTGATAACGGCTCTACTGACGACAGCACTGCGGTGCTTGATCGTTTGCTGCCGCAGCATCCGGGGGTTCGCTCGGTGCGGGTCGAAAATAATCAGGGCTACGGTTTTGGCATCCTCAGCGGATTGCGTGCAGCACAGGGCGACATCCTGGGTTGGACTCATGCCGACATGCAGACCGATCCGATGGATGCGGTGAAGGGGCTGGCTTTCTTTAAAGCCCATGGGCCGGATGTGTTCGTTAAGGGGCGTCGTTTTGGGCGTCCGGCAGCCGACGTGGCATTCACCATGGGCATGAGCCTGTTTGAGACGATTTTGCTGCGCAAGCCGCTGTGGGATATCAACGCCCAGCCAACCATGTTCTCGAAACGATTCTTCGACACATGGTCTGCCGACGCGCCTCACGACTTCTCGCTTGATCTGTACGCCTATTACAAAGCCCGTTGTGCTGGGTTGCCGGTTTATCGTTTTTCGGTGCGGTTTGGTGAGCGCTTGCATGGCACATCGCACTGGAACGTCAATTGGGCGGCCAAACGCAAGTTCATCAAACGCACTGTTGATTTCAGTCTCGAACTCAAGAAAAAAGTGGATCCGTCATGAAGCTCATCGCCCATCGGCGCAACACCATCGCAGAGCTGCAGGCCACGCCCGCGCAATACGGCGTCGAGATCGATCTGCGCAGCTTTGGATCAGAACTCATCGTGCAGCACGACCCGTTTGTTATGGGCGAACCTTTTGAGCGTTGGCTGGATCATTTCAAACACGGCACGCTGATCCTTAATGTCAAAGAGGAAGGGCTTGAAGAGCGGCTCATTGGCCTGATGGCGCAGCGTGGCATTGCCGACTATTTCTTTTTGGATCAATCATTTCCGTTTTTGGTCCGTTGGGCTCATCGGGGTGAGCGCCGATGCGCGGTGCGGGTGTCTGAATATGAGTCGATCGAAACTGCATTGACACTGGCTGGCCGTATCGATTGGGTTTGGGTCGATTGCTTCACACGTTTTCCGCTCGATCGGGACGCTGCAGAGCAACTGCAGCGAGCGGGCTTGCGGTTATGTCTCGTGTCGCCCGAGCTTCAAGGGCGATCGGCAGAAGAACACATTGCAGAGTTGGCGGCACATCTGCGGTCTTTGGGTATCCAGCCCGAAGCCGTGTGCACCAAGCGGCCCGACCTGTGGGAGGCCCAGTTGGGTTTGTGATGCGCAAACTGTTGCTTCAGCCGTATTTCTTTGTGGGGCTGGCCGTGCGCCTGCTCATGATCGCCGCCTTGCAGCCGTGGGCCGAGAGCCAGTGGTATCTGCCTTTTATGGCCCAGGGGTTTGAGACCTTCTCGCTAGATCCCTGGAGTCGTTTTTTGGCCGAGGGGGGCAACCCGGGCGCGTTCCCTTATGGCTACGTGATGTGGCTGGCTTTTTTGCCACTGATGGGGCTGGCGCATTTATTTGGGTTGCCGCTGCATTTTGGCTATGCCTTCACTTTGCTGCTGGCCGATGCGGGCCTGTTGCTGGCGTTGCGCAGGCTCTACCCCGGCCATGATCGAACGTTGCTGTTGGGCTATTGGTTATCGCCCATTGTCGTGCTGGCGAGTTACTGGCTTGGCTTGAACGATCTGTTGCCCGTGTTGCTGCTTACTCTTGCACTGTTGGCTGCGCAACGCATGCAGTGGGTGTTTGCCGGTGCGCTATGTGGTGCGGCGGTGTCGGCCAAGCTCAGCATGGTTTTGGCGCTGCCCTTCTTTGTGATCTATCTGCTGCAAAACAAGGCCTTGCGATCTTCAATGCGGGCTTACTTCAAAGGGTTGAGCATTGCGGCGGCGGTGTTGCTGGTTCCATTTGCGCTTTCTGCGGGTGGGGTGCACATGCTGCTCAACAACCCAGAGATGGGCAAGGTCTACCAATTTGCGCTCGATATGGGGCCGCACACCCGGCTGTATTTGCTGCCCATGGCCTACGCCTTGATGCTCTATTTGACGTGGCAAATCCGGCGGCTCAACTTCGAGCTGTTCACGGCCATGCTGGGCTTGTCGTTCTTTTTGGTGGTGTTGATGACGCCAGCCTCGCCGGGGTGGTTTATCTGGGTGTTGCCTTTGATGGTGGCCTACCAAGTGCGATCTGATCGCGTAGCAACCTGGCTGACGGTAGCGTTTACGGTGCTTTATGCCGTAGGCAACATCATGGTGATGCCTTGGCCAGAAATTGCTGGGCACGGTGCTGCCTGGGGTGGCCTGACGCGCTGGCAGCACGCTGCTCATCCGATGCTGCCAACCTTGCTTGCGGCGGTAGGGTTGGTTTTGGGGTGGCGCATTTGGCGCGATACCGTCAAATCAAACGACTATTTCAGACTCAGCCGCAAACCCTTTGTTGTTGGCATTGCCGGTGATTCGGGGGCAGGCAAAGACACGCTGTCTGATGCCTTGGTTGATCTTTTTGGATCACATTCTGTGGCGACCCTCTCGGGTGACGATTACCACCTTTGGGACCGCCAAAAGCCCATGTGGCAGGTGATGACACACCTCAACCCACGTGCCAACGATCTTGAGTCTTATGCGCACGATCTGCTGGCGCTAACCGATGGGCGCTCGATCATTTCGCGGCACTACAACCACAGCACAGGCAAGATGAGTTTGCCGTTTGAGGTCAAGAGCAACGACTTCATCATCGCCAGCGGCCTGCATGCGCTATACCTACCCATCTTGCGTCGATGCTACGACCTGAGCATTTATCTTGATATCAATGAAGATCTGCGCCGGTTTCTCAAGCTTGAGCGCGACGTCAAGCAGCGCGGGCACACCACAGAGCGTGTGCTGAGTTCTTTGGCCAAGCGAGAGCCAGATTCAGATCGCTTCATTCGTCCGCAGGCGCAGCATGCCGATTTGGTGATGTCTTTGCAGCCGATACACCCGCGATTGCTTGAGCAAGACGATGCCAAGCAAATGCGTTTCAAGCTGCAAGCCCGCTCTCGCCAAGGGCTCAGCGAGGGGTCGCTGGCCCGCGTGCTAACCGGTGTATGTGGTTTGCATGTCGACATGTCGCTGGTGGGCGACAGTGAGCAAGAAACCGAGTTGGTGATCGAGGGTGAAACCACCGCAGAAGACATCGCACTGGCGGCGCGCATGCTGTTTCCAGAGATGCTCGCATTTCTTGATACTCAGCCACTTTGGAAAGATGGCGTGCTCGGCCTCATGCAGCTGATCACCTTGTCGCACATTCAACAGGCTCTCAAGCAACGATTTTTATGGTGAAGATGATCAACCCGGATCGATTTGATCGATTGCCGGATGCCATTTTGTTTGACACAGACAACACGCTCTATCACTACGATCCAGCGCATGAAACGGCCATGCACGCCGTTCAAGAAAAGGTCACCCGCACCTTCTCGATCGATGCAGAGGCCTTCAATAAAGCCTATAACGAGGCACGAGGGCAGGTTAAGAAGCGTCTCAAGCACACTGCGGCCTCACACAGCCGGCTGCTGTATTTTCAGCGCATGCTTGAGATCATCGGGCTGGGCTCGCAGGTGATGCTGGCGCTCGATTTCGAGCAAACCTACTGGCGCACCTTCTTGGGCCAGGCGGTTTTATTTGATGACGTCAAAGAGCTGCTCGACGATTTGCGTCTGCTGGGCGTGCCCACGGCCATCGTCACTGATCTCACGGCGCAAATCCAATTTCGCAAGGTCGTTTACTTCGGGCTTGATCATTACTTCGATTTCATCGTTACCAGCGAAGAAGCTGGCCACGACAAACCTGATGCGGCGCCTTTTCAGATCGCCTTAGAGAAGATGCGCCCCAAAGGCGATTGCATCTGGATGATCGGCGACAACCCTGTGAATGACATTCAAGGTGGACGCGAGCAGATCCAGGCCGTGACGCTTCAAAAATTGCACAGTGGCGTGGTCGAAGGCGTGGGCCTAACGGCGCCTGACGCCACGTTTAACGAGTTCTCACAAGTGCGTTTGCTGCTGCGTCGACTGTCCGAAAAAAAAGGGTGAGCCCATGAGTTTGCATGCCGATGTGTCTCGCTTTTGCGCTGCCATTGGTGCTGATCCCTTGCTGGTGCAGGGTGCTGGCGGCAATGTGTCTTGGAAAGACGGCGATGCGCTCTGGATCAAAGCTTCGGGCACATGGCTTCAGCAGGCTCTAGAGCAAAATATTTTTGTGCCCGTGGCTTTGCCCGAGCTTCAGCAAGCGCTTGCACAGGGGCGTTTTGATATCTCGCCACGCGTGTTAGACGGCGCCACGCTGCGCCCCTCGATCGAGACCGTTTTGCATGCGTTGATGCCGCACCGGATCGTCGTGCACCTGCACGCCATTGAGGCGCTGGCCTGGTTGGTGCGGCAAGACCCATGGCCCGAAATGCTGTGCCGTTTGCCATCGCACTGCTCGCCTTGCTTTGTTCCCTACTGCAAACCTGGTGCTGATCTTGCGCAAGCGGTGTGCGGCGCCGTAGCCAGCACACCGCATACGCAGCTGGTGTGCATGGCCAATCATGGCATCGTGATTGCAGCCAACGATCTCGATGAAATACAACGCATCCTCGCCGAGGTCTGCCAGGCCTTGCGCGCCGAGCACATGCCAACGGTCTCGGCATGCGCGCCCCCAAAGCCAGTGTCTGTTGATGCTCAGAGGTGTTTTGAGCCCATCAACGATCTTGTGGTGCAACGCCTAGATCTCAGCGCTTCGGGGCTTCGGCGCATGAGCCAATCCTGGGCCCTGTATCCCGATCACGTGGTTTTTTTGGGCGCATCACCCCTTTGCCACGACAGCGTTGAGGCTGCGCGAATTTATTGCACCGAAACGAGCGACCCTGTGATCGATCAGCCCCATTTCATCCGAGATGTTGGTGTGTTTTCGTTGCAGCCACTCTCGGCCAGCAAATTGGCACAGTTGCGCTGCTACGCTGATGTTCTGTTGCGCCAATCACCCACACAAGTGCTGCAGCCCCTCACGCTGGAGCAGGTGGCCGCTCTTTTAAATTGGGATGCCGAGCGGTATCGGCAGCAAATCAACGTTTGTCGATGAAGGCGCTAAACATCGGAGCCTCTTCGCCGCATGTCGGTTGGCCTGCGCGATGGCAGCAGGCGCCCGTTTGGGCCAAGGCGTTGTTTCTAACCGTGTTGTTCCTAAAGGTGTTTTTGTGCTTCTTTACGGGGCACTTTGACATCTATCGCTTTCTTGTTTTTCTTCAACACGCCTTGGCGTTCCCGCATGAAGATCCGTGGGCTTATCGAGCGCTGAACGAGCACTCCGATTTTCCGTATCCGCCGGCCCTGTTTTATGTTCTCCGGTGGCTGGTGAGCTTGGGCGATATCAACCCGATACCTCCTCACGAACCACCTGCCGGCCACTTGTATTCGCTGATTAAAAGCCCGATTTTTGTGGCCGATCTGCTGGTGGCATTATGGTTAACACGCCGCACCAGCTTTAAGTGGATGCTATTAACTTACTGGTGCAGCAGTGTCGTTATCTTTCACCAGTTTTATTCAGGGCAATACGATTTGTTTGTGGCGGCGCCTCTCGTCTTTGTGTTTTGTTTGCAGGATCGTCGACAAAAGGTGGAGCCGGTATCGGGCTGGGGTGGGCTTGCAGAGTTTGTGTTGTGGTTGGCCTCGGTGCTGCTGAAGCCCTTCGCGCTGCTGTTCGCCCCTTTTCTTGTTTTGCAGCAGCAGGGGTGGCGACGTAGGGCCCTAGCGGGGCTGACGATCCTATGTGTGTTTATTCTCTTCAAGGCTTCAGAGTGGCCGCACTCCGGATCATCTGCCTATCGTGAGCAGATGGGGGCTGGCGTGCATTTTTTGGTGATGAACCTCAAAATGCACAAACAGTATTGGTTTGTTGCAACCTGCTTCTTTCTGTTGGCTTATATACAGTGGCGGGCTGTTCGCCATTCTTGGTGGGCAGTAGCTTGCGTGACCCTTGGTATCGGGGCGTTCGCATTTCATTCTGCTGGCTGGATGACTTGGGCTGCAGTAACACTGCCGGTTGTGTTGCATGATCAAGGGAGATCGAGGGCGCAGCTGGTGGTGTTTGCTGTCTGGCAGCTAACTTTCTTGCTCAAATGGGCCTATTGCCCCACGAGCCCGCTGTTCGACAGTCTTTCAGTGTTTACCGATCGGTTTATGCACTGGGATCTGCGCCTGCCTATGGGATATGTGTATGCGCAACAGCCGACTATTTTCGGGAAGGACTCTTTCCTGTTGTTTGGGAGAGCTTTTGCGATAGCCAGTTTTGTGTTGTTGTTCAGTCTTCTCGCTAAGAGCAGAAAAGCGCCAGCGGGGCGCAGCATTGCTTGCTAGTGTTTCTTCTCAGCGGTCGCGTTCGCTTTCATTCTTTAGTGGCGCACCCATCCACATGGTTGCCACCTCCCAATTGCCTTGCGTGTCTTGCATCTGTAGCAGCCGAACTGGTGAGCTGAACCGCAGGGTGACGTAGTGTTCTGCTCGTACCGCTTTTGGTGAACGCAAGACGATGGCTGCGCCAGCTGTCGAGAGTTGTCGATTGCCAGAAAAACGAATACCAGCCAGAGGTTCTCCATCAATGGCTTGTACGCTGGCCTGAACTTGGTGAGGAGGCTGTGCCGCATCAAGTTGTACGACAAAAGCTATTGCCAGCAGATCTCGCCCCTGAGCTGAAGGTGGGATTCGAAGTTCTACATCCTGAACGGGCAGCGTATGTTTCCAAGGCCCGTGAAGAATGGTTTCTCGATTGAGCCGCACACAATTTTGTCCGTAGAGGCCCCATGCAAAAGGGTCGACGAGCACGCACAGAGGGGTATCGCCCCGCTCAATAGCTTTGGCTTGAGCTTGCCATTCGCTGTTGCCCAGTAAAGGCGATTCCGGGGGGCGGCTCGCGCGCCATCCCAAAACAAACCATTGCGCGTAGGCAATGCACAGCCAGATGAGCAGGATGTGCGCGCGCCAGGCGGGGCCTGCTGTGCGTACTGCGGTAGCAGCGTTTGTGTGCCAAGCCTGCCACAAACCAAGCAGCACCAGAGAGCCCCCCCAGAAAGCAACGATTACGTGCCGATAAAGCCCCAGGTGACGTAGCTTGTGCATCAAGGGATGCCATTCAACGCTGAGTGCCACAGCATTGAGCGCCATGTTGCCCAACAGCAGCACGACGCCGCAAGTGGTCAACGCGCAAGCCGAAGGGCCTGCTTTACGCCAGTTTGTGATGGCTAGGCACGCAACGACGATCAGCCCAGGCAGTAGCAGTATGGCGGTGGGTTTGCTGGCAAGATGGCCATAAAGATCGTGTCCGAGTGCTACGGTTCCGAGGTAGCCGATGCTGTACCCGACTGTGGCACGGAGTGCATCCCACAGACCGGTGTTCGCTGATTGCAGCGGCATGATCCCCTCGGCTTTGCTGACGGCCAAGGTTAAGAGTTGCAGCACAACGGACAAAGAACAGAGAGCCGCAATCACTCGCATTTTTCCGCGAGAACACAACGCCGCCAAGACAATCAGCGGGTACGCGGTTAAGACCGCTGGCTTGGACAACAGCAGCAACGGGAAAAGCCAGACCCACCTCGGAATTCTGTCCTGCGGCGTGGCTATTACTCTGGCACAGGCCAACGCTATCAGCAGAGCACAGGCATATGTGAAGTTGATAAAGCTGCGGGTTTCAAAATCGAGAACCGTGCCCCATAGCAGGCAAATAACTGCACGGGCAATATCGTTGCGCAGCAGTGGCCTGAACCACGAATGAGCAAATGCAGCAAGAGCAAGCGATGTGAAGACAACAGCGAATGTGTTGTAAGTGTGCGGAATCCAAGCGACTGGAATATGCGCTACGTGCGCCAGTGCAGCCAGCAGGCGTTGGGGTATCGGTAGGTATCCGGCATCTGTGGAGATCAGCCAGGCAGGCCAAGCAGCTTGGCGAGCATGCAGAAAGTAGTTCGATCCCATTTCGGCCCACATTTCGCCCGAGGCCAGCCAGCGATGATCACGGCTGATTGCGATCAGGATGAGTGCAGAAAAGGCGAACCACCAAACCGTTTTGCCTTTGCGATTTGGTGCAGCAGGAGAAGGCGCCAAGCCCATGCGTGTCTCCTGGGGGGTTATCGCGTGCTTGGTCGAGTAATCAGGTTTCGATGTTCAGGAGGAATCCAATCTCTGAACATATACGCTGATGCAGGGTGCGTGAGCATTTGTGCAAGCACAGCATCATTCGGGTAGACATTTTGTTTTGCTTGCTGAAGATGATCCTCTGCCGCTAGTGGAGAGATGGGATAGGCAGCAAAAACACCGGCGACTGCCCTTGCGCCGTCTGCGTACCGGTGAGCCCAGATTTTTCGGTCACCTTCAATGCGAGAGTACGCGGCATAAGCAATAAGCGCGATAGCCGCCAAGGCTGTGACTTTGAGGGGCACAAACTTAAAACGAAAGAGGTTTGGTTGAGCAAACAGCCCATGTCCTACGGTCATTACAGCAGCAACATATGCCAGTGCAAGATAGTCGTTGTATCGGTCGGGTACGCCACCTTGGCGCCCATAACTCGCCAAAGTTGAGAGGCTGAGCACCAGCACGTAAAGTAGCCACGGTGTGATGAGCTGTGGGCTACGTTGCCCGCTGATCACCACCAGCCACGAGCACCATACAAAGGGGAGCCAAGCCAACCAGCCTGCACCCAGCGGACGCCCCAGGTAGTGAATTAATTCACTGAAGAAAGCGCTGAATGAGGTCGCCTTCATTGAGGCGTGTGCAGGGTTAAATGGAATCGTCAGGTAAATGGCCGCTGCCAGCGCAGCAAAGATGGCCATGTTGCGCAAATGCTTGTGCTCACGGGTTGCCGCGTAATGAAGATACGAGGCGCAGATGCCCAGCACAGGCATCAGCAATGTGGTGGCCATGTTTGCCCACGTGAAGACGATCAACAACAGCATGCGGACAAGGCTGTAGTTGGGTTGAGCCAACCAAATCGCCGCAAGTGTGAAAGACAGGATCTGGATATAGACCTGAGATTGGTACGACCAGAACATGTTCTCGCTGCTGACGGGCCATGCAAAAGGCAGTGCGAGGGCTATCGAAAGCAACCACTGGGGGCGTTCGCGGTTGAGTTCTCTCAACAACAAAATACCTGCAGTCGCGTGAATCAGCGATTGAACATAGATGGGCAAGATGCAGTTCATTCGCTCACCCTGAACGATGAATGCTGCGAGGTTGATCAGGCGTGTGTAAACGATGCGATGTTCGTTGGCTGGGGTGAAGAAGTCTGACCATGACAGGCTGCCGTCAAGGTAGTGACGCATGAGCACGAGTACTTCACCATCCCACTGATCCCAAAACGGAAATGGGCTGGCCGTGTGATGGATGTACCAAAACTTGCCCACTAGGATCAGCATCGAACAGGCCAAAAAAACCAAACGTGACGCAGAAGCGTCGAGGCGCTGTCGTGGGGCGCAGCCGTCGCTGGCGTGTACGCTGTGGTTAGGCATTTTCGCGGTTTCTCGGGTGAGGGGAAATCTCGAAGTTGCAGCCTTTGAGCGTGAGGTTCACGTTATAGGCGGGGTCGTATTCAAGAGATGAGCCCCAAGTGCGAAGCATGTAGGCTTGCTCGCGACGGAATCGATCAATATTGATGCGATCAAAATCGCTGCCACGGGTAGCTGTTTCGTGGTGGTAAGCCACGGCAAAAGGCGTCAGCAGATTGCGATGACCTGCCTCGCGTACGCGCAGGCAAAAATCAACATCGTTGTAGGCTACTGCCAAATCAGTTTCATTAAGCCCACCAACCGCTTCGTAAATTGATCGCTTGATCATCAAGCACGCAGCGGTGACGACGCTGACACTGTGCAGTAGCTGGGCGCGATTAAAGTAGCCGGCGATGTCTCCCGGCATGCCGACGAAGGCGTGACCGGCCACGCCACCGATGCCGGTAATAACGCCAACGTGTTGAATGTTTCCGTTGGGGTAGAGAAGTTTGGCGCCAACGCAACCGATACCAGGGCGGCAGGCCAGAGAAACCATTTCTGTGAGCCAGCTGGCCTGTTTGAATTCAGTGTCGTTGTTGAGCAAAAGGATGAACTCACCTTTGGCGTGGGCAACGGCTGCATTGTTCAATGCGGAGTAATTAAAGGGCCGATCATCGCGAGTGATACGCACACGAGGGTCTCGAGCCAATTGCTCGAAGCACTCGAGAGCGGCTGGGTCGTCTGAGCCGTTGTCGATCAGGATGATTTCGTAGTGGGGGTAATCAGTAACATCAAGCAGCGAGCGTATGCACTGCTCTACGAGGAGTTTTGCATTGCGTGTCGGAATCAGGATACTGACGAGCGGTGCGGGTTTCGGAATGGGGAAGTGAACCCGAAAACCGATGTGATCTGGGAGTTCGCTTATCGTGCTGCCAGGAGAAAACTGCGCAAGGTGCTCCTTTAGTACCGTTGTCATGCATGGCGTGACGCGGGAGCAGCTAAAGATGGCTTCATCACGCAGCGGGTTTGCCTTGGTACCGTCGAACCACACGTGGTGCAGCATCTTGGGTACATGCCAAACCGTGTCACCGCTAGCATCACATGTTGCTTTGAGCAGAAGGCGCCACCGCTGGGCGTTCAGGTCTTCATGTTCTCGAAACAGGTCGTCGAGTGCCAGGTGGTCTGCCCTGATGAAGAAGGTGTTGCCGATGTAGTTCCATGACAGCAGCAACTCAGGGTTGAGGTCGGGTTTGAAGTGCGGCGCAAAACGTGTTGATCGACAGTCAATGTGATCGTGGTCGCTATAGACCAAGCGTAGGTGCGGATGCCTCTGGGCCTCATTCAGAACCGTAGTCAAAGACTCTGGAGCCAGGGTGCTGCCAGCTTCTAAGAGGCACACCCACTGAATACGATTAGAACGGATGTCGTGAGCCAGCGAAGCAGGGGTCGTGGCCGCATCGCACCACGCTGCGCGAGAACCAAGTTTGGTGGCTGCTTGCTTCAGCGCGGCGGTGTTTCGATTTTCTTTTTTGTGCTGTACGAACCTGACGAGCCAGTTGGAGTGCTCTTGGTTACTGATCAGAGAGTCGCAGGTTTTGCTGAGCGCCTTTGGGCTGCAACAGCTCACATCGATCACGATCAGGATTGCATCTGCACTGGTCTTTGCTGGCGTGTTGTGCAAGGCCTGTTGCCGTATCCAATCGCCGTAGGTTGCCCAGTGGCGACCTCGTCGACGGGCATGCAAGCGCCTTTTGTTCCACTCCCTCAGTGTTTTTATGATCGACATGTCAGACACGATTGATATTTATTCCGTTAAACGGGTCGAACGATTACAACACGCTTATTTTTTGTCATGGAGTTGTCTGCTTCGTAATCGGCAACGGCGTTTGGTGTAAATCGATGGCCACCGAGCGCGCGGGTCCCAGCTACTCCCCCGGGGAGATCTACCCGCCGAACAGATGATTCAGCTTGATGCGCGCGCTCATCACGATATGGTCGCTGTTCCACCCCAAGCAACACGCTCGCTTTTTCAGTAGCAAACTGGCTTCGGAAGCCCTTTGGGTCTTCATGAGTTCTTTGATCAGTTTGCGTGTGTGTTTGTTGATCAAGATTTCGGCGGGCGCTGTAGCCAGCCAGTCGCTAAGTTTGTCTGGGGGCATCATGTGCGCAAAGTTATGCATCCCATGAAACCCAAAACTGGGGCGGTACGTTCCGTATTCGCATGAAAAGGTTTGTGCCACATCGAGCGGCGCGAAGCGAATACCGTGATCGCGTTCTAGCTCAGCGCGACGGTTGATGCAGATCTCGTGATCTTCTGGCTCGGTGGAGTCGGTGTTGATCTTGCTTAGGGCATCCAGTAGTTTTTTTGAGCGCAAAGAAAATCCGCCGTTGCCCACGTAGCCCGGGCGTCCACCGTGGTACCACGGCGCGCCGATGTAGTCGTATGCCATGAATTCGGGCAGCCACAGCTGGGGGTGGGTGATGAAGCCGTCCCATTGCACGATGAGGACGTGCGATGTGGTGATGTGCTGTGCCAGCCCTTGCAGCATCAGATGGTTGTAGTCGGTAATGCCTTTGAGCAAGGGGATCGTGATCCATTCGACCTCTTCGGGTGGCGTGATATTCAATTCGGTTGGATTTGGGCCTAGAAATATAGTGCGGCCAAAACGAGCGACCGACAGGCATTGCTGTACGGCGTAGAGCGCTTGCGGCACGCTGCGTGTGTCGACGCAGCACAAGGTGACGTCGGGCAACTCAAGCATGGTTGTTGTGGGAGCAATGAGCCTTGGGGTGGTGTTAGCGATAAGCATCGGGACGAGTGAGGTGCCCTGTGACGTAATCCTTCACCCCATCTTCGAGCCCATAAAAATCAGCGCTGTAGCCTGCTGCCCGCAGTTTGTCCATCTTCGCTTCGGTGAAGTATTGGTAGTTGGGGCGGATGCTCTCGGGCATGTCGACGAACTCGATGTTCACGGGCTGGTTGAGTGCAGTGCCAATGGCTTGTATCAAATCAACGAAGCTGCGCGCTTGGCCTGTGCCTAGGTTGAACAGGCCACTGGCGTGGCGGTTGTCGAGCAGCCACAGCATCACGGCGCAGCAGTCTTTGACGTAAACAAAATCGCGCAGTTGTTGGCCGTCGGCAAAGCCGGCTTTGTAGGATTTGAACAAGCGGATGGTTTCGCCGCGTGCCACCAGCGCGGTGTTCTTTGCGACCAGACTCTTCATGTCGCCCTTGTGGTATTCGTTGGGGCCGTAGACGTTGAAGAACTTGAGTCCGGCCCACTGCGGTGGCGCTTTGCCCTCGGCCGCGCGCTCAACGGCCCATTTGTCGAATTGGTGCTTCGACCAGCCGTAGAGGTTGAGCGGGGCAAGGCGGTCTAGCGCTGCCGGGCTCTGGTCGTCGTTGAAGCCTTGTGCACCATCGCCGTAGGTGGCCGCTGATGAGGCGTAGATGAAGGGGCTGCCAGTTTGCGTGCACCAGTTCCACCAGGCCATCGAGGCGCGCAGGTTGACGCGCAGGATCTCGTCGCCATCGGTCGAGGTGGTGGATGAGTTGGCGCCCATATGAAACACCGCGTCGGCCCGCTGGAGCGAGGGCAGCAGGCGGTCGAGATCGCGGTAGTCGACAAGATCAACGAAGCGCCGTTTGGCGATGTTCTTCCATTTGCCCTGGGTGCCGAGATCGTCGACGAGCAATAAATCGGTGCGGCCTCGTGCGTTGAGATCGGCGGCGATGTTCGATCCGATGAAGCCGGTGGCGCCGGTGATGATGATCATGAGGGGGCTCGCTGAAGGCTGGTGATGGACGATCAATGTGCCGATTGGATGCGGACCATGTTGGCGTAGGTGCCGCCGCGCTCAATCAGTTCGGTGTGGGTGCCTTGCTCGATGATGCGGCCTTCGGACATCACGCAGATAACGTCGGCGTTTTTGATGGTGCTCAGACGGTGGGCAATGAGGATGAGTGTTTTGGCGTGGCGCAGGTCTTCGATCGAGCGCTGCACGATGGCTTCGGATTCGGAGTCGAGCGCTGAGGTGGCTTCGTCGAAGATCCAGATCGAGGCGTCGCGGTAGAGCGCACGAGCGATGGCCAGGCGCTGGCGCTGGCCGCCCGAGAGCATGCTGCCGTTGGTGCCGATGGGGGCGTCCATGCCTTGCGGCAAGGCGCTCACATGGGCCCAGAGGTTGGCTGCGCGCAGGCATTGCTCGATGCGTTCGCGGTCGATGCCGCGCGGGCTGGCGTAGGCCACGTTTTGCGCGATCGAGCCGTCGAACAGCACGATGTCTTGCGAAACCACCGCAAAGTGACGACGCAGGCTGGCGAGCTTGAGATCGGCGATCGAGGCGCCGTCGAGGCAGATGTCGCCGTGTTCGATGAGGGCGAATCGCAGCAGGGTGTTGACCACCGTGGTTTTGCCCGCTCCCGATGAGCCGACCAAGGCGATGGTCTGGCCGGCTTTGATGTGCAGATTAAAACCATCCAGCGCCGGGGTTGCAGCACCTTCGTAGTGGACGCGGACATCTTTGAACTCGATTTCGCCGCGCGACGTGGGCAGATCTTGGGTGCCGTGATCGGGCTCGACCGGCGCGTTGATGAGATCGAAGGCGCCACGAGCTGTGATGAGTGCGCCCGTAACCGGCTGGTAGACATCGGTGAGGTGGCGCATGGGCGAGATGGTCATCAACAAGGCGGTGATGAACGAAACGAATTCGCCAACAGTGGTTGAGCCCTGGCTGGCTTGATGGATGGCCAGCGTGATGATGATTGATACGCCAATCGCAGCCACAACTTGCGTCATCGGGGTGATGAGCGAGCTGGTGGACATGGTTTTGAGCACCAGACGACGCAGCACATGGGCTTCTTTTTCAAAGCGGTTGAGTTCGAATTGGGTGGCATCAAAGGTGCGCACAACACGCCAGGCGCGTGCGTTGTCATCAACGGTGTTCACCAGACGTTGTTGGGATTCGTATTGCGCTTGGCCGACGTGCGATAGGCGCTTTTGCACTTTTTTGAGCAACACACCCAGCAACGGCATGCTGATGAAAGACAGCAGCGTGAGTTGCCAGTTGAGATACAGCAGGTAGCCCATCAAAAAGACCAACGACATGCTGTCTTTGATCACCGAGATCACCACGTTGCCCAGGGTTTGTGAGGCGAACTGGGGATCGTTGATGATTTTGGTGACGGCCAGCCCTGGGCTTACCGAGGTGAACAGCCGTGCGTCGGCACGCAACAGGCCGCGCATGAGGTCGTGGCGCAGATCGAGCACCACGCTCGAGATGCTCGACGTCATGCTGTAGTTGCCGGCAAAGTTGAAGCCACCACGAACCGCGAACAGGCCGATGATCACGATGGGCACCAGCCACAGCGGGTAGTTGAGGCCTTCTTTAAAACCCGAATCGATCAGTTTTTTGAACAGCGCCGGAATCACGGGCTCAACGGCTGCGCCGAGCGTGAAAAACACGAACGAGGCCAGAAACATCTTCCAGTGCGGCTTGCCGTAAGCCAGCAGCTTGCGCCCGGTTTCGCGCAGCTCAACCGTTTGCTCAGGCGAGTTTTGCGCCATGGCGGGCCTCTGTTAGCAGTTCGAACACGCGGTCGACAGAAATGTCGGACAGCTTTGGGGCGATGATCATGTGCATCAACGGATCATGATCGAGGGTGGCGCGCGGCCCAATGATCACGTAGGTGGGGCGCTCGACAGCGGCAGACACATTGACCATGCCGGTGTCGTTGCCCACGCAGGCATCGGCCACGCTGAGTGCTGCGGTGCTGCCCAGCACGGTGGCATCGGTGAGCACACCAAAGGCGGCACGGGTGGTGTCGGGCATGCGTGTCTCGATGGTTTTGGCCAGATCACGCTCGGCTGGGCCGCCGATCAGCACCACGCCGCAGCCTGAGGCGATCAGGCGCTGTGCCAGATCCACAAAGTTATTGGCACCCCATTGTTTGTGGACTTCAGAGGTGCCGATGGCAAACATGTATAGCGGACGCGGCAGATGCGCAAAGCGTGCGCGCATCTCGGCCACCAATTCGGGTGGCGGCGTCAGGCGGGGCACCTGCGGGGTTTTGCAAAAGCCGTGGGCCACGACGAAATCTGATGCCTCGGGGTAGACCGCCAGCGAGGGGCCAACGTAGCGTTTGATGTAGGGCGGCTGGTTTAAGAACAGGCGCTGCAGCGGGTTGTAGCCAAAGCCCAACCGTTGCGGGATACCGCTGAGCCCAGCGATCAGGCCCCGGCTGGGGCGCCCCGAAAACAGCACGATGCGATCAAACTGCCCTTGGCGCAGCGTTTGTGCCATGCGCCACATGCCACGCAGGCCCGCGTGCTGGCCCTTGCGTTTTTCGCCGCGGCGGGGGCGGTGGTCGTGGTCGATGATGCGCTCGATCCAGGGCTCATGAGCCAAGAAGCCCTTGGCCAGTGTTGACGGTTGCGCCACCAGCGTGATCTTGCGCCCCAGGCTTTGATCGGCAATGGCCTTGAAATATGGCACGTGCCACACCAGATCGCCAATGCCGGTGTATTGCAGCAGCACGACGGTTTTGGGCAGGGGGGCAGACGGTTTGGGCATGGGCGACGAGGCAGGGACAAGGCCGAGGATGGGGCGCAGAGCGCGCTATTTTGCCTTGCGCCCACGCGGCGCCGGTGGCTTGAGAGGGTGGGTGCCACAATATGACGTTGCGTTGACTCTTTCACGCTGAAACACACTGGGATGAGCACACTTTTTGAGCACAACCTGGCGGAACATCTTGAGCTGTTTCGCGGTTTGAACAGCATCGCGCCGGCGGTGCAGCGTGGCGGTGCCTTGGCGGGCGATGCGCTGGCTGCGGGCGGCAAGCTGATGTTTTGTGGCAATGGCGGTTCAGCCGCCGACAGCCAGCACTTGGCGGCTGAACTCACTGGGCGCTTGGTGCACGATCGCCGTCCGCTCGCCGCCGTGGCTTTGTCCACCGATACCTCAGCACTCACTTGCATCGGCAACGATTATTCGTTTGACGAAATCTTTGCGCGTCAGGTGGCCGGGTTGGGCCGCGCGGGCGATGTGCTCATCGGCATCTCGACATCGGGCAATTCGCGCAACGTGATCCGCGCGGTTGAAGAGGCGCGTCGCATTGGCGTGCACGTGATCGGCCTGCTTGGGCGCGATGGCGGGGCGCTGGCGCCGTTGTGCGATGTGGCCATCGTGGTGCCGAGCCGCACCACGGCGCGTATTCAAGAAGCACACATTTTGATCGGGCACACCCTGTGTGGCATGGTCGAACAATCGCTGGGGCTGGCCTGAAATGAACGCAAAGGGTTTGATGACGGCGCCGTTGCCGTTGCGGCAAGACGTGGCCGCGCGGCGTGTGCTGGTGGTGGGCGATGTGATGCTCGATCGCTACTGGTTTGGTGCGGTCGAGCGCATTTCGCCCGAAGCACCCGTGCCGGTGGTGCGCATTGCGCGCGAGCAAGAGCGCGTGGGTGGCGCGGCGAACGTGGCGCTCAACGCCAAAACGCTGGGCGCGCAAGCTACCTTGTTGAGCATGGTGGGCAAAGATGAGCCCGCTGCACGCTTGCGTGAGCTGCTGCAGGCGCATGGTGTGCGGGCCGTGTTGGGGCAAGACGATGCCATGCAGACCATCGTGAAGCTGCGCGTGATTGGCCGCCAGCAGCAGTTGCTGCGGGTTGATTTTGAAAAAGAGCCAGATCACGAAGTGCTGGCGCAGATGCTGGGCGATTTTGAGCGCGAGCTGGCGCAGCACGATGTGGTGCTGTTCTCTGATTACGGCAAGGGGGGGCTGGCGCACATTCCGCGCATGATCGAGCTGGCGCGGGCCGCTGGCACAACGGTGCTGGTGGATCCCAAGGGCAGCGATTACCGGCGCTACGCTGGTGCCAGCGTGATCACGCCCAATCGCGCCGAGTTGGCTCAGGTGGTGGGTGCCTGGGGCAGTGAGGCCGAGCTTGAGGCCAAGGCGCAAGGGCTGCGGCGCGAGCTGGGTTTGCAGGCGCTGCTGCTCACGCGATCTGAAGAGGGTATGACGCTGTTTGATGAACACGGTGCTACGCATGTGCCGGCCTTGGCACGCGAGGTGGCCGACGTTACCGGCGCGGGCGACACCGTGATCGCCACTTTGGCCGTGATGCTGGCCTGTGGCCTGAGCTGGCGCGATGCGATGGTGCAGGCCAACCGTGCCGGCGCCATCGTGGTGGCCAAATTTGGCACCGCCACGGTGAGCTACGACGAATTGAGCGCTGCATGAGCGGCCACCTGGGACGCCCGATGTCTACCCCCAGCCTGATCGACAAGGTGTGTTCGCGCGATGAGGCGGCGCAACGTGTGGCTGCACTGCCCAAGCCCGTGGTGTTTACCAACGGGGTGTTTGATGTGTTGCATCGTGGCCATGTGAGCTACCTGCATGCGGCGCGCCAGCTGGGCGGCTCGCTTGTGGTGGCTGTCAACAGCGATGCCTCGGCTCGATCTCTGGGCAAGGGGCCAGACCGCCCGCTCAATACGGCGGACGATCGTGCGGCGGTGCTGGCCGGGCTGGCGTCGGTGTCGCTCGTGACCTTTTTTGATGAGCGTACGCCCGTTGAGCTGATCAAACAGGTGCGCCCTGATCTCTACGTTAAGGGTGGTGATTACGATATGGAAACGCTCGACGAGACGCGCGTGGTGCGCTCTTGGGGCGGTGAATCGCTGGCCATACCGTTTGTGGACGGTTTTTCGACCACCGCGCTCGTGCAGCGCATTCGCGCTGGGCAGGCGGCTGATGCGGCGGCTGCGCATCACCATCGCGCGGCGTTGACGTTGCCGCGCAAGGCGGTTTTTCTGGATCGCGATGGCGTGATCAACCTTGATCGCGCCTATGTGCATCGTTGGGATGAATTCGAGTTTGTCCCCGGTGCGGTGGATGCCATGCGCCGTTTGCGCGAGGCGGGTTATGTGCTGATCGTCGTTACCAACCAATCGGGTTTGGCGCGTGGCATGTACACCGAGGCGCAGTATCAAGAGCTCACGCGCCGCATGTGCGAAGCGCTGGCAGCGGCGGGGGCTGGGGTTGAGGCGGTGTATCACTGCCCGCATCACCCCAAGGGCACCGTGCCTGCGTTGGCGGTGGATTGCGATTGCCGCAAGCCTGAGCCCGGTATGGTGTTGCGGGCGGCGCGCGAGCATGGTTTGTCGCTGGCGCAGTCGTTCATGGTGGGCGATAAGCCCTCAGATATCGAAGCTGCGCGCGCGGCAGGGGTGGGCCGCGCCTATCTCGTGAGGTCTGATAACGCTGAATCCACCGATGGCTTGGCAGGTGCAGATGCCGCCTTTGCCGATTTGGCGGCGTGCGTGGATGCGCTGCTGCAGCAGGCCTGATCAGCCCTGTAGATGCCGGGCCACGGCTCGTTGATACACGCTCAGGTTGCCCTCGACCATTGCATCAATCGAAAAGCGCTCAAGCACCCATTGCCGGCCCGCCTGGCCATAGCGTTGGCGCAGCTCGGCTGAATCCAGCACTTTGTTCAGTTCACGCACCAGCGCAGCGGTGTCGCCGGGGGTGATCAGCTCGCCGTTGAGGCCGGGTTGGATGATTTCGGGGATACCGCCGGCACGTCCGCCCACCAGCGGCACGCCACAGGCTGCGGCTTGCAGCAGAGATACGCCCAGGCCTTCGAGGTGAGCCGGGTGGGCCAGCGCATCAAGGCAGGGCAGGATGCGATCAAGATCGTTGCGAAAGCCGGGCAGCTGCACATGCTGGGCCAGCAAGGCATCGGCCTGCACGCGCGCGGCGATGGCGTCGCGCAAAGGGCCTTGCCCGAAGAGGATCACCTTGAGCCGGGGGTGGCGCGCCAACACCTCGGGCAGGGCATCGAGCAAAGTGGTGTGGCCTTTGCGCGCGATGAACTGCGCCACCATGCCGATGGTGAGTTCATCGTTGGCCACACCGAAGCTGCTGCGAAACCACGCGAGGTGTGAGCGATCGGGGCGGTAGCGCTCGGTGTCGACGGCGCTGAGCACACAGTGCAGTTTGGCGGGCGGCACGCCCTCGGCAAGCAGCACTTGGCGAATGCCATCAGAGATGGTGATCACTTCGTTGTAGAGCCGGTATTTGAGCCGCACCACGAGGCGGGATTCGGGGTTGTCGACGCGGCGGCTGAGCACCACGGGCACGCCTTCGAGCCGGCCCGCCAGCGCGCCCCACAGATCGCTGCCACGTCGGCTGTGCAGGTGGATCACGTCGGGGCGTTCGCTGCGTATCAATTGGCGCAGCCGGCCCGTGAGGCCCACATCGGCGTCGCCGTCCATCTTCATTTGCACCACGCGGGCGTGCGGTGCTGCCTCGGCGGCAATGGCGCTGCCGGTGGGGCAGGCGAGCACGCTGTCAATGCCGCGCGCCTT
The DNA here is from genome assembly GCA_964618825.1 of uncultured Aquabacterium sp. Taxonomy (GTDB): domain Bacteria; phylum Pseudomonadota; class Gammaproteobacteria; order Burkholderiales; family Burkholderiaceae_C; genus Aquabacterium. The sequence goes on from CAZUCW010000010.1 coordinate 49,054, forward strand.
GAGTCCGCGCAGCAAAAACACCACCTGCAGCGCACCGCCGTAGAGGTGTTTGCCGGCTTCGATGTGCAGCACTTTCATGCCGTGGGCTCCAGCAGCGCAAGGCTGGCTTGCAGCACGCGCTCGACGGTGATTTGCACCATGCAGGTGAACGCACCATTGCAGGCGGGGCGGCGCCGGCAGGGCGAGCAGGGCAGGGCATCGTAGAGGATGCGTGTGCGTGTGATCGGGCCGTCTTTGGGGCCCTCGCGGTAGGGCCGCGTTGAGCCAAACAGCGCTACGGTGGGCACGCGCAACGCCGAGCCCATGTGCGTGAGGCCGGTGTCGACGCCAACGAGCAGTTGTGCATCGGCGATCAGCGCCACGCTTTCGTCGAGCTTGAGCGCGCCGGCCAAATTGAGCAGCTGCGGCTGGCCGGCGCAGATGCGCTCAGCAGCCTCGCGATCAGCCGGGCCGCCCAGCACCACGGGTTGCAGGCCACGCGCCAGCATTTGCCGCCCCAGCTCGATCCAATGGGTTTCAACCCAATGTTTTTGCGCTCGCGTGGTGAAGGGCGCCAGCACCACCAGAGGCCGTGTTGGTGCGCTGCCCCAGGCCGCGTGTACGCGCTCGCGCAGCACCTCGCGGGCGTGCATACGCTGCGCCTCGCCAACGGCCAGATCGTGCACAAAGCTGCCTGGCGGCGCGCCCAGAGCGTGAGCGAGGTAGCGGTATTCAGAGCCCATCACCGGATCAGCGCCTGGCGGAGGCACCACCACCTCGTGCACCAGGCGGTGGCTGCCTTCGCGGGCGATGATGCTCACGCGCCGGGGCGCGCCGGTAAACCATGCCACCAGGCCACTTTTGAGCAGGCCTTGGGCATCCAGCACGAGATCGAAATGTTCGGCCCGCAGCTGCGCACGAAAGGCCCGAATGGCACGCCACAGATCGAGATAGCGCTTGGCCTTGAGTAGCGCCTGCCACTCGCCGCGCGGCCAAATGATGATCTGCTTGAGGCGAGGGTTGTGTTTGAGCAGCGGCGCGCACACGGGCTCGCACACCCACGAGATCTCGGCGTGGGGGTAGCGTGCCTTGAGTGCCGGGATCAGGCCCGAGGCCATCACGATATCGCCCAGTGCCGAGAGGCGCACGATAAGAATGCGGCGCGGCTCGGCGCGGGATGCAGCTGTGGTGCTCATCGCAACCCCTCGTGCTGCAGCGCTCGCGTGTAGACCGCCAGGGTTTGCTCAACCATGCGTTGTGCCGTGAGGTGGCGCTCGAAATGCTCGCGTCCGGCACGTGCCAGCGCTTGGGCCAGTGCGGGCTCGGCGTGCAGCCGCGCCATCGCTTGCCCCAGCGCGGGGGCATCGTTGGGTGGCACTTGTAGCCCGGTGCGCTCATGCAGCACGATCTCGGGCACACCACCCACGGTGGTGGCGATCACGGGCAGGCGTGCGGCAAACGCTTCAACCAGCGACAGCGGCAGCGCCTCGCGCCGCGACGACAGCGCATACATATCAAACGCCGGCAGAATGCGCTGCACATCGTGCCGGTAGCCCAAGCAATGCACGCGTGCGGCAAGCGCCGGCTGATCGTTGAGTGTGGCCAGTGCCGTGCGGCCAAAGTCGGTGGCCGGATCGCCAATCAGGTAGAGGTGCACCTCAGGTGGCGTTTGCGCCAGCGCTTGCACGAGAAGATCTTGTCCCTTATCGGGCACAAAACGGCCCGCATTGGCCACGGCGCACACCCCGGCGGGGATACCGAGTTCGGCGCGCAACGCGGCGCGCGCCACCGCAACATCGCTGCTGGTTGGGGCCGGCCCATCGGGCACGCCGTTGTGGATCACCGTGATGCGTGCGGCCTCATAGCCTGCGCGGATCAGGTTATCGCGCACCGCGCCCGATACCGCAATGATGTGTGCACAACGCTGCATGTGCGTGCGCGCCGTGGTGGCGTGGGCCGTGCACACTGCCAGCGGTGCATGGTGGCGATGGCCCGCCAACCCGGCATACATCGCTCCTCGAATGAGATGGCCGTGCACGATATCGGCGCGCCAGCGGCGCACCCAATACGCGAGCTTGAGATGCGACACCAAATCGGCGATGCCGTGCATGCCCAGGTGCACCGCCTCGATACCTTCGCTGGCACAGGCGCGGCCAATCCACGAATCGAGCGGCCCGGCGAAGAGCACATCGTGCCCGGCTTCGCGCTGGCCCTGCATCATCATCAGCGCGTGGTTTTCGGCGCCGCCGTAACCGTGGCTGTGCAAAACGTGAACGACGCGCATCGCTCAGGCCTGATCCGGCAAGGCCCCTTGGCCCTTGCGTGCCTGCTTGGCGTGCAGCTTCCAGGCAAAACCCAGCAGGTTGTCGCCGTAAGAAATGGCCTTGCGCGTGAGCTCGAAAGGGTTATGCGACACATGGCCCGCGCCACGGATGCAGGTGGTGGCTGTGTGATAGCCCGCCTCGGCCACCAGATCGCGCGCGCGCAGCGAGTAATCGCCATAGGGATAGCAAAAATGCGGCACCGCCTCGCCCAGCAGATCTTCGAGCGCGGCCTTGCTGTCGACAATCTCGGCGCGTTGCTGCTCAGCGCTCAGACGCGACAGCCTTGGGTGCGTGGCCGCGTGTGAGCCAAACTCGCAGCCCTCGCGGCGCAGCTCGCGCACTGCAGCGGCATCCATCAAACCGGGTTGCTGCGGCCAATCGGTGAGCCAACGCGCACGCTGGCCGATCAGCGAACTCACCAGATACACCGTGGCCGACAGCCCCTGCGCGCGCAGCGCCGGCCAAGCGTGTTCACGAAAATCGTCATAGCCATCGTCGACCGTGATCACCACCGAACGCCGTGTGAACGGCCTGCCCTCAAACAACCGCGCGCGCGCCTCGCTCAGATTGATCACATCGAACCCGGCCCACTTGAGATAACCCAGCTGATCGCGAAAACGGTCGATATGGCAAAACAGCGCACGGTGCGCATCGGGCCGCGGGTAGCGCCCGATCTGGTGATACATCAGGATCGACAGCGGCGGCGTGGCTGGTGGATGAGCGGGCGTGGGCATCTCAGAGATCTTCAAGGCGGTGCGGCGGGTAGGTTTCCCAGCCCTGACAGCCCGGACACTGCCAAAAGTAATGCTGGGCCTCAAAACCACAAGCTGCGCAACGGTAGCGCTGCAAAGGCTTGGCGGCGACAGCCACGGCGCGTTGCAAACACTCCACCTCGGTATCCGCCAGCGGCTGCCGGGTAACGAGCCGCTCATGGATCAGGCCCAGCGATGCCGACAGCGACGGATGCTGCTGCAAATGTGCAAGCAAAGCCGTGCGGCGCACGCCGGCATCGTCTTGCAACGTCGACAGTGCCTGCAGCACATCGGTTGAGGGCACGCGCTCATACACGCCGCGCAGCTTGATCAACGCGTCGGCTGTGTGGCCACAAGCTTGCGCGCTCTTGGCAAACTCGGATGCGATCAGCGCAAAAGCGCTGGGCTGCACCGCGAGCAAATCGCTCCACTCAGCCAATGCCTGAGCATGCTGTCCAGCCCGGGCCAAACGCTGTCCGGCAATCACCCGCGGACGTGCAGCCTGCGGCGCTGCCTCACGCGCCTTGGCCAGCGCGGCCTCGGCATCGTCGGCCTGCCCCCGTGCATCTGCCTCAAGCGCCAATTCGCACCAATAGTGCGCCACACGCGGCGCAAACGAGCCCGCGCCTGCTGCTTCGAGCCGACGCGCCACATCAATAGCTTTGTGCCAATCGCGCGTGCGCTCAAACAGCGTCAGCAAGGCCAGCCGAGCATCCGTGGCAAAGGCCGTGCCATCGAGCGCTTCAAAAGCCGCCTCGGCGCGGTCAAACAGGCCGGCTTTCAAAAAATCTTGTGCCAGCGCATGCTGTGCGCGTTCGCGCTCGGCACGTGGCAAATCAGCCCGCCCTAGCAAATGCTGATGCACCCGCACCGCACGCTCATATTCGCCCCGACGGCGAAACAAATTGCCCAACGCAAAGTGCAGATCAGAGGTGTCTGGATCGTGCTGCACCGCCTCGATAAACGCATCGATCGCTTTATCTTGCTGCTCATTGAGCAACAGATTCAGCCCTTTGAAATACGCCTTGGGCGACGACTGCTCTTCGTGCTTGAGCTGGCGCAGATCAAAGCGCGACGCCAGCCAGCCCAGCGCAAACGCCCCGGGCAGTGCAAACAGCAGCCATTGAAAATTAAAGTCCACGGCGTGGTTACTCGCTAAAGCATCGGGTGGGGCAGGATCGAAACGGCGGCCGTTGCATGCGGCTGGCGCGCGTCACAGGCCCTCGCGCGGCGGGTGAGCGGGCGCGGCGGCCCCGGCAGGCTCGGGCGCTGCATCTGTGCCCGGCGCTGCTTCGGGGGCGTGGGTGATCGGACGCTGCCGAGCCATGCGGCGGTGGCGCCACCAACTTGGCACCATTGCCAGCACACCAAAAGCGCTGCCCAGGCCAAACGCTGCCAACACCACATAAACCATCGGTGCCCGCCACTGCGCGCCAAAAAACCACTTCACTACGGCCTCATGCTCATTGTTGAGTGCAAAGGCAAACAACACGAAAAAGATCGCCGCGCGCAGCAGCCAGGTGAGGGTTCGCATGAAGGGCCGAAGAGTGCGTATCGGGTGCTTATCGGGGCGTATATCAGGTGCGTGTGGGCGAGGTATTGCTGGCAACGCTGTCGCTGGCGGCCTGCTCAGCCTGGGCGTCCACCGACTCACGCAGCGCCTTGCCGGGCTTGAAGTGTGGCACGAGTTTTTCGGGGATCAACACCTGCTCGCCCGAACGCGGATTGCGGCCCATGCGGGGTGGGCGGCGGTTGATCGAAAAACTGCCAAAACCACGAATCTCGATGCGGTGCCCTCGCACCAAGGCGTCAGACATGGCATCAAGCATGGTTTTGACCGCGAATTCAGCATCGCGGTGCGTCAACTGGCTGAAGCGCTCGGCCAACAGCGTCACGAGATCAGAGCGGGTCATGCGCGGTTCAATGTGGAAGAGGCTGTGATGAGCCCTGCACGGGCTGAGCTCATCACAGACACCCCCATCGTTTGCAGATGGGCGGGTATCGGTGAGCTCGCCACGGCAGCACAAGGCCATCGTGGCGAGCGCGTGTCGATCAACCGTTGTTCTGGTTGTCGAGCTTGGCCTTGAGCAAAGCGCCCAGGCTGGTGGTGCCGGCATTGCCCACGCTCTCGGCGCGCAGGGTCTGCATGGCTTCTTGCTGCTCGGCGTTGTCCTTGGCCTTGATCGACAGTTGCAGGCCGCGGGTCTTGCGGTCGACGTTGACGATCAAAGCGGTAACCTCGTCGCCTTCTTTGAGCACATTGCGTGCATCTTCGACGCGGTCGGTGCTGATTTCAGAGGCACGCAGATAGCCCACCACATCTTCGGCCAGCAGAATTTCGGCGCCCTTGGCATCCACGCTCTTGACCGTGCCGGTCACGGTGGCGCCA